>CAZCLX010000068.1:0-9128 GCA_964499615.1 uncultured Oscillospiraceae bacterium
ACTTCTTGCCAACCTCGATCTCGCTCCAGATCTTCTCCTGAGCAGCCTTACGCTCTTCCGCGTTCACCGCACGGATGGAGCCGATGGCACGACGGCGGGCACGGTTGACCTCAGTGATCTTCAGCTTGACAGTCTTACCAACCATGCCTTCCATATCGCCGCCCTTGGCGATGCCAGACTGGGAAGCGGGAATGAAGACACGGATGCCCTTCATGTTTGCAACCAGACCGCCCTTGTTGCTCTCGGTGATGGCGGCTTCCACGGTGGTCTTGTCCTCCATCATCTGAGCCATGTCATCCCAAACTCTTATGCCGTCCAGCTTCTTCTTGGACAGCTGCACGGTTCCTTCCTGGTCGTTGACACGCACCACGAAGACCTCCACCTGATCGCCCACCTTCAGAATATCCTCGGGTTTAACGGACGCGTCGGCGCTGACTTCATCATAAGGAATATAACCGGCATGCTTAGTGCCCAGGTCGACCTGGATCTCTGTATTGCTGATACCGGTAACGGTTCCAATCACCTTATCTCCTGTATTTAAAGTCTTGATGGACTGTTCCAGAAGCTCCTCGAAGTTTTCGTCCTGAACAGCCTCAGCATTGATGATTTCGCTCATAGTCTTGTTGACCTCCTTTATAATCCACGCCGGCGTGGATGCGCCAGCCGTGATTCCAACCTTTTGGATCCCGGAAAAAACCGACGGATCCAGCTCCTGCGTATTGTCTGCCATCACCACAATGGGGCAGCACTCCCGGCAGATCGCCCCAAGGCGCCCGGTATTGGAACTGCGGGGATCCCCCACAACCACCATCGCTTGGGAAACCTCTGCAAGCTCCCGGGCATACTTCTGCCGATCATCAGTCGCTTTACATATTGTATCAAAAATTTTCAAATTAGTAAACTGTTTTTTTGCAAAATTTCCGCATTTTTTCCACAAATTTTCCGTGGAGGTGGTTTGACACACCATACACAGCGGTGTATCCGACGGAATTTTCTCTTCCTCTGCCCAAGTGCGAAGGTCTTCCACATTTTCAAACACCCGGCAATCCCGGCACCAGCCGGCAATTCCCTCCACCTCCGGGTGGGTTGAGGTGCCAATAATGATGGGAAGCCGTCCTTCTTCCTCCCCTTGGCTCACCAGCTTGTGAATCCGCTTGACAAAGGGGCAGGTAGCGTCCACGATCTCCACATCCAGCTGCTCCAGCCGCCGGTAAACCTCCCGGCTGACGCCGTGGGAGCGGATGATCACCGTTTCGCCCGGAAGGGCATCTTCCGGTTCGTCAATAACCCTTACGCCCATTCTCTGGAACCGCTCAACCACGTGGCGGTTGTGAATAATCGGCCCAAGCGTTGCCGTTGGCTTTCCCGCTGTGGCTGCCTGCTCCACCATCTCCACCGCCCGGTTGACGCCGAAACAGAAGCCTGCGCTTTTTGCTACCGTAACGCTCATTGTTTTCCTTTCTTCCGTACGACCCGCTTCATGGTCTCCAGCACTTCCTCAATGGTCATGTCGGAGCTGTCCACCCTTACCGCATCCGGCGCCTGCTTTAGCGGCGCGATGGCCCGGTGGGTATCCTGATCATCCCGCTTTCGGATCTCCTGAAGCACCTCATGATACTCCGCCTTCTGGCCTTTTTCCAGCAGTTCCTTGCAGCGTCTTTCCGCCCGAACCTCGGGAGAAGCCGTCAGGAAAAACTTTACATCGGCCTGGGGCAGCACCACGGTGCCGATGTCCCGTCCATCCATCACCACATTGTATTTCCGGGCAGTTTCCCGCTGCATATCCAGCAGCATTTCCCGCACCGCCGGATTGGCGGAAACAAGACTGGCCTTCTGGCCGATCTCCTGGGTGCGGATTTCGCTTGTCACATCCATGCCATTCATCAGCATATGCTGAGCGCCCTGGCCGTCATATTCAATGGCAACAGTAAGCTCGTCGATATACCGCCGAACCCCATCACTGTCCCTGGGGCTGATGCCAAGCAGGCTTAGAAAATACGCCACAGTCCGGTAGATGGCTCCGGTATCCACGTACCGACAGCCCAGTTCCTGGGCAAGCCGTCGGGCGATGGTGCTCTTACCCGCTCCCGCAGGGCCGTCAATGGCAATGGAAATAGTTTTCATTTTCGTTTTCCTCTTTTCCTGGTAATCTATAAGATCGGCAGTGCGCCGAGTCGCCGCGCTCCGCAAGCCGCTAACTTCCAACGCGAAGCTTTTCCAGAGCGGATGCCTCCCGGGACAGCACCTGGGAAACGGTTAGCCCCATCCGGGCGGCGGTCTCCTCCGGGGATAGCGGAAGCTCCCGGTCCAGTCCGTAACGCAGAGAAAGCAGCTTTGCGTCAGAATCGCTCAGGCAGCCAAGCAACTCGGAAATTCGCTGGCGCATTTGGAAATACGCCGTGTCCTCCACCCGCTGGCCCTCCTCCGGCTCCTGACGCGGCTGCGCCGTCTTCTGCTGGAGCTTGGCATCGGTAATCATCTTTCCCACAGCGGAAGCTTCCTCCAGGGTGATGCCCATATCCTGAGCGATTTCCTCCATAGTGGCACTGCGTCCCAGAGTTCGGAGAAGGCGTCTGTCGGACGCCTGAAAGTCCTCCATCCGTTTGCGAAGCTTCTCTCCAACTCCGCCGGCTCTTGCCTGGCGTGCCACCGCCTTGGCAATGGCGGTACGGATATGGGCATCCCGATAGCTTTTGTAGCTTCCCCCCCGGTAGCTGCTGACAGCCAGCCAAAGGCCCAGGCTTCCCTCCTGGATCATATCCTGAAGAAGAACCCCGTATCCCACATATTCCTTTGCCAGCTCCAGAACCCGTTTAAGCCCCAGATTGGTCAGTGCAAGCATCGCGTTTTCATCTACGGCAGCACAGCGGGACGCAAGGAAGTCTTCCTCTCCGGCAGCGGACACCTCCGCCACCTCTTCTAGATAAATCCGAAGAGGATCCCCCGGCTCTAATTCCTCAGGGTTCAGTCCGTCACGGGCAAGCTGCTCTTCCAAACGAAGCCGCTGGGCGATTGGGCCTTCTCCCCGGTATTTGGGAATGCCGGAGATATCCAGCGTCAGAAACGCGTCGTCCATCGCATGAAAGGCGTCCTCCAAGCACTCCTCATCCTCGCCTTCCAGCATTGCCAGAAGGCTGACGGCGGAAACAGAGCCTCCTGGCTCGGATCCCTTCAGCAAGGTTTCCCAGGGCGCTTCCTCAAAGGTAAAATCCAAGTCCATCATCCCAAAAAGTCCTCCAATCCAACTTCCGCGCCCTGCTTATGGAGCTTGTCCATAGCCTGGCGTTCGATCTGCCGAACACGTTCCTTGGTGATGCCAAGGGACGCGCCAATTTCTTCCAAAGAATAGCACCTGCCGTCTTCCAGGCCAAAGCGCAGACGGATGATGTTTTTCTGGCGGGGGGTTAGGGTATCCAGAAGGCTGTCCATCGTTTTTGCCAGCTCCTGCCGCACCAATGCCTCCTGAGGCCGGGATGCTTCCGTATCCTCCAGCAGCATACCGAGGGTTCCTTTTTCATCATCACCAGTAGGAACATCCAGGGAGCACACCTCCGGCATCAGCCTGGTCAGCTCATCCACCTTCTCCTCCGGCAGATTCACCTCCCGCCCGATCTCCCGGCTGGTAGGTTCTCGCCCGGTTTCCTGCCTGAGTCGGTTTTTCACCGCCTCTACTTTTCGCATCCGCTCAGCCGTGTGGAGGGGAACCCGGATGGTGCTGCCGTGGTTATACAGGCACCGGGTAATTCCCTGGCGGATCCATTTGGTGGCATATGTGGAAAACCGGTAATCCAGAGAGTAGTCAAATTTTCTCGCTGCTGCCAGAAGTCCGATACTGCCCTCCTGAATCAGATCCAGCAGCGGGACGCCCCGTCCGGCGTACTCACGGGCAATGGATACCACCAGCCGCAGGTTAGCACTGACCATCTGGCGGATCGCTTCTTCATCTCCCTGGGCGCATCGCTGGGCAAGCACCCGCTCTTCCTCCGGCGTCAGCCTGGGGATCACCCGAATCTCCCGAAGATACTGGCGAATATCGTCGTCTCCCCCACTGATGGGAATCTGGGATTCTTCATTTTGATCCAAACGTTCTGTCATGATACGTATCCTTTTCTCTCCTTGATCCGGTTCCGCGCCGCCAGGAGATCGTCATCATTTTTCACGTTATCCGTCTGGTGCTCCGTGCGGATCGTATTGACGCAGTCTAGCAGCGCCTGCTGAGAAATGGGGCCGTCATACCGCTGGAGAATTCCCGCAATATGGGAAATTTCCTCGGCGGAAAGCTCCGTCAGTCCAGAAACCGCCACCTCCAAGCCGCTTTGAAACCGTTCCCGAAGCTGGGAAAAGGCTTTCCCGAGCACCTCAGAGGAAAACATTTCCTCCGTCAGATCCGGGATCTCCCCCAGCAGCGCAGGCTCCTTTACAATCATGGCGATCACCCGCTCCTCTGCCATGGCGGATTTCACATTATCATAGTGAATCTGCCGACTCTTGGGTTGGAGATTTTTCACGGGAGACAAGTCAATTTTCTCCTGTTTCCGTTTTTCCTTGGAAACGCGGCGACGGTACGCCTTGTCCACTTCTACCTTCATAGCGTCACCGGTGATCTTGGCCGCTTCCGCTGCCCGGTTGCCGTAAATTTCCCGCTGAACGGCGCTGGGGAGGGTGCTGATAAACACTGATGCCTCTGACACAAAGTTGACCCGCTCTTCGTCAACTGTCAGATCATATTTTTTCTGAATTGCCCGAAGCTGGTACTCCACCCGGTTGGAAGATTCCTCAAGCAGGATCCGGAACCGATCCGCACCGAATTTCTTTAGAAATTCGTCCGGATCCTTGGCGTCCCGCATTTTCAGCACCTTCACCTGAAGGCCCACCTTTTCCAGCATAGGAATCGCCCGCTGGGTGGCATTCTGTCCTGCGGCGTCCCCGTCATAAATCAGGGTAACCTGCTGGGTATACCGGGTCAGCAGCGCTGCGTGCTCCTCTGTAAGAGACGTCCCCAGAGAGGCAACGGCACAGTCAAAACCGTACTGGTGCAGGGCAATGGCATCCATATACCCCTCCACCAGGATCATATAGTCCAGCTTCGTTTTCCTGGCAATATTCAGAGCAAACAGGTTTTTCCGCTTGTTAAAAATCTCTGTTTCCGGGGAATTTAGGTACTTTGGAGTGGAATTATCCATCACTCTGCCGCCAAAGCCGATCACGTTTCCCCGTACATCGATGATGGGAAACATCAGCCGGTTCCGGAACCGGTCATAGATCCGTCCATTTTTCTGGGAGACGGACACCAGTCCTGCCGCTTTCAGTTCCTCCTCTGTGTAGCCCTTCCCGGTCATGGCATTGCACAGCGCGTCCCAGGTATCCGGGGCAAAGCCGATACCGAACCGGATCAGGGTAGATTTGCTCATCCCCCGTCCCTGGGCATACTTTAATCCTTCCGCTCCGGCAGGCTCATACAACGTTTTATTGAAGAATCGGGCGGCTTCCTTATTCAGTGCCCACAGCCGCTCCTGGCGGCGATAGCGGGACTGATACTGCTCATCCTCCGGAACCTCCATCCCCACCCGTTTGGCAAGGGAGCGAACGGCATCCGGATAGCTCAGCCCCTCGATTTCCATCATAAAGTTGATGACACCGCCGCCTTTATGGCAGCCGAAGCAGTAGTAGATTCCCTTCTCCGGGGCTACGGAAAAGGACGCCGTCTTCTCCCCATGGAATGGACAGAGGCCAAACAGGTTGGAGCCGGAGCGTTTCAAATCCACGTACTGCCCTACCACATCCTCAATGGGATTTCTGGCGGTCAGTTCATCCAAAAATGACGGCGGAAACGCCATACGCTCACCTCCTGTTCCGGTTTCCTCTATTCTATCACACTATCCCCGGACATGCCAGCCCGCAGGAACAAAAATCTCTATATATTTATGGACGGCGTAGTTATCCGTCATACCGGCAACATAATCGCACACGGTTCGCTCAATGCCGTCAAAGCTGAGCTGGGGCTGGAAGTCCTCAGGAAGGGCCTGGGGATTTTCCAAGTAAAAGGCAAACAGCTTTTGCAGCATATCCTTTGCCTTGCTTTCTTCCCCTTTGGCAACAGGGTTCCGGTAGACCCGATCAAACATAAAGCTTCTCAAATCCGCCAGTGCCTTATCCACCTTGGGAGACATTTGGATCGCTCCCGCCTCCCGGGAAACACGGATGGCATCGCACACAAGGGTATTGATCCGTTCCCGGTGAGAAGATCCAAGAATCAGGGAGATTTCCCGGGGAATATCTTCATCCGTCAGGATGCCCGCCCGGATCGCGTCGTCAATGTCATGGTTTACATAAGCGATCTGGTCACACCGTCGGACGATCTGCCCCTCCAGAGTCTCCGGGATCCGGCTTCCGGTATGGCCGACGATCCCCATGCGGACTTCGTTTGTCAGGTTCAGCCCCCTGCCGTCATTTTCCAGCACATCCACCACCCGGAGGCTCTGCTCATTATGGCGGAAGGGCTTACCCATGCACCTGGTTAATGCACTTTCACCAGCATGTCCAAAAGGCGTATGCCCCAGGTCGTGGCCCATGGCGATGGCCTCCGCCAGATCTTCGTTCAAGCCCAAGGCACGGGTAATGGTAACGGCGATCCGACCCACCTCCAGAGTATGGGTCATTCTCGTCCGGTAATGGTCTCCCTCCGGGCGGAGAAACACCTGGGTCTTGTGCATCAGCCGCCGAAAGGATTTGCTGTGGATGATCCGGTCTATGTCCCGCTGGTAGCAGGTACGGACGTCGTCCTCCCTTGGCTCTTCCCTACGGGGCCGCCCGGTGCTTTGATCCGAAAAAGCCGCCAGGGGATTCAGTCTCCGGTGCTCCTGGTATTCCAGCTCTTCCCGAATATTCATCGTGATAACACACTCCTCATGTTCTTTCCTCAACCGGAAACGCCCGGTATTCCTGACCCAATTCCATTGTCTCCACCTTTCCGGCGGTGAGATCCGTCAACCGGGTCAGAAAGGCTCCGGTCTGCCCCTCCGGAAGCAGCAGCTCCATATCTACCTCGCTGCCAAAATCCGTCCTGCGGACAATTCCGCCGAAGGCTTCCGCTTCCAGCTTGACCCGCTCATAAAAGGAATAGGGGCAGGGCACGTACAGCGCGTTCCACACCCGCTTCATGGACTTTCCCGCCGCGTCGATGGCAATTTTCGCACCCCGGGTATAGGCTCGCACCAGTCCCCCGGCACCCAGCAGAATGCCGCCGAAATATCGGGTCACCACGCAGACCGCGTTATACAGTTCTTCCTTTTGGAGCACCTGGAGAATGGGCATTCCGGCGGTACCTCCCGGCTCTCCATCGTCGGAGAAACGGACGGCTCCGTCCCGAATAATATAGGCCCAGCAGTTATGGGTGGCGTCATAATGCTGCTTTTTCATCTGCCGGATCCTTTCCTGGGCTTCCTCTTCCGTTTCCACCTGCCAAACACGCCCAATAAAACGGGATTTCTTTTCCACAAATTCCGCTTCCCCAAATTGGGAAGGAACCAGGTACTCCTCCATTATTTCTCCTTTATCACGTACGCCCGAAGCCGCCCGTATAGGATGTCGTCCAGAACGGCATCCATTTCAATTCCCTTCGGGGTATACTCTACCCGCTTTACCTGCGCACTGTTGTGGAGTGTCTCCACTTGGCCACCCAGATCATAGGGAAGGCACAGGTGAACATCGTGTCTGACCTGACCCAGGCCTTTTTCAATGGCATTCAGCAAGCCATCCATACCGGTGCCCTTGGATGCGGAAATCGAAACAATGTCCTCACCTACCGGAATATCTTCCCGGGAAACCAGATCTGCCTTATTGTAGCACCGAAGCACCGGGGTGCCCGGGACCGCGAGCTGGGAAATCAGCTTGTCCACAACAGCGATGTGAGCTTCCCGATCCGGGTCGGAAGCATCGATCACATGCAGCAGCAGATCCGCGTATTGCAGCTCCTCCAGGGTCGCCCGGAAGGCATCCACCAGATGGTGGGGAAGCTTGGCGATAAAGCCCACCGTATCCGACAGGATCACTTCCAGATTGTCGGATACCTTCAAAAGCCGGGATGTGGTGTCCAGGGTATCAAACAGTCGGTTATTGGCGGGAATTCCCGCGCCGGTGAGATGATTTAACAGCGTGGATTTCCCCGCGTTGGTATAGCCTACAATGGCCACCACCGGAACGGCGTTTTTCTTCCTCCGCTCCCGCTGGACGGCCCGAACCCGCTGAACCTGGGTTAGCTCCGTTTCCAGTCGACGGATCCGCTCCCGGATGTGCCGGCGGTCCGATTCCAGCCTGGTTTCGCCGGGGCCTCGGGTGCCGATTCCGCCGCCCTGACGGCTGAGGCTAGTGCCCATGCCGGAAAGCCTGGGCAGGAGATACTGATACTGGGCAAGCTCCACCTGGAGCCTTCCTTCCTTGGTCCTCGCCCGCTGGGCGAAAATATCCAGGATCAAGGCGCTGCGATCCAGCACCGTTACCCCGATGATCTCTTCCAGGACACGGATATTTCCCGGGGAAAGCTCGTTATCAAAAATCACCATATTGGCGTTCGTCGCCTCCGCCAGCATCCGAACCTCCTGGGCCTTTCCCTCTCCGATAAAGCTGTGAGAATCGGGAGCATGGCGGTTTTGCAGAATTTTGCCGGTGCAGAAGCCTCCCGCCGTCTCCAGCAGGGCATCCAGCTCCTCCAACGTGGCATCCGTGGCCTGCTCCTCCGGAGAAAAGCAGTCAGCGCTGAGACCAACCAGAACAGCCCGTTCCGGCTGCTCATTTCTAAACTTTGATTCCATAGAACCTCCGAAAATTAAGATGTGACTATTTTGCCACGGTGCGGAGGAAAAACAGGATAAACAAAAAGTCCGCACCACGGCTACCGTAGTGCGGACGTAGGGCTTACTTCAGGCCAAAGCGCTTGTTGAACCGGTCAACCCGTCCACCAGTGTCAACCAGCTTTTGCTTGCCGGTATAGAAGGGGTGGCACTTGGAGCAGATCTCAACACGAATGTCCTTCTTGGTGGAGCCAGTGGTAAAAGTATTACCGCACGCACACCGAATCGTGGTCTGTTCGTACTTGGGATGGATACCTTCCTTCATTTCGTTCACCTCTT
>CAZCLX010000069.1:0-9118 GCA_964499615.1 uncultured Oscillospiraceae bacterium
CTGGGACAAAATCTTTCGCCACCAGCTCTTGCCGATTTATTCAGAGCTTCCTTAAATCTGAAGGATTGAACATTTTGATATGAAGATCATAAGAGACGAATTTTTGGTATTTTCTATTATGCATATCGGCTTTCGTCAGCAAACCAGTGGAGTTTTGCGTAGGGTGCGGCGACCTCGACGCGCCGCAGAATGCGGCTGACATTTGGAGGCAACCCCGGAGAATAGGGGTGCGTTACGAATTCGCCAGAAAAAGTCTAAATTTTCAGCTTGGTACTGCCGGAACGCCGGGATCGGCGTTCCCTACGCAAAGACGGCTTGCTGAGTTAAGCCGATAATCACATTTTCTATTCCGAAAATACCAAAAATGACAGCGCCGCAAGGCGATGTCTATTTGATAAAATGAAACCCTTTTATCAAGAAATAGTATCAAAACCCCCGGGAACGCTTCCTGGGGGCTTTTTTGGCATTTCCTACGCGTTTCTTCGGATTAAAGTTTTCCGCTCCCCACCGGGGCGGCCCAGGTGAGGCCTTTGGGGTAGAAAAACCGGAGGGCCTTTTTCTCCACGGAAATATCAAGGCGAACGCTTCTGCGAAGCTCTCCGTCCAAATTGATGGCGGTGGGGCTGTCGCAATCAATTTTCATTCGGTCTGTCTGAAGATAGCGAACCAACTCCGGAAGCTCCCGGTATCGTCCGTTTTTATATTTGCCAATCACACCGGGTACCTGGAGCCGGGTGACCTCCTTCACCAGGAGCACGTCCAGAAGTCCGTCTGCCGGATCCGCCTCGGGCACCGGGTTAAATCCACCGCCGTAGAACCTGCCGTTACAGAGGCAGACCATGGTCTGCCGGGAGTCGATCCGCTCCCCGTTCACCTCTACAATAAAATGATCCCCGATCCCACGGATCACATTTACCACCGCCGAGGCAGCATAGGCACGAACCCCCTGAAGAAACGGGATCCGTTTGTAGCTCGCCACATCGGTGCCGATCCGGGCGTCCAGTCCCACGGAAACCACATTCAGCGCCAGATCGTCGTTGCACCGGATCATATCGAAGGCTGTTTCCTCCGGCTCCATCAGCCGGTTCAGATGGAAAAAGTCCTCCGGGCGGCTGAAAATCCTTATGAAGTCGTTGCCGCTGCCTCCGGCAAAATGGGTCACCGCTACGTTCCCGAAACCTGCCGCTCCCGTCGCTACCTCGTTAAGCGTGCCGTCACCGCCACAGGCATAGATTCGGTAATCCTCTCCCGTCTGGGCCGCCTGACGGGCAACCTCCCGGCAGTTTCCCGGCCCGGTGGAGACGTGGATCCGGTAGGAAAGCCCTGCCCCGTCGCACACCTCCTGGATTTTCCGGGTATAGTCCCCGGTCTGATCCCGGCTCCCCGCTGCCGGGTTGATAATGAACAAATGGATCATTTCCCCGCCTCTTTCTTTCTCCGTCCCGCTTCTGTATACATATAGTAGTCGCACCGGATCATTCCGTTGTACAGCTTCCGTTTTTTGTCCGCCCGGGCGCCAAAATAGCGCTCAAACTCCGGCTCGGAGGTGATGATGTATTTCTTCCAGCCGTCGGCGTATTTCAGGTGACGTCCCAAGGCGGCATACAGCCGCTGAGCGCTCTGGCGCTCCAGCATCCGCTCCCCATAGGGTGGATTGCAGATCAGAATTCCCTCGGGCGATGGGAGACTCACTTTCGTAGCGTCCCCATCCCGAAACTGGATCACATCCCCCACCCCCGCTTTTCTGGCATTCGCCATGGAAAGGGATACGCACTTGGGGTCATTGTCGGAGCCGAGGATCCGGTAGTTCCCGTGGAACTCCCGATCCTTTGCCTCCTCCCGAACCCGCTCCCAAAGGGCGCTGTCCGCCCAGCGGAACTGTTCACAGGCAAATTTCCGCCGCAGCCCCGGCGCCCGGTTTTTGGCAATCAGCGCCGCTTCAATGACAATGGTTCCACTGCCGCAGAAGGGATCCCAAAGGAAATCCCGGCCCCGGTATCTGGTAAGATTCACCATGGCAGCCGCCAGCGTCTCCCGCAGCGGGGCGTCGTTGCCCACCGCCCGGTACCCCCGCTTATGCAGCCCCGGCCCGGTGGTATCCAAATACAGCTGAAGCCGGTCATTCATGAGGGAGAATTGAAGCTGATATTTCGCCCCGGTTTCCGGGAGCCAAGAAAGTCCGTACTTCTCCCCCAGACGGCGGGATGCCGCTTTCTTTATAATCGCCTGGCAGTCCGGCACAGACATCAGCTGGCTGTTTAAGCAATGCCCTTTTACCGGGAACGATCCGTCTGAGGGGATGAAGTCCTCTAAATTCGCCCGGTAAATCCCCTGGAACAGATCTTCAAAGGTTTTCGCCGGAAAGTCCGCCAGGCGGATCAGCACCCGTTCCCCGGTACGAACCCACAGATTCGCTCTCGCCAGGGATTCCTGCCCCCCGGAAAACAGCACCCGTCCGTTTTCTACCCGGACGTTTTCCATATCCAGGCGCCGCAGTTCGTCCCCTGCCAGCCCCTCCAGACCAAACAGGCAGGGCACCGCAAATTCCATTTTCTCCATTTTTTCCCTCTCTTACGGAAGAATTTTGCTTTTTTTCAGATATCGCTCTTCCTCAGAAAAGACGCATCCACAGTATTTCTGCATATAAAAGCCCAGCTCTCGGGCTTTTTCCTGCCCTGCCCGAAAATAGGGCCGGAAATCCCGGTACAGAAATTCCACTCCGTATTCCGCCGCCGCCTGCTGGGCCACCTCCCGCATCAGCTCGTGCTGCTGATAGGGACTGATAAACAGGGACGAAGTGAAGGAGTCAAAACCTCCCTCCTTTGCCTGTCGGGCGGCCTCATACAGACGCATTTCGTAGCACTTTACGCACCGGCCAGGAATGTCCTCCGCCACCGCCCGGACAAAAGGCCGGAGGCCGTAGTCATTGCGCTCAATCAGGGGCAGCTCGATAGATGCGGCGTATTCCCGCAGGCAGTTCCGGCGTGCCCGGTACTCGGTAAAGGGGTGAATATTTGGATTATACCATAGCCCCGTCACCTCCAGGCCATCCCCCCGCAGGACGTCGATGCACTGGTTGGCGCAGGGGGCGCAGCAGATATGCAGCAATGTGTTCATCTTTTCTCTCCTTCCAGGATCCTGCCGGTGACGCCGTCGCCGTGAAGCTTTTCCACCAGCACCGGGAAAATCCGGTTATGGAGGCTTTCTCCCTGGACGTATACCTTGATATAATTGGGGGCATGGCCGGACCACCATCCGTCTTCCTCCGTCTCAAACAGCACCTGCTGGACACTGCCTGACAGGCTCTCCCGGTAGCGGCGGTTCATTTCCTCCGCCACCGCAATGCACGCGCGGCTCCGCTCTTCTTTCACCGCGTTGCCGTGCTGACCGGGCATTTTGTCCGCCAAGGTGCCGGGGCGGCGAGAATAGGGAAAAATGTGCATAGCGGAAAAATTACATTTTCGGATAAACGCCAGGCTCTCTTCAAATTCCGCCTCCGTCTCCCCAGGAAACGCTACGATCATATCTGTGGTGACAGCGCAGCCGGGGAAAAAACGGCGCAAAAGGGTGACGCTTTCATAAAACCGGGCAGTATCATATTTCCGGTTCATCCGCTTCAGAACACTGTCGCATCCGGACTGCATGCTCAGGTGAAACTGAGGGCAGAGATTAGGCAGCGACGCCAGCTCTTTGCAAAAATCTTCCGTCACGATCCGCGGTTCCAGACTCCCCAGCCGGATCCGGATATCCGGCACACTTCGGCACAGCCGGCCAACCAGCTCTTTCAGCGTCGGCTTTCCCGGCAGATCCACGCCCCAACTGGCGATTTCAATGCCGGTGAGGACAATTTCCCGGTAGTCTCGTTCCCGAAGTTCCCTGGCTTGCGCCTCCACCAGTTCCAGAGGCGCCGAGCGGATCGGTCCACGGGTGTAGGGGATGATGCAGTAGGTGCAGAAGTTGACGCACCCGTCCTGAATTTTCAGCAGTGCCCGAGTCCGCTCCTCCAGTCCACCGGCGGGCAGGGTCTCAAACTCCCGGCGGCGCAGAGCCTGATCCACGCTCTCCCGGTACTGCCCCCGAACCGCTTTTTCCATTTCCTCCAGAAATTCCCGGCGGTGGGCGCTGCCCCCCACCACATCCACTCCCAAGGCTTTCAGCGCCTGGGGATCATGCTGGCAATAGCAGCCGCAGACGCCGATCACCGCGTCCGGATGCTCCCGGCGGCACCGCCGGATTACCGCCCGGTTTTTCTTGTCCGCCACTGCGGTAACAGAGCAGGTGTTGATGATATATCCATCACACTCCGACTCAAATGGAGCGGTAATGTGCCCCATTTCCAGCCAAAGTCGCTCCATCGCCTGGGTCTCAAACTGATTGGTCTTGCAGCCCAGTGTGTAAAACGCAAATTTCATATTGCTATATTCACCAATTATTCCAATTAATTTTTGTGTTAATTATACAAGTCAGCTATTGAAATTTTACAGAAAGGTGCTATAATATTTTGCAATGAGAGCAAAAAACCGTTGCTTCCTCATTATACACGATTTTTTTCCATTTGTACAGCCCGGGAGTAGATTATGCAGGAATTTGTCATACGCCTCCATTCCGTGCGGGATGTACAGGATTTTGTATCTGCTGCCACATCCCAGCCCTATCCGGTTATGGTGAGCGACGGGAATTACACAGCAAAGGGCGAAAGCTTCATGGAAATGTTTTGCCTCGCCCTGGCAGGGCCGCTGACGATTCAAGCGGATTGTGACGCGGAAGCCTTATTGCCGCTTCTGGATGCGGTGGATCGGTTCCTGCTGAAATAACCACGGCTCTTAGTAGCACCGTCCTGGGAATACCCGGGGCGGGTTTTTTATATTCCGCTTTTATACCCCACACTGGAACGTGTGGGGTAGTTTTCATTTTATAGATTCGCTTTGATGGTGGAGATCAGGATGTCCCCAGCCACGACCCGGTCTTCCGGGGCGAAGCCCTCTGAGAAGTTGGCGGAATAGAGCACCTGGGCGTTTGGCGGGAACTCGTCATCCCCTTCCCAGATGAGGATCTGCATTCCATAGGAACCAATGAAGTCAATCTGATAGCCCGCATCCCCATGGCTCAGCGGTACAGCCCCCATTTTTTCGCAGGCTGCCCGGAATTTTGCGATTCGGGCGCCAAAGGTGAAGGCGGCGCGGCTGAGGACTCTTCCGGTATAAGGTTTGATATACATCTCTCCCCAGGGCATTTCCCGAAAGGTCTTCCAGGAGCCGTCCCAGGAAAGTTCCCGGCTTTCCAGCAGATACCGCAGCAGAAAGGTCTGGGTAGGCAGGGGCAGGGCGCTGCCATCCTCTGTCCGAAAACTTCCCTCCGGGAAGGACACAAAGCACTTTTTCCCGAGCATGGTAACGGAAAATTCCTTTCCGTCAAAGCTCGTCCCCGGGAGCCGCCCCAGAATCTCCTGGGGCTCAGCATCCGCAAACAGTTCCTGATAATGGGCAAAGGGAACCTCTTCCTTGTGGTTTTCAATTTCCATTTTCTACGCCTCCCGCAAGGAGTGGGGGAACAGGCTGGCGTCGGTATGAGGCAGGAAGCAAGCCGCCACAAAGGAATCCATATATCCCGGGTGGGTGCTCAGCTCCAGGTAGGTCATGTTGGACGCCACCTCCAGGAGCTTTTCCCCCGCCTGGTCGCTGACAGCAATGGCGTAGGCCCCCGCCAGAGAGGAATTTCCGATATAGGAGAACTTTTCCAGCTCCACATCCGGGAACATGCCGATGTTCACCGCGTTTTTCATATTGATGCCAGAGCCAATGCCCCCCGCAACGTACACATGGTCGATGGCCTCCACCGGCATATCCACGCTGGCAAGAAGCGTCGCAATGGCGGAGAAGATAGCCGCCTTGGCCCGGATGAAGTTGTCAATGTCCACCTCATTGATGGCGATTTCCCGAGTGGTCTCCGAATCCTCCGGCCAGGCCAGGACATACCGCCCCATGCCGTGCACGTCCCGCTTCACCCGTTTGCCCTCCCGGACAAACAGGCCCTTGGCGTTAATAACGCCGCAGCGGAACAGCTCGGAGATTAAGTCAATGATGCCGGATCCGCAGACGCCCACCGGCTTCTGATCCGGATTCCCCACCACGGAAAGGGTAGGTTCCATGGTATTTTTATCAATGGTCACCGCCTCCACAGCTCCGTCGGTGGCTCGCATACCGCAGGAAATATCGCCGCCTTCAAAGGCGGGACCGGCAGAGCAGGCACAGCTCATGAGAAAATCCCGGTTGCCGAACACCAGCTCGCCGTTGGTTCCCAGATCAATAAACAGGCTCATTTCGTCCTTGTCCCAAATGCCGGAGGCCAGAGTGCCCACGGTGATATCGCCGCCTACATAGGAGCCGATATTGGGAGCGATCAGCACGGGAGCAAGGGGGTTCGTGGGCAGCTTTACATCACCGGCGGTCATACCCTCCCAGTGGTAGAAGCTGGGAATATACGGCTCCATCCGGACGCTCTCCGCGTCCACACCTACAAACAGGTGATTCATGGTGGTGTTGGCGCCTACGGACAGCCGGAGGATGCTCCTGGCGGAGACCTTGGCGGAGGCGCAGAGTTTGGCGATAATAGGCGTCAGTGTCTCCTTAACGATGGCGTCCTGGAGCTTCTTCCTTCCGCCGGATTTTCCCTGCTCTATGATCCGGTTGATCACGTCCGCGCCGTAGCGGATCTGACCGTTGCCGGAGGAGCCTTTCGCCAGGATCTTCCCGGTTTCCAGATCTGTCAGCACCATGGTGACGGTGGTGGTACCAATGTCGATGGCGCAGGCGGCAATGGCGGTATCGTCGGGGGCGGTGATCTCCATGCACCGGAAGGTATCACCCCGAAGCTCGCCTTTCACGCAGACACGGAAACGGTTTTCCCGGAGGGTATGGGCAAGGCGCAACATCACCGGGAAGGGGATCTCCACCTTTTCCACTCCGGCGGCGGACTGAATTGCCTGGGCCAGCCGCTCGTTATCCGGCAGGGTATCGTCCAATGTAGGCTCGTCCATGGTCAGGACGAAAGCCCGATAGCGATTTTCAAATTGAATGCCGCTTTCCTTCAGCTGGGTCTGGCAGGCGTCAAAAATCGCCACCTCCTGGGGACTGGACAGGTCGGCGGTTTTCATCCGGGACTGGTAGGCGCTGGCAATGTCCGGCACCCAAACGGTGCAGTCCCCAGTGACCCGGCTGCAGCAGCTTAGGCGCCAACCCTCGCTGTACTCCTCCTGGGAGATATGACGGGTGGGGATGCTGTCCAGATCTCCCTCCACCAGCTTGACCCGGCATTTCCCGCAGGAACCGTTGCCGGAACAGGGCGCGTCGATGGCAACATTTGCCCGCCGGGCCAGCTCCAGCAGGTTATCTCCCCGGTTACACTCGGCAGTGACGGCTGCGCCGCCCTCAATTTGGAAAACTACTTTCATTGACGGGTGCTCCTCCTGATATTGTGTTACTATTCTTTTGCATTCCCCTGCCATTCGGGCAGGATGGCAAGGGAATGCAAGAGAAACCCCATGCCTCCCCCGGGAGCCATGGATGCGCAGGGCGGGGGCTTGCCCCCGCCCATGGTGTGTGTTTACATCAGAGGCTCCATGGCAAGAACCGGGTGGTTCTTCTCGGTGAGCCAGTTTAAAAGCTCCTCGCAATCGGTGGTGACGGTTTCGTCGGCGACCATATCGGAGAAGTTGTCGATGCCGTACATCTCCTTGGCGGTCTTATTCAGCCGCTCCGCCACATCGTCCTTCAGCTCCTTGGGCATCCAGACGATCCGCTCGATGCCGCCCTCTGCGGCAATGAATTTCTTGGAGGAGATGAAGTGGCGTCCATGGCCCATATAGCCCGGGGTCTGTACGCCGCCGCCAGTGCAGGAGGCCAGCTCACCGAAGGTCATACCGGCAGGGGTCATTCCCTTGTATTCCCGGTTCACCACGATAAAGCCGTTGGACATAGGCTCGATGCCACAGATGCACTCAAAGCAGCCGCAGGAGGTCATGGGATCCTCCAGGATGGAGTACAGGGTGACGTTCTCAACCGCGCCGTGGGTCGCTTCGGCGACGCTCTTGTTCACCGATTCATACCGCCCGGTGCGCTCATCGATGAGACCCTCCTTCAGGATGGGCTGGCAGGGGCCGTTGGGGTTTAATTCATTGTTAGCCTTGGCGGCCAGCCAGGACACCGCGCCGCACAGACCCAGCCGCTCCGGAGTGACCACGCAGCAGTGGGCGGGGGCAAAGGACTGACACATGATGCAGGTATAGTAGCGATCCACAGCCTCGTCGGTCATGGAAGCCAAGCGGTCATCCCGCTGGTTGTACCGGGGCATTGCCTGCTCGTCCCGGAAAGCTGCCGCCTGAGCAGCGTCGGTGATCAGGGTGATCTGGCACTTATCCACAACGGCGTCAAATTCGTCCATGATCATGACGTACAGCACCTCAGCGAAATCCTTCAGCCGGAGACCCGCCTCGTAGGCGGCGTTGCTGACACGGATCCGAACTTGGTTGCGCTGGCCGGTGTGCATAACGCCCTCCATGTAGTTAAACCAAGCGTGGAACTTCCGCTCGATGACAGACTCGAAGTCCACCTGCATTTTCTTGCCCGCCACCTCCACGAAGGTTGCCAGGGCAAGATCCTTGGCATCGGGGAAGTCCGGCCCGATGATGGAGATCTTGTGGTCTTCAATTTCGTCCAGGTTCCGCATTACCACCAGCTCAGCAGTAGGATTCTTGGCGGACCAAATTTCATTGTGCATATCCGCCTTGCGGATGATCTCGCCCTCGAAGGCAGCGGCAAAGGCTACCGGGATGGGCAACTCCTTGACCTTGATCTTGATGTTCCGCAGCTCCAGGGACTTCTTCACGGTGCTGTTATGGTCGCACACGGACTCCAGAGCGCCGGGCACCTGGTTCTCGCCCAGGTCAATGTCCACTACCACCGGGAAGCCCAGGGCGATGGCACCGGCGCCGGCGGAGACCACCACGGCGTCAATGGCGCCAAAGGTGTTCACGAAAGCGGGCACACGGTTCTTGGTGTAATCCAGCAGCGCCGCCAGATTGCCGGGCTGGACGTTACCGAAAATCAGAGCGGCACGGATG
>CAZCLX010000070.1:0-9070 GCA_964499615.1 uncultured Oscillospiraceae bacterium
GAAAGTCCGCGAAGGTGATCCGTTCTGCTGCTGCCATACTGGTTGCCCTCCTGTTTCTTGGCTGGTACCAGTATACAACTATTTCTGTCCAATAAATTGGACATTTTAGGCTTTTCGGGTTTTTTCTGAGTTAAACCGATAAGCATATAGCATAATCTTTCCAAATGACAACCGCTTCAAAAAGAGTTTACCAGATGTTCATAATTGGAGAGCCTGGAACTGCCGCGTATTGCAACAGATCCAGGCTCACCGGCTGTAATCCACTCGGGGTATTTTCTGGACGAACCAGCTATGCGGCATCAGGGAATGATAAACTCGAACCCATAGGATTGCATGTCATGGAAATCCCGCATCAGAGGGTTTACCTGCTCCTTGTCGAAGCAGTCAAGTACCGTAAAAGACAGTATGTATGTACCGCTGGAAAGCTCCCCGAAGGTTTCCGACCAGTCCCAGGTGACGGAGGTGGTGGAATCCTTTTCAAGGATCACATCCTGATCATCATAGCCCATATCTTTTTCTTCCGTCTTGCTGGAAAGAGAATACCGGATTATGTGCAGCTGCCCAAGCTGCTGACCTCCGGATTGGGTTGCCTGGAAGGTAATTCCGGAGGGGGTCGCCTCCACCACTTCAAAAGTAAGTCCCCAGTTCTCGCGAGTAAGTGAAAGACCGTCTTCATCTGTATAGTCGAAGCTGCTGATACCCGGGCAGCGGCAAGACGGGAAAAAGTCAGCGGTCTGTATCAGGTGCTGCTCGCCGTCGGGAGCCTCGAGAATATCATAGACAACACGGAAGTCAAATTGATTATAATAACCGTATACAAATTGCGTGACCCCGTTCTTTGACTCCACGGTTTGAGAGCAAAATTTATCATTGGCATCCATTCTTGCCCAAGCGGCTAGCTGGGGAACAGAGATTTTGCCATCCAGAAGCGCATCCTCCAGAGGCATGACTGTGCCGTCAAGCTCAATTTCCACATTGGACAGGTTATTATATTTGACGTCGCCAAAGTTGGTATCGAATCCCTTTGCGGATAACTTATAGACGCCAGCATCCTGATTTTCAACAGCGGAAATACGCAGCCTCTGCCCGGGTTCCGCCGGTTCCTGTTCCAACTCATTTGCTTCCTGCCCAGATTCCATCAATGGAACCGTCTCGGCAGTATCCTGTTCCCTGGCAGGAGAAGTGATTCTTCCAAGAAGAAAGCATCCAATGCTCAATGCAAGAACAGCGACAACAGGAAGGACGATCCGAAGGGCAGCGCCGATTCCGGTATGTTTATTTGGATCATTCATTGCTTCAATTTTCCCCCTTCAAAGATACTGAAATGCTTCCTATCAAGCCTGTAGCTAACGACCAGATTTCTGCCTGCTACCACAGATCATGGTGGACGGACAACGAATTATTCCCAACTTCTACCCACAGTAGATTCTCTTTATCCTGAAGCAATGTACCATATTTTCAAGTATTTGTCAACTGCAAAAAAATTAAAAAGAAAGAAATTTTTAATAGGACATTGACAAGCGCACTGCCATGGTATAAAATAGAAAAAACGACGGTAGGCGGGGTGAGCCATGGAGGAAAGTCTCAAAAAGGCGACTACGGAAATGATGATCCTTCATATTCTTGGGGAAGGGGAAACCTATATTGGGCAGGCGGTACAGGAGATTTCCTGGCGGAGCGGAGGAAAGCTGAGCATTGTTTTCCCCTACGCCGCTATCTACCGCCTGCTGGATGACGGATATATCGAGGAGTGCAAAAAGAGGGTCGCGCCTGACGGACGCCGCCGGCAGTACCTTCGAATCACCGAATCCGGCAGGGAATATCTTGATGGCCTGGAGGCGACCTACCGCTGGTTTACCCAGGCGGTGGCGGAAGTCCTTACGAAGGGAGAATCATTGCATGAACCGGGAGATAAATAAATATCTCAGGAGGGTTCGCCGGGGGCTTGGCTGCTTTCGAAAGGGGGCACGTCTGAGCAGGTTGAACGCTTCCCTGGAGGCGTTTGCCGTGGATTACCCGGCCTCGGAATACAGTCAGATCGTGGAAGCCTTCGGCTCGCCGGAGGAGATGGCGCGGACGCTGATGGGGGAGATCCCTCCGGAGGAATCCTCTGCCTATTTCCACCGGGAGAGGGTGCTGAAAGTGGCAGCCTGTATTATGCTGCTGGTAAGTCTGTTTGCTGGCTGGATATGGGGGCAAAGGACCGCCGAGGTTACGGTTATTGTTAAGGACACCATCACGATTGGTCCTACTAGGTATATAATGGATGAATTGGAGGCATATCCTTGAGAAAAATATCTTTGTTTGCAATATGCTTTGCGCTTCTCATGGCAGTTGATTTACCAGTCTTTGCAGAAAGTACGGGAGTGGGGACAGCAGGGGAAACGGGGGATCTGATTGCCTATGCCGATGAATTTATAACCAGATCTTCTACTACTACTTCAACGCGCAATCGAGAATTTACTTGTGACGGAAAGACGATTGCAGAGATTGCTATTACAGGCTCTTTTCGTTTTAATGGAAGCGTGGTAGAGGTTATATCCAAAAGCATTTCCAAAAGCGTTACCTATGACGGCTGGACGTTCCAGAAGTCCTCTTTTATTTCCAGCGGCGGCAGCATCGTCCTGACCGGGACTTTGACGAAATCCGGGAAGGCAGTAAATGTCTCCATCTCTCTTTCCTGCGATCCGGACGGAAATATCTATTAAGGGCATATAAGCGCTTCCCCCAGCCACCCGGCTGGGGGAGAATTTTTTCAGCTCACTATAGACAACCGCCGGGGAAGAGGATATAATAGGATTATCTTACCATATACGGAGGAGTCGCCATGAAACTGAACACCAAACGCACCATTTTGGTGGGCTTCGCATTCCTGTCCATCTGCGCTTTCTGGCAGATGTACGACAATCTGATCCCCCTGATCCTGACGAACACCTTTCACCTGAACGAGACGGTTACCGGCGTCATTATGGCGGCAGACAACGTGCTGGCGCTGTTTTTGCTGCCCCTGTTTGGCGGACTGTCGGATCGGTGCCACAGCCGCCTGGGCCGCCGCCGTCCCTTCATTCTGGTGGGGACGGTTGCAGCCGTGGCGCTGATGATGGTTCTGCCGGTGCTGGCGGACAGCTATTATGCCGTCCCTGCGACCGGAAAGATAGTCGGGTTCATTGTGGCTTTGGGTCTTCTGCTGGTGGCAATGGGCCTGTACCGCTCCCCGGCGGTGGCGCTGATGCCGGATGTGACACCCAAGCCCTTGCGATCCAAGGCTAATGCCATCATTAATTTGATGGGAGCCATCGGCGGCATCCTCTACCTGCTGATCACCACCTTCCTATATACCACCAAGCGGGAAACCTACGTTTCTTATCTTCCCCTGTTTGCCATTGTGGGCGGGATCATGGCGGCGGCCCTGGCGGTGGTGATGCTGCTGGTGGACGAGCCGAAGCTGGCAAAGGCCCAGCAGGAATATGAGCGGCAGCACCCGGAGGACGACCTCACATCCCACACGGAAGCGGGAGAAACCCTTCCCGCGGAAGTGAAGCGGAGCCTTGGCTTTCTGCTGGCATCCATCGCCCTGTGGTTCATCGCCTATAACGGGGTCACCACCTGGTTTTCCGTGTATGCCCAGAACACCTGGGGCATGAGCCTTGGCCAGGCCAACACCTGCCTGACCGTTGCCACCGGCGGCGCCATTGCCAGCTACATTCCGGTGGGCAATGTGGCAAGCCGGATTGGCCGGCGGAAAACCATCCGGTTTGGTACGCTCCTTCTGGCAGGCTGCTTCTTTGCTGCCTTCCTGTACACAATTTTTGCCACCGGGTTCAGCCCTCTGCTGTATGTCCTCTTTATCCTGGTGGGGGTTGCATGGGCGTCCATCAACGTGAACAGTCTGCCTATGGTGGTGGAGATGTGCAAGGGCAGCGAGATCGGCAAGTTTACCGGCCTGTACTACACCTTCTCCATGGCGGCGCAGATCGCCACCCCCATCATTGCCGGCTGGCTTCTGCGAAGCGTCAGCTATCAGGCACTGTTCCCTTACGCGGCGGTGTTTGCCTTTGCCTCTTTCCTGACCATGGGTATGGTGCGCCACGGCGACAACCGGGTGGAGGCCAAAACCGGGCTGGAAGCCTATGATATTGCGGATTGAGGCGAGAAAATGAAAACCCTGGCTATTCTTCTGCTTCTTCTCATTTTGTATTTCCTGTCCCTGATGGGACGGCGGAAAGATATGACATCCCTGCGCCGGTTCCGGTATGCCCACCGGGGACTTCACAGTGAAGGCATTCCGGAAAACAGCATGGCGGCCTTCCGGAGAGCGCTGGAAAACGGTTACGGTATTGAGCTGGATGTTCATCTTCTGAAAGACGGAACCTTGGCGGTGATCCACGACTCCAATTTAAAGCGGGTCACTGGGCGGGAAGGCAATGTGGAGAATCTGACCCGGGAGGAACTGAAACAGTATCATCTGTTGGGAACAGAGGAGACCATTCCGGAATTTTCCCAGGTGCTGGAGCTGTACCGGGGGAAAGCGCCGATGATTATCGAACTGAAATCCTCTGGCGGGAATCATGCTGCCCTGTCGGCGGCGGTGTGCCAGGCGATGGAAGGGTACCAGGGGCTGTACTGCATGGAGTCCTTCGATCCCTACTGCGTCCGCTGGCTGAAAAAGAACCGTCCGGACATTATCCGGGGGCAGCTTTCCGAAAACTTCCTCCATTCCGGCGGCCCTTATCCCTGGATCGTCCGGCTTATCGTCAGCTTCTATCTGGAAAACTTCCTCACAAGGCCGGATTTTATCGCTCATAAGTTTTCTGACCGGAAGAATCTGAGCTGCTATGTGTGTCGGAAGCTCTGGGGCATCCAGGGGGTCAGCTGGACGATCCGCTGCCAGAAAGACCTGGACACCGTGGAAAAAGAGGGATGGATCCCAATTTTTGAAGGGTTCAATCCAGAGAAAGCATAAACAGTTTGCCGCGCCGCGAAGGAAAGCTTTTGCGGCGCGGCCTGCAATTTCCAGCGAAATTTAAGAGAATCTTTATTAAACCGCTGATACCTTCGACTTGTTTTTTCATTCCGGAACAGGTATAATGAAAACCAATATGCCGGGAAAGGGGCACGTGGAATGCAAACAAAGGAAAACGAGGTAACGGAGAAGGTTCAGCAGATCCTGAGCCAGATCCGAAAAGTGGTGGTGGGGAAGGACGCGGTGCTGCTTTGGGTGCTGGCGGCGATCCTTGCCAGAGGCCACATTTTGCTGGAGGACATCCCTGGGGTAGGGAAGACCACTATGGCGCTGGCGTTCTCCAAGGTGTTGGATCTGCGGTACAGCCGGATACAGTTTACCCCGGATGTGCTGCCGTCGGATGTGACCGGCTACAGTGTGCCGGATCCCAGAACCGGGGAGACAAGGTATCAGCCGGGAGCGGTGCTGTGCAATCTGTTCCTGGCGGATGAATTAAATCGCGCTACCTCCCGAACCCAGTCTGCTCTTCTGGAAGCCATGGAAGAGGGTCAGGTGACGGTGGACGGCGTGAGTCACCGGATTCCGGATCCCTTTGTGGTAATCGCCACCCAGAACCCAGTGGGGGCGGCGGGTACCCAGCTCCTGCCAGATAGCCAGATGGATCGGTTTATGGTGCGGCTGAGCCTGGGCTACCCCAGCCAGAAGGATGAGGCGGCCATGGTGCTGAACCGTCAGGGCGGAAACCCTCTGTTGAACCTCCGGCCCCTGATGAGCCGGGAGAGCCTTACGAAGCTTCAGGACGAGGTGGAGAAAACCTACGTTAGCGACGCTGTGGTGGATTACATTGTCACCCTCATTGCCGAAACCCGGCGCTCCGGGGAGCTGCTGCGGGGGGCCAGCCCCAGAGCCACCCTGGCGGTGACCGCAATGGCAAAGTCCGTGTCTCAGCTCCGGGGGCGGGACTATGTGGTGCCCGGAGACGTGCGGGAGGTATTTACCCAGACCGTTGCCCACCGACTGATTCTGTCCCCCCGGGCGGAGACACAGGGCAGGACCGGGGAAATGATCCTGAAAGGAATTCTGGACGCGGTGCCCGCGCCGAAGCTTCGTTAGTATGGCGGCGCATCGAATTTGGTATCTGGCGGTGCTGCTTGCCGCCGGCAGCTACTATATCGCCTCTGGGGAATGGCTCAGCGCCGTGCTTTTGGCGGTAGCGGCAGGGCTTCCCTGGCTGTCTCTGCTGATCAGTCTGCCGGCGATCCGGGCCTTTCGGGCAGCTCCCGCCGGAGTGGATATTGCCCAAATGGGGGAAGAGACAGAATTATGGATTCTGGGAAGCTGCCCCGCTCCAATGCCCCCCTTTCGGGGAAAGCTGCGGCTATATCGGTGCCTTACCGGGGAGAAAAGCCGGTACCGGGCGGAAAGGGGCTTTCCTACGGATCACTGCGGCGGTGTTGCCGTAAACGTGGAAAAAATGAAAGTGTATGACTACCTGGGGTTGTTTGCGTTCCGGGTGAAGGCGGTAGAAACGAAAACGGTGATTGTCCGCCCGGCAAAGTGGCCGGTTCCGCAGCCACCCCAGGTGGAGCAGTTTGTTCCCAAGCAGTGGAAGCCAAAGCCCGGCGGCGGCTTCGCGGAAAATCATGAAATGCGGCTGTACCGTCCCGGAGATAGCTTGAACCAGATCCATTGGAAGCTGTCGGCGAAAACCGGAGAACTGATCCTCCGGGAGCCGATGGAGCCGATCCGGGGATTGGTGCTGCTGACCATGACCCTTCGGGGGGATCCGGATGCGCTGGATCGGAAGTTTGGCAGACTGGTGTGGATGGGAGAATACCTGCTGGAAAAGAACGTCCCCTTTGAGATCCGGGCTTTGACGGGGGATGGCCTATTATCCTTCCCGGCGGCAAATGTCAACGATCTGTATAAAGCGGTGGACAAGCTGCTGTGCACCCGGACTGCGGAGAAAGGCTCCATCCGGGACACGGTTTTTGACGCCTCCTGGCAGTACCATATCGGAGGGGAACCGGATGAAACGTGAAAAGACGCGTACCTTCCTTGTGTCGGCAGCGGTATCGCTGATGATCGCCTTGGGGGGCGCGGGGTGCCTGGTCACCGGATTCGGGTTGAAACTGGATCGGGGTGTCTGGGTGACGGCCTCCATTGTCCTGACAAGCCTTCTCTGCGCGGCCTGTTTTCCCCGGCGGCGGGGCGGTCTGGCGGTTCTGTGTGTGGCGGCGGTGGTCGTGGGCTATCTTTGGCATGAGGGAAGTGCCTGGGAGCAAACCAGACAGCTGCTTTGCCGCATCAGTTACGCGTACAACAGCGCCTATGGCTGGGGCGTGCTCCAGCTGGCTGAGGGGGATTGGGAAAGTGGCTGCGCCGACCTGCCGGTGGCGATCCTGGGCAGCATTGCCGCTATGGGGACATGCTGGGCGATGTGCCGCCGAAAGCACTCCGCCTGGGGATTGGTTCCGGGATTCCTGATGCTGGGACTTTGCCTGGTGGTGACGGATACGGTTCCGACACCGTCAGATCTTTTCCTGCTGCTGGGCGGAGCGATCATGCTGCTGCTCACCGGAAGTGTCCGGAAGGAAAGCTCCTCTCAGGGGAGCCGATTGGCTATCCGCGCAGCTGTCCCAATAGCGGTTTTTCTGATACTGCTGTCGCTGGCAATCCCAAAGGGAAATTATGTAAATCGCTCCCAGGAGGTGCGGGAAAACCTGATTCGCCTTGCTGCGGATTTTCAGGGGCAGATCCACCAGACGGTGGAAGGGTTTACGGAACCGGGATTTGCGGAAAAGGTAGAACTTTCCTCCCTTGGCCCTCAGAGAAGCCAGTCGCTCCCTGTTTTGGAGGTCAGTGGGGATAGAAGCGGCACGATATACCTTCGGGGTCAGGACTATGACCTGTATACCGGCACCGACTGGGAAAGCAGCCAAGATCGGGAGGAAAGCTTTGCCGGAAGCGGAGAGGAGATCGGGCAAATCAGCGTCCGAACGCTGACGGGAAGCTATGGAATTCTGTATTTTCCTTATTATCCCGAAGCGGCCGTTTCTCTTACCGGCGGAAAGTGGGTTAATTCCGAACGGGCGCGTGTGTATACCGTAGCTCAGCTGGAAGGTGCGGCACCTGAAACGCTGGAGAGCGAAAATAATTACATCACGTTGCCCTCCTCTACGGTGAGTTTGACAGCCCCGCTGCTGGGGAACCTTTATCTGGACGGCCTTAGTGACCGGGAAAAGGCCGGCGTCATTGCCGCCTATGTAGAAGGCTCTGCCCGGTATGACCGGGATACGGACAGGATGCCCGAGGGAGAGCCGGATTTTGCGGTGTGGTTTTTAAAGGAGTCTGAAACCGGCTATTGTGTGCATTTTGCCACTGCCGCGGCAGTGCTTCTCCGGGCGGCGGGGGTGCCGGCTCGGTATGTGACCGGCTATCTGGCCCAGTGCCGGGGTACGGACTGGAGCACGGTGACGGCGGATCAGGCTCACGCTTGGGTGGAATACTATGATCGGCAATCCGGCTGCTGGACGCTGCTGGACGCGACCCCAGCGGATCTGACCCAGGAGGAAACTGCACCGGCGGAGGATATCACCCTCCCACTCCGGGAAACGGAGGAGACGCGGCAGGAAACACCGGAGACGGCAGCGCAGACACCTGCTTTCCCAACAGAAACGGCGGCACCGGAGAAACCGGCGGAGGCTTATCGAATCCCGGATTGGCTGATTTCCTTCGGGGAGTGGGTGCTGACGGTGTTGCTGGCGGCGGCAGTCCTGACCCTCCAACGAATGGTTCGCGTATATGTCCGGCAGCGCCGGGAGAATACCGGCAGTACAAACCACCGTACCCTGGCGCTGTGGCAGGAAGCGGAAAGACTGGCAAAGCTTTTGAAGGAGACGCCTCCGGAGCAGCTGCGAATGTTGGCGCAGAAGGCAAAATTCAGCCAGCATACCCTGGAAGACGGGGAATTGGCGCCTTTTGCCGATTATCTCCGCAGATGCCGAAACCGGTTAAAGAAAGCGCCCTGGTATTTCCAGGTATACTACCGGTGGATTTTGGCAGTATATTAAGGAAACTCTGAACAAATCGTCTGCGGCTGGATGG
>CAZCLX010000071.1:0-526 GCA_964499615.1 uncultured Oscillospiraceae bacterium
CTGGATCAGCCACTTAAAGCCTTTGAACTCCACGATGATATCGTAGTTCAAACCCTTAAAGGTGATGCCGGTCACGGTGCCTACAAGGTGCCCCTGCTCCTTTGGAACAATGTCAATATCTTCGGGACGGATGACCACATCCACAGGCTCGTTGGGCTGGAAGCCCTTGTCCACGCACTTGAAAGTGCGTCCGAAGAACTTCACTTGGTAGTCTGCCAGCATCACGCCGTCCAAAATGTTACTTTCGCCGATAAAGTCCGCCACGAAGGCATTCTTCGGCTCGTTATAGATATCCTCAGGCTTGCCGATTTGCTGAATTCGGCCCTTGTCCATGACAACCACTGTGTCCGACATGGACAGCGCCTCCTCCTGGTCGTGGGTCACATAAATAAACGTGATGCCCATGGCCTGCTGAATCCGCTTCAGTTCGTTCTGCATATCCTTCCGCAGACGAAGATCCAGTGCGCCCAGCGGTTCGTCCAGCAACAGTACCTTGGGCCGGTTCACCAGCGCCCGGGCGATGGCA
>CAZCLX010000071.1:536-9004 GCA_964499615.1 uncultured Oscillospiraceae bacterium
GCCGGAGAGGCTGTCGATCCGCCGGTTTTCGTAACCCTTCAGGCTGACTACCTCCAGCATCTCCCGCACCCGAGTATCTACCTCCGCCTTGGGAAGCTTCGCTACCCGCAGACCAAAAGCGATATTGTCGTACACATCCAGATGAGGAAACAGGGCGTAGCGCTGAAACACCGTGTTGATCTGCCGCTGATAAGGCGGTACGCCGTTCATTTCCTTCCCATCAAAGGTCACCGTTCCGGATGTGGGTGTGAGAAATCCGCCGATGATTCTCAGAGTGGTGGTTTTGCCGCAGCCAGATGGGCCAAGCAAGGTGAGAAATTCGTGATCGTTAATGTAAAGATTGATACCATCAAGTATCCTTTCCCCGTCGAACTCCATGGTCAGATCCCGGAGCCTGATGAGTTCCTTAGCCATTATCCTCCCCCGTTTCAAAAAGAAAAAATTGTCAGAAACTGACTGGTACTAATATAACCGAAAAAGACGCAATGTCAATAACTTTTCAAAAAAATAAATGGGGAAGATCTGGAAAAAATTTCACAAACCGGTTTATTTTCTCAAAAGAGAGGTAATACTGAGCTTCGGAGGTGCTTTTAAATGAGCAATCAAAAACACTTTGGCTTCAGCGGTAAGGGCTACTACATAGCCCTGATCCTGTGCGCTGCGGCCATTGGGATCACCGGCTATTTGTACCAGAAAAACGCGAACAAGCAAGAGGAGGTTTCTATCCAGGAAACTCAGGACGTCCCAGCGGGAACCATGGCAACAGAGAACATTGCGGTAATGGCCACTCAGCCCACCGGAAAGTCACCTGCCACCACCCCCACCGCTCCCGAAACGGTTCCCACGGAAACCGTGGGAAGCAAAGGGCTGAAGACAGGTGCGCCGGTATCCGGTGAGGAAATCGCCGGGTACGCTATGGACTGCCTGAGCTACAACGAAACCACCCGGGACTGGCGGACTCACAACGGCATCGACATTGCCGCAGAAGCGGGTACGGAGGTTCTGGCAGCCGCCGATGGGACGGTTTACACTGTCTTTGAAGACGACGCCATGGGCTATACCGTGGTAGTTCGCCATGAGGGCGGCTACACCACCAAGTATTCCAGTCTCCGGGAGGATGTAGCCGTCAAGGCAGGAGATACGGTAAAGCTTGGTCAGTGCCTGGGCTATGTGGGCGACACCGCCCTGCTGGAAACAGCAATGGGCAGCCACGTCCATTTCAGTGTCACCTACCAGGACAATCCCATGGATCCGGCAGATTTCCTGGCAATGGAATAATTAACCCCCCAATCAGGAGCGCCGCACCCCGGCGCTCCTGATTCGTGCCGGCAGCGCAGCGGGTAGCATCGCGCAGGTCGCAACACCGGGACAGTTGACAGTGAAGCGAACCGGGCAAAGGCTCCCCTTTCGCAAAAGAGGATCTGTCACCGCAGGTGACTGAGGGGATTCCCGGCGGAGCCGACTTGAGGGAAAATGCATAACCGGCTCATCGTGCCATGTGAATCCCTGACCGTAAAAAACAACCACCGGCTTGCCGATGGTTGTTTTTTGACTATTCTTCCGGCTGGGAATTCTCGTCGGTTTCCTCCGGGGCTTCCAGTTTGGGGGCATTTTCCGCGTTCACATAGGCCATTAGTTCTTCTCCGGTAATGGTCTCCTTCACCAGCAGATACTCGGAAACCTCCCGAAGCAGCCCACGATGATCCGACAGGATCTTGGTAGCGTCCTCAAGGGCCTGATCCAGCATCTGCTTCACTTCCTGATCCACCTGGGCGGCGGTAGTCTGAGCGCAGTCCATATAGGCCTGGCCGTCCAGATAGGCCCCCTGGATGGTAGCGGTGGTCATAAGCCCCAGTTCCTTGCTCATGCCGTACTGGGTGACCATGTTCCGGGCCAGGGAGGTAGCCCGCTGGAGATCGTTGGCGGCTCCAGTGGTCTGAACCCCGAACACCAGCTGCTCCGCCGCTCTGCCGCCCACCAAAGTATTCAGCTCGGTACGCAGCTCCTGAGCGGTGTTGAGAAACTTTTCCTCCTCCGGCATCTGCATGGTGTAACCCAGTGCGCCGGAGGTATGGGGTACAATTGTAATTTTGGAAACCGGCTGAGAATGCTTTTCCAGCGCCGCCACCAGAGCATGGCCCACCTCATGGTAGGCAACCAGCCGCTTCTCCATATCCGTCAGCACGGTGTTTTTCTTCTCCGTACCGGCGATAACTGTCTCAAAGGATACCAGCAGGTCCTCCTGGTTCACCAGCTTTCTGCCCTTCCGCACCGCCCGGAGGGCGGCCTCGTTGACCAGGTTGGCAAGATCCGCGCCCACCGCTCCGGCTGTTGCCTGGGCGATCTTCCGCAGATCCACGTCCTCTGCCAGCTTGATCTTCCGGGTGTGAACCTTCAGGGTATCCAGCCGGCCCTGGAGGTTGGGACGATCCACAATGATCTGCCGATCAAACCGGCCGGGCCGCAGCAGGGCCTTATCCAGGATCTCCGGACGGTTGGTAGCTGCCAGGCACACCACGCCCTTGGAAGGTTCAAATCCGTCGATCTCGCTGAGAAGCTGGTTCAGGGTCTGCTCCTGCTCGGTATTGTTACCGAATCGGTTGTCTCTGGCTCTGCCCACCGCGTCGATTTCGTCGATGAAGATAATGCAGGGAGCAACCTTGGCCGCCTCCTGGAACAGGCTCCGAACCCGGCTGGCGCCCATGCCCACAAACATTTCCACAAAATCCGAGCCGGAGATGGAGAAGAAGGGCACGTTGGCTTCTCCCGCCACCGCTCTTGCCAGCAAGGTTTTGCCGGTTCCGGGTGAGCCTACCAGCAGTGCACCCTTGGGCAGCTTCGCGCCAATCTCCGCGTATTTTTGGGGGTTGTGGAGAAAGTCGATGATTTCCTCTAGAGATTCCTTGGCCTCATCCTGACCGGCAACATCCTTGAAGGTAACGCCGGTCTGCTTTTCCATATACATTTTCGCCTTGTTCTTCCCGAAGCCGCCCATGGCGGATTCTCCGGACATCCGCTTGGTCAGGGTGCGCATGAACAGAAACAGCACGGCAATCATGATCCCATAGTACAGGATCATAATAATGACGGAGTTGTCCTCCACGATCTCTTTGCTGACGGTAACTCCCTGGGCGTCCAGCTCCTGGGCAAGCGCCATGGTGTCGCCGCCGGAAGGCAGACCGGTATAGCATGCCTTCTGGGATGAGGCGGGCTTTGCGGCTTCCTCTTTGGTCAGGTAAACGATCCGGTCGCTTTCAAACATGACTTCCGAAAGGTTCCCGGATTCTTTCGCCTCCAGGAACTCGGAATAGGTAGTCTCTGTATACTGCCCGTTGGAAACGGCGTTGAAGATCCAACTGAAAATCAGTACTAGCGCCAAGGTGATGATTAGCGCCGTCCAGACGCCGTTTTTTGGTTTGTCGGAATCCGGTGTTTTTTTCGGCTGACGGTTATTTTGGTCATTTTGATTGAAATCCATATTTTCCTCCCGGAGAAGCCCATAAGCTTCTCACTGCTCTCCAATATTCCGGAGTTTCTACATGGCGTTATCATACCACATTTTTTCGCAGTAAGCAACGAATGATTCTGCCGTTTCCGGTAAATTTTCTGTGAATGGGACGATCCGGCAGGACAGTACCCGTCGCCGGCTCCCCTCTGGAGTAATGCTCATTTGGAGAAAGGGAATCCTACGGATGTCCTGAATCCAATCCGCAAGAAAAAAACGTTGTAAAACAGGAAAGAATCTGCTATAATAATAAAGATTATGGATTTGATTACGGAGATGAACTGGATATGAACGAAAGACGACGTCCTGCCGCCCCGGTGGCCGAAGAAACCGAAGGGCAGCTGGAGGGGCGAAACGCCCTCCAGGAGGCGCTTAAAAGCGGAAGAGCCATCGATAAGGTTTTCATTGCGGCAGGAGAGACGGACGGTGCCCTTCAGCGTCTGGCGGCGCAGGCCAAGGAGGCAGGTACCGTGGTAGTTCCTGTGGACCGGAGGAAGCTGGATGCCATGTCCTTCACTCACGCCCATCAGGGGGTAATTGCCATAGCCGCTGCCCATAGCTACTATACCATTGACGACATCCTTGCCGAAGCTGCTTCCCGGGGAGAAGCGCCCCTCATTGTGATCTGTGATGAGCTGTCGGATCCCCACAATCTGGGGGCAATTCTCCGCAGCGCGGAGTGTGCCGGTTCTCACGGGGTCATCATTCCCAAGCGCAGAAGCGTAGGCTTGACCGCCACTGTGGCAAAGGCCTCCGCCGGCGCGGTGGAATACATGAAAGTTGCAAGAGTAACCAATCTCAACAGCGCCATTGCCGAATTGAAGGAAAAAGGGGTATGGGTTTACGGAACCGCAGCGGACAGTGCCGTTTCCCTTTACCAGGCGGATCTCACCGGTCCTGCCGCCATTGTCATCGGCAGTGAGGGGAACGGTATCAGCCCCCTGGTTCGCAAGAACTGCGACATGACGGTATCCGTCCCTATGCGGGGGAAAATCAACTCCCTGAACGCGTCCGCTGCTGCCGCCATAATTCTGTATGAAGCCGTCCGCCAGCGTCTACTGTAACTTAGGAGGAACCAGTATGGACAATCACGATGAGCTTTCGGAACTGGATCTGGAAGCAATTATGAAGGAATTCCACAACCCATCCAAGGATGAGGACACGCCGGAATTTGCGGCGGCGGAGGAAAGCGACGCTGCCCAAATTCTGCCGGAAGGATCCCCAGAGGAAACGGGAATGCCGGAATTCTCTCTGGAGAATATGCCGGAACTATCTCTGGGTGACCTACCGGAGGAAAGTGGGGAAGACGTCCAGCCGATAGAGCCGGAGAATGCCGCGCCGGATCAAGCTGTTTCCGAGGAAGCTGTCCAGGAGGAGCCGTCGGTTTCCGATACCGTGCCGTCAGAAACTGACAACACCCCGGAGGATGCCGCCACCCTTCGGATTGACAATTTGTCAGACATAGAAAACCTTTCCCCGGAGGATGCCGGAGAAACGGCGGAAGCAGAGTCCGAGGAGGCACCGGAGGAAGCGCCTGTACCGCCTCCCATTCCCTTCTCCTCCCGGGAGCGGCTCCAGGAGCTGAAGAAGAAGCTGATTGCCGGCCCGGAAAAACAGTACTATACGCTTTCGGAAACCGGAGTAGGAAAGCTTCAAATCGCCATTCTGCTGAACCTGGTTCTGGTGGTTCTCTGCATTGGCGGCACCGCCCTGTATGCCATGCAGGTGATCCCGGAGAATCGGATCCGTTTTCTGACCTTCAGCCAGTTTTTCGCCATGCTGCTGTCTGCCCTGCTGGGCTGCTATCTGCTGCTGGACGGTATTGGCGACATTTTCCATGGAAGATTTTCTATGAATACCCTGATGTTCTTTACCCTGGTGGCCTGTGTCATTGACGGGGTGAATTGCCTGAAAGAACTTCGGGTTCCCTGCTGCGCCGCCTTCTGCCTGGAAATGACCATGGCTCTGTGGGCAAGGTACCATCGCCGGGCAAGGGAAATGTCCCAGATGGACACCCTGCGCAAAGCGGTAAAGCTCCACAGCATTGTAAAGATGCCAGACTATTACGATAATCGTTCGGGTATTCTCCGGGGTGAAGGAGACGTGGACGACTTCATGGACACCTACGCTGCCCCCTCCGGCCCGGAGCGGGTGCAGAGCGTGTACGCTTTCATCAGTCTCATTGTCTGCATCGGTATTTCCGTTATGGCATACATTCTCCACTCCGCCAGTATGGCTTTTCAGATTCTCGCCACCTCTCTGCTGGTAGCAGCACCCGCCAGTTTCTTTGTATCCCTCACCCGGCCCGCCGCGCTGCTGGAGCGCAGGCTCCACATGGTCGGCTCGGTGATCTGCGGTTGGCAGGGCGTCCGGAAACTGCGGGGCAAGGCGGCCTTCCCTATCCGGGATGAGGATCTGTTCCCCACCGGTACCACCAAGCTTAACGGCGTAAAATTCTACGGAGAGCGGAATCCCGACGAAATCGTTTCCTACACCACTTCCCTGATCACCACTGCCGGAGGCGGGCTGACCCACGTGTTCCGGAATCTTCTGGCAGGCAGGAACGGAGAGCTTCTTCCCGTGGAGGAGTTCCAGGACTATGGGATCGGCGGCATCGGCGGCATCATACGCGGTGAACCGGTGCTGGTTGGTTCCCTGGATTTTATCCAGGACATGGGCATCCGCGTTCCTGACGGCACCATGGTAAATCAGGCGGTTTACGCCGCCATTGATGGAGAGCTTTGCGCGGTGGCAGCCATTTCCTACGCCAGAATGCGCTCCTCTGCCGCCGGTCTGGTTTCCCTCTGCGGCTGCCGGAAACTGACGCCCATTCTTCTGTCTGATGACTTCATGGTGACAGAAAGCTTTGTGAAAAGCAAGTTTTCTGTCAGAACCCGCCGGATGGTCTGCCCCGACAAGCAGACCCGTACCGAACTAAGTTCCCGTCTGGCAGACCCGGAGGCTGACGTGCTGGCTCTCACCACCCGAGACGATCTTGCATCCACAGTCTATCCCGTTACCGGGGCCATGGCTCTGCGCACCGCCTCCAACCTGGGGGTTGCCATCCACATCTTCGCCGGTATCCTGGGCATGCTCATTATGCTGGCGGTGGCCTACCTCGGCTCCACGGAACTGCTGACGCCTATCCGAATCCTCTTGTATCAGATCGTCTGGGCTGTCCCCGGACTGCTGATCACCGAATGGACACGAACCGTATAACGTTTTGGGGCGCCGCAAGACTGCGGCGCCCCTTCGGCTGCCAAAAACCAGGCGTATCACATATCCAAAATGAAACCATTTTTGTGTTTGCGTAGGGCGTGACGACCCCGGCACGCCGCGGGAAACGACTGTCCTTCGACAGCGACTCCGCTGAATACAGGAAAGGCTGCGTATTCGCCGGGAAAAGAGTGCGTTGTTGATATGATGCCGCCGGAACTGTATACTTATTAACGTAGCTATATTACAGTTACGTCAGACACTTTTCCTTTCCCGTCGAAACGCATTCTTTTGATCATATTCATATTATCTCCTTTCAAAGTAACCTTGAAACTAATCCTTTGTGGCAGTTGAAATAAATTGATCCGCTAAGTCTGCGTCAATCAAATCTAAATCAAGCCACATGTGATAAACGCATGAATCTTTTTCGAAAAATACATGAGAAAAATAGGACTTTTCTCCTGTATCATCCTCAATCTTTGTCAAGTTAATGCTAATGATCGGATGCTCATCTCCCCAATGGGAAGAAATGAACTCAATATTGTTCGTCTTATGAAACTCGTTTTGCAGATACAGCATAATATTTTCGATCTCGAAGTTTTTTAAATCACGGCAGTTTAGTTGAGTGATTTCAAACCCACCAACAGATGTACCATACTCGTTACAAACAATGGAACAGCTATCATCCGTTACATTTGAGACAGAATAACCTTCTGGCAATTCAAATGAAAAGTCACCCTTTTTCGGCGCAGCATTCTTGCCTGTGCATCCAGTTAGCGTTATAACCAGCAGAATACCAGTTATAAATAAGCTTTTTATGATACATGTCTTCTTATTCATTTGATGTCTCCTTCTCTAAATTTTGGGGTCAATGGCTCCAAATGTGCCTCAAGAGGGGTAGTATTGCAGCATTGATCCAGGATACATCAACTCAATTTACAACATACTCAATTGAATTTGAACTCCTAAGTCATACCCATATACCGTATCCTTCTTTTTTATTTATCCTTGCAATAAAGCACGATTCCCCACGCCGAAAGAACAAGCCCGGCGATCCGAGTGGATGGTATAATTTCTACAAAACGATCACTGTAGTAACGCTGGTCATATTTAAGTACCGTAGTAAAGAAAAAGTCCGGAACATACGGCGCACATAGCACAAGAATGATTCCAAGCGTAAACAAGATGACGACACGCCTGGATTTCCAATTTTTCATGCATTGCCTCCTTGCAGCAGATACCTTACTGCCAGCCATTTCTCCCTGCCGGTGACAGCTTCCGGCAGACCTGAGGCAGGCACACCGGATGTACCTTCCGGCGTGTCTGGAGCGGGGTCAGCGGCAAACGCACCTATGGCAGTGCCATGTTCATTGCCGCCATCGAAGGAAGAGAGATCCATTTTTTCATAGCGCATTTCCTTTCTTTCATTTGTTTGTCCAGCGGATGCTATTCGCACCGCCTTTCTTTTGCTGAAAAGCAGGTTATGCCTTTCATTACTTAAGACAAAATTTCCAAAAGGAATGATACAAATATTTGAAAAAATTTTTGTGCATATCGGCTTTCGTCAGCAAACCAGTGGAGTTTTGCGTAGGGCGCGGCGACCTCGACGCGCCGCGGAATGCGGCTGACATTTGGAGGCAACCCCGGAGAATAGGGGTGCGTTACGAATTCGCCAGAAAAAGCCTAAGGAATCTCTGAACAAATCGTCTGCGGCTGGATGGCGGATCTTTTGTCCCATCCATGCAGT
>CAZCLX010000072.1:0-8966 GCA_964499615.1 uncultured Oscillospiraceae bacterium
CCGGCAGCGGCATCCAGTGTGTTACCTCAGAATCTGGAATAATGGAAAGCTGATATTTTTCTGTATTCCAAATCGGGTGTCTTAGGGCTTTATCGCTGATGTAAGGTAGCTTTCTCATTTTTATTTCCTTGTTTTACTTAATTTTGTGTATTTCCTCCTTGACTTTTGCGCAAAATTGTGTATAATATAATTATAGAGGAGGTGCGATATGACACCAAGAGACCAGGCAATCAAAGAACTTGAGTCGGATGGGTATCAATTCCAGCGGCACGGAGGAAACCATGACATTTACTACAATTCCGATTTGAAGTGTTCCATTCCCGTAAAGCGCCATCAGTTCACAGAAAATGCGCTTCGATACATACGGAAAGAAATCAAACGAAATCGAATGGGCAGGGGCAAATAAGCCCCTCGCCATTCCCACTATAAAGGAGGCCATTATGAAATACACCTATACAGCAGTCTTTACCCCGACCGAGGATGGGACTGAGTTTTATGCCTGCGTCCCCGATTTGCCCGGATGTGTGACAACTGGTGATAGCCTGGAGGATGCCATTCAGCAAATCACAGATGCAGCCAGCGGGTGGCTGGTCGTTGCCGAGGATCAGAATCTGGACATTGCTCCCGCCACCCCACAGGCAGATATTCCCCATGAACCCGAAGACGCTCTGTCGCTAATCTGTGTGGATACCATTGCGTATCGTGCATTGACCGATGTCCGCGCGGTGCGGAAAAACGTTTCTCTCCCTGCCTGGATGTCTGAGCTTGCGGATCGGCGCGGCATTAACTGTTCTCAAGTCCTCCAGGAGGGGCTTCGTGCCCGCCTGGAAGCTGGCTGATTTACGCTTCCGCCCCTTTCCGGGGCGGTTTTTTTAGCTTTCTCCCGCTGCTGGCCCTGCCTGCCGCTCGGAGCCTGTTTCCCTCATCTTAAAATACTGTTTCAATGTCCGTCCTCAATAACCGCTCCTGCTCACACCATTCGCAGGGCTTCTGTTTTCGACCAGCCATGATTATTCCTCCGCCTCCCACTTCTCGCACTTGAAATCATCGTCCACACAGCCAGCTAAGAAGTCACTGCGGCCGTTCGCGCATATGCCACAGCCATGCTTCTCACAGTTTATGTAATAGCAGCAGTCCACGCATCGTTTTTCATTCATGGCAACACACACTCCATCAAAAAGGGATCCATTGTCCGTCGGAAGCTGGCAAACGGCATCAAATATGTTGCCTATGCGCCGGCTAAATATGAAATCGTCGATGGGCAAGTACGCCTGGTGCGCCAGAAGATCGGCAGCTTTGAGAAAAAATCCGATGCACGGGCGGCGCTGGATGATTTTATTAAGCACCCGACCAGCAAGTACAACTATACCCTGCGGCAGCTGTATGAGGACTGGAAAGCGATTGCCTTTGCAGATATCCAGCATCAGACGGTCACCAATTACACGACCTGCTGGGACAAAGTGTGCCAATGCACCGAACCCGCTATAGCCGACAAGCCGGTGCGGGACATTACCACCGCTGATCTCCGGCGGGTTCTGGATCACTACGCGGAGGGTGGTGGATCTGTTCGGCCACTGTCCAAATCTTACATCACGAAAATCAAGGCGCTGTTTACGCAGCTATACAACTACGCCACAGCGAATAACATTGTGGATCGCAATTATGCCGCCCTGGTCAAGCTCCCCAAAATGCAGGATGCAAAAGCCAGGGCATTCACGGATCTGGAATTTGCTGTCCTGGAAAAGGGCTGGAGCACTGTGCCAGGCGGGGATGCCTGCTATGTGCTGTGCTATACGGGGTGGCGGGTGTCGGAGTTTTGCGCCCTGACCAGGTTTTCCTACGATCCAAAGGAGCAAGTTCTGCGGGGCGGTCTGAAAACAGATGCCGGCCGCGACCGCATCGTGCCGGTGCATCCCAAAATACGCCCAATCGATGAGCGGTGGTATGCAGCCAGCACCGGCGTGCTATACCCCAGGCCGGACGGCACGGCTTACAACAAGGATACCTTCAAGCGGCAGATTTGGGAGCCGTGCATGGAAGCTCTGGGGCTTCCGCAGGACTTGACACCCCATTCCGCCCGGCATACCTGGGGCACGAAGATGTCCGCCGCCGGGGTTCCTGCAGAGGATATTCAGCGGATCATGGGCCATGCGGACTATTCCGTGACAGCAAACACCTACATCAATCAGGATATCTCAACCCTGAAATCCTCGGTGGAGCGGGTTGAATAAAAAAAGTGCCCGCCAAGCCGGAGCGGATCCGACTGGCAGGCATTTCTATTCAAAGCGACACGACGCAACCGCGACGCAACGCCCAAAAAATTCTGAAAAAGCTCCTAACTTTTTGCATGAAAAAACGCCCGAAAAACTACATTTTCAGGCGTTTTTGGTGGAGATAAGCGGGATCGAACCGCTGACCTCTTGAATGCCATTCAAGCGCTCTCCCAGCTGAGCTATACCCCCGAATTGTGTTTGGGAAGATCCTTCCCCGACAGCTTTTGTATTATAGCAGTGAAGGGGTATTTTGTCAAGGGTAAATTCGCAAATTTTTTTGGTTTTCCAGTCCCATCAGTTGTCAAAGTGAACGCGAGCGCGGAAGGGAAAGGGATTGCGTTTACATTAACGGTTTCAGATTCTCTCACATTCTCAAAAAAATCGCAAGATGACGCTTCCTTTTTCTCTCCTGCTGTTGTATAATGGACGAAACGCAGATATGATTATTCTTTTGGAGGAGATTCCTATGAACGCACCTCGGCTTATTTTGCGCCGGGAGGAACGGGCGCCCCTGGACGCCGGCTTTTATGCCGCCTTTGGCTCCGCTCCTACCCGTTATTTTTCCGCCCCCGGGCGTACCGAAATCGGCGGGAACCACACGGATCACCAGCGGGGCCGAGTTCTGGCTGCCGCCATCAACCTGGACACCAGGGCTGCCGTTCGTCCCAACGGCCTTCGTCAGATCCGTATCCAGTCCAAGGGATATCCCATGAGTGTGGTTTCCCTGGACGGCCTCACACCTCAGCCGTCAGAAGTTAACACTACCCCCGCTCTCATCCGGGGTGTTGCCGCCCGGTTCCGGGAGCTGGGCTGTAATGTGGAGGGATTTGACGCCTACTGCGAGTCCACGGTGCTTCCCGGTTCCGGGCTAAGCTCCTCCGCCGCTTTTGAGGTTTTGATTGGAACCGTCATAAACGGACTGTTTTTTGAAGGAAAGGTCAGCCAGCCGGAGATTGCCAAAATCGGGCAGTACGCGGAAAACGTCTTTTTCGGCAAGCCCTGCGGCCTGATGGATCAGACCGCCTCCGCGGTGGGAAATCTGGTTACCATTGATTTTTTCCATAAGGACCATCCGGAGATCACCCCGGTGGATTTCGATTTTTCTTCCTGCGGACACGCACTGTGCATCATCGACAGTCAGGCTAGCCACGCGGATCTGACCGACGAATATGCTGCCATCCCCGGGGAGATCCGGGCAATATGCGATTGCTTTGGCAAGGAAGTGCTGACCGAGATCCCCGAAGAAGACTTCTACGCCGCCATTCCCACCCTTCGGCGCAAAAGCGGTGACCGGGCTGTCCTCCGGGCCGTCCACTTCTACCGGGAGAACGCCCGGGTGCCGATGGAGGTCAGTGCCCTCCGGGAAGGAAACTTTGACCGGTTCCTGACCCTGGTGAAGGAAAGCGGCGAATCCTCCTGGATGTACCTGCAAAACGTGATTCCCTCCGGATACAAGGAGCATCAGGATGTGGCTGTCGCTCTGGCGCTGTGCGGCCACTATCTCCAGGGGAAAGGCGCTTTCCGGGTTCATGGCGGCGGCTTTGCCGGAACGGTTCAGGCCTTTGTGCCCATGGAGTTGCTGGATACCTTCCGGGCCGGGATCGACGGCGCGTTGGGAAGCGGCGCCTGCCATGTGCTTTCCATCCGTCCCCAGGGCGGGGTAGAAATGGCTGTGGAGGAATAGAAAATGAAAATAGAAACCTATGTGGATTCTCTGATTGCTTACGCCGACGCGCGAAATCTTGCCGCAGCCGAGGATGAATGGGTGCTCCGGAACCGGCTGCTTGACCTGCTCTCCATGGACAGCTACGAGCCAGCCGGGGAGCCCCTCTTGGAAAATCTGGAAGAGATCCTTGCCGGGATCCTGCAATACGCCTGTGAGAAGGGGCTGTGCGAGGACAGCATCACCGCCCGGGACATTTTCGACACCCGGATCATGGGGGCGGTGACCCCCATGCCCCGGGAGGTTGTCAGAACATTCCGGGAAAAATACAAAGAAAGCCCCCTGGCCGCCACCGACTGGTACTACCGGTTCAGCCGGGACACCGACTACATCCGCACCTACCGAATCGCCAAGGATATGCGGTGGGTCTATGAAAGCCAATACGGGCCTCTGGACATTACCATCAACCTGAGCAAGCCGGAAAAGGACCCAAGAGCCATTGCCGCAGCCAAACTGGCAGCCCCCTCCGGCTACCCAAAATGCCAGCTCTGCCGGGAAAACGAGGGCTATGCCGGGCGGATGAACCACCCCGCCAGAGCCAACCACCGGATCGTTCCCGTGAACGTAGGCGGAAAAAAATGGTATCTTCAGTACTCCCCTTACGTGTACTACAACGAGCACTGCATCGTTTTCAACGCCGAGCACGTGCCCATGAAAATTGATCGGGCGGCGTTCCGGAAGCTGATGGACTTTGTGACGGAATTTCCCCACTATTTCGTCGGCTCCAACGCGGATCTTCCCATTGTGGGCGGCTCCATTCTCAGCCATGAGCACTTCCAGGGCGGGCACTACGTCTTCCCCATGGAAACGGCGCCGATGGAAACGAGCGTTTCCTTCCAGGGATATGAAGATATCACCGCCGGGATCGTGAAATGGCCTATGAGCGTGATCCGGTTGGACGGCACTGACCCGGATCGGCTGACGTTTTTGGCGGACAAGATCCTGACGAAGTGGCGGGGCTACTCTGATCCCGGTGTCGGTGTCCTTGCCTACTCTGACGGGGAGCCTCACAATACCATCACCCCCATTGCCCGGCGGAGAGGAAGCGTTTACGAGCTGGATCTGGTTCTCCGGTGCAACATCACCACCGAAGAGCACCCCTTGGGAGTATTCCACCCCCACGCGGACAAGCACCACATTAAGAAGGAAAATATCGGACTGATCGAAGTAATGGGTCTGGCGGTGCTGCCCAGCCGGCTGAAAAAAGAGCTGACGGATCTGGCCTCCGCCATTCTTTCCGGCGGGGATATTGGCGCTGACCCGGTACTTGGCAAGCACGCTCCCTGGGTGGAGGAACTAAAGAAAACCTATACTTTTACGGAAGACAACACCATGGAGATCCTCCTCAAGGAGACCGGCAGGGTCTTCGAGGGCGTACTGGAGGACGCGGGCGTCTTCAAACGGACGGACTTGGGCCGGAAAGCATTCCTAAGCTTTATTGAGGAAGTGAACCGATCCTGACCGCTATGGCTATACAGAGGAATTATAGCTTGTCCCACTCGATTTTTCTGTCTTTATAATAGTAGGCCTTATCGTGCTCGTTGACTTCCCGCAGAACCTTGCAGGGGTTGCCAACGGCGACCACGCCGGATGGCAAATCCTTTGTCACCACGCTGCCTGCGCCCACGACAACGTTGTCGCCGATGGTAATACCGGGCAGAATGATCGCTCCCGCGCCGATCCAGCAGTTTTTCCCGATGTGAACCGGCATATTATACTGATATCCCTTCTCCCGAAGCTCCGGCAGAATGGGATGCCCAGCGGTGGCGATGGTGACATTGGGTCCGAACATGGTATAGTCGCCTACATAAATATGGGTATCGTCCACACAGGTCAGGTTAAAATTCGCGTACACGAATCTGCCGAAATGAACATGTGCGCCCCCAAAATTGGCATGAAAGGGCGGCTCGATATAGCACCCTTCCCCGATCTCCGCAAACATATCCTTCAGCATGGCCTGGCGTTTTTCTCCCTCCGATGGGCGGGTCATGTTGAATTCATACAGGCGATCCAGGCATTTTGTCTGCCACGCCATGATTTCCTCGTCCCCCGGGAAATAGATTTCCCCGGTGTGCATTCTGTCCTTCATTACGCTCATTGCAGATCCTCCTTTGTTTCTATTTCCAGCAAGCTCGGAAAGCCACAGGGAATATTTCCCGCTCTTGACGATCGAGGCTCTCCGCAGGTCGCCGCTGAGGAACTTCAGGGCGATCTGCGTTATGATTATACTGTGAAACTCATCCGATTTCCACCTTTTATACTGATATTCAATAAAAATGTTTATTCCGCAGGATTGAACATTTTTATATGAAGATCATAATGAGACGGATTTTCGCTATTTTCCATTCCGAAAACAGCGAAAATAACAGCGCCGCAAGGCGATGTGTTCTTGGTAAAATGAAACCATTTTACCAAGAAACAGTATTATTTTCCTTTTTCAGGGAAACTCTGAATAATGAGGCGAGAGCTGGCAGCGAGAGATTTTGGCTCATTGGAAAGTATGAAAAGCGAGGGAATACTGTACGTATTTCACGCTTTTCATGCCGCGCCAGTGGGGCAAAAGATCCGCTGTCCAGCCGCAGACGATTTGTTCAGAGCTTCCTTAGAAAACAGTATCAAGGGAGGCAGCTATGTCCCATACCATTGCCGCCGTTTCCACCGGGAACCAGATTTCCGCCATCGGCATTCTCCGGCTGTCCGGGGATGACTGCGTCGCCATTGCGGACAAGGTGTTTTCCAGGAATAACGGCGTTTCTCTAAGCAATACCCCGAACCGGATGCTGTGTCTGGGATCCCTTTCCGACAAAAGCGGGCGCGTCATCGACCAGTGCATGGCGGTGGTCTCCCGAATGCCTCACAGCTACACAGGGGAAGACACGGTGGAATTTCACTGCCACGGCTCACCTGCCGTGCTGGCGGCGGGCTTGGAAGCGCTGTACGCCGCCGGGGCAAGAAACGCCCAGCGGGGAGAATTTACCAAGCGGGCTTTTTTAAACGGCAAGCTGGATCTGACCCAGGCGGAAGCAGTGATCGATCTGATCGAGGCGGAGACCGCCGACGCCGCGGCAAACGCGGCGGGGCAGGTAGGCGGGACACTGAAAAAGAAGCTTGCCCCCATTTATGATGCCCTGGTGAACCTTTGCAGCCACTTCCACGCGGTGCTGGACTACCCCGACGAGGATATTGAAGATTTCGGCTTAGGTAACTACGCCGGTCAGCTTCGCGCCAGTGCCAAAGCCCTCTATGATATTTTGCAAACCTACGGTCAGGGGCGGATCCTAAAGCAGGGAGTTGCCACCGCCATTGTGGGAAAGCCCAATGTGGGAAAATCCAGCCTCTTAAACGCTCTGGCGGGGTACAACCGGGTGATCGTCACCGATATTCCCGGCACCACCCGGGATACGGTGGAGGAAGCGGTGATGGTCGGCTCCACCCGCCTGCGGCTGATCGATACCGCCGGGATCCGGGAAACGGAAGACAAAGTGGAGTCCATCGGCGTTCAGCGGGCGAAGGACGCAATCGAAAACGCGGATCTGGTGCTGTATGTCTGCGACGGCTCCCAACCCCTGACCGGGGAAGACCGGAAGATCATCGATCTGTGCCTGGACGCTCAAAACGCCATTGCTCTGATCAACAAAAGCGACCTGGGGCAGACCGTCCAGCCATCGGAACTGCCCTTTATGACCGTTCTGCCCATCAGCGCCGCCACGGGAGAGGGACTTGACGGACTTACCCAGGCGGTGGATCAGCTCTTTGAAGGTCAAGCTCCCTGCGATGGCTCCATTCTCACCAATCCCCGACAGTTCGACGCCTGCCGGAGGAGCTATGAAGCTATGCTTCAGGCACTCCAAGGGCTGAAGCTGGGGCAGACCCCGGACGCGGTGCTCACCGACGTGGAGGAAGCCATGGAAGCCATGGGGGAGGTCACCGGGGCCACCGTCCGGGAGGATATCACCGCCAGGATCTTTGAACGGTTCTGCGTTGGAAAGTAAGGGAAAACATGATCTATCTGGATAACTCCGCCACCACAAAGCCTTGCCGGGAAGCTGTGGAGGCGGTAACAAACGCCCTCACAGAGGGTTGGGGCAATCCCAGCGCCCTGTATAACTTTGGGATCGATACCGCCAGGGCATTACGCGCCGCCCGGCGCCAGGTTGCCTCCGCCATGGGGGCCGAGCCTGACCGGGTGTTCTTCACCTCCGGAGGCACCGAGGCGGACAACTGGGCGGTTTTCGGCACGGTGAAGCGGCTGGGCAAGCGGGGGAAGCATATTATCACCACCGCCATCGAACACCACGCCATCCTTAACTGCATGAAGGAACTGGAAGCTCAAGGATACGATGTCACCTATTTGCAGCCGGACAGCATGGGCAGGATCTCTCTGGATGGCTTGAAGAACGCCCTGCGGAAGGACACCATCCTGGTCTCCGTTATGACGGTAAATAACGAAGTCGGCTCCGTCATGCCCATTGCCCAGATGGCAAAGCTATGTCACCAGGTGTGCCCCGACGCGGTATTTCACACCGACGCGGTGCAGGGCTTTCTGAAAGTCCCCTTCTCCGCCAAAGCCCTGGGGGCGGATCTGATCACCGTCTCCTCCCACAAGATCCACGGGCCTAAAGGAGCGGGAGCGCTGTACATCAGCCCCCGGCTTCGTTCCTTCCCTCCCCTGCTTCTGGGCGGCGGGCAGGAGGGGGGTTACCGCAGCGGCACCGAGGGCACTCCGGCGATTTTCGGCTTTGCCGCCGCCTGTGAAGCCATCCACAAAACCTTCCGGGAGGACATTTCCCGGGAAAAGGAACTGCTGAACCGGCTGGTCTCCCATTTGGATGCCATGGAGGGCGTGGTGGTGAACGGCTGCCATGAAGCGCCCCACATCCTTTCCCTGTCCGTCCCCGGCGTTCCCTCCCAGAATACCATCAACATTTTGCAGGATGCCGGCATCTGCGTCAGCGCGGGAAGCGCCTGCG
>CAZCLX010000073.1:0-8655 GCA_964499615.1 uncultured Oscillospiraceae bacterium
TCCAGGGTCTGGATCAGTTCGGCGTTGGTCTTTTTCAGCGTCTCAATGTCCACGATGCCCCGCTCCGCCTCCTTGGCGGTTTCCACGGACGCCATATGAAGCTTCTCCGCGTTCTGCTTCAGAAGGGCGTTGGTAACGTCGGTAACCTGCCGCTGGGCTTGTGCCGCCTCGGTGGAATGGGCAATGCCCAAGGCAAGAACCATCTGGTTTTTCCACAGGGGAATGGTGTTGACCAGGGTGGTCTGGATCTTCTCCACCATCACGTTGTCGTTATTCTGGATTAATCGGATCTGCGGGGCCGTCTGGATGGAAATAGCCCGGGTCAGCTCCAGGTCGTGAATTTTTTTCTCGAACCGTTCACATTTATCGGACAGATCCCTTGCCGCCTGGGCATCCTCCGCGAGGCCGGTGCGCTGGGCTGTGTCCTGCAGCTGCTTCAGCTTCCCTGCCCGAACCTCCTGGAGCTTCTGCTTGCCGGCAAGGATATACATAGTCAGCTCCTTGAAGTAGGCAAGGTTCTGCTCATACATTTTATCCAGCACCGCGGAATCTTTCAGCAGGCGAACCTGGTGCTGCTGGAGCGCGGTGGAAATCTTCTCCACATTCACCTCCGCCTTGGCATAGCGGTTCTTCATATTTTCCAGCTTGTTGGTCTGCTTCCGGAAGAAACCCAGGAAACCTTTTTCCTCCTCCGCGTCAAACTCCTTCAATTCGCCAACCACGCCGACAATCAGTTCCCCCACTTCTCCAAGGTCCTGGGTGCGGACGTTGGCCAGGGCGGCATCGGAGAAATCCGCCATTTTCTTCTGGGTTCCCGCGCCGTACTGGAGGATCTGGGCGGTGTTCTCCACGTCGATTTTGGCGGCAAAGTCGCTTACCATCTTCCGCTCCGCTTCCGTTAGTTGGGGTTCATTAACAGGGGGAGCCGCGACGGCGGTTTCCTCCCGTACTGTCAAAGTGGGCTTTTCTTCCAGCTCCGGCTCCAGCGTCAGGCTGGGGGTGGTTTCCGGGAATTGATCAAATCCGTTTTCCATAGCTATTCTCCTCTTCCTGTGGTATTTTTCATTTTCATAAATTCGTCTTCTGTCAGCCCTTCCTGAGCCAAAAGGGTTTGCAGAACGGATATATCGCTGGAAATGTCCATGGCGGTGTCCTTAAACACCGAGTCCAGCAGCTTTTCAAAAGCAAGGTTCAGGGTGTCCAGCGTTTCTTCGATTTCCCGTTTGGAAGCCTGGATGGTTTCCCCGGCAACGGGCTGGGCATCCATATCCGCATAAGCGTTCAGCAGCTTCACCGTCATAGGAAGGTAGTAGTCCATCAGCTTTTGCAGATCCGGAACAATCTCCGGGTGCTCCTCCGCCCGCTGAAAAATCCTTTGAACGATGGTTTCCATCCGGGAGATTTTACCGGAGATCTCCTCCCCGGGGATGGCATCGTTGCAGCGACGAATTTCCGCGATAAAGGCGTTTCCCCGGTTCAGCACCTGGCGAATCTGAGGATTGGTTTCTTTCTCCTGCTGCTGCCGCAGCGCCTCGGCCCGGGCCTTCTCCTCCGCCTCCTGCTTCTGTTTCTCCTCCAAAAGGCGGCGGCTCTCCTCAAAGTTACGGTAGGTTTCGTCGCTGGTAATGAGGGTGGTTTCCTCTCGATCCAGGTGCCCCTCCAGGAACAGCCCTTCCCGGATCATCCGCTCCGCTTCCCGGCGAACATATTTTTCGCTTTTCCCAACTGCCTTAGAGAGCTTCTTCAGGGTGACATAGGTTTTCTCACCCAACGCTTTCCGATACGTCTTAAACCGACCCATCCGGTTCAGTTCCCGGATACCGCCGGTAATCAGCCCAACGCCCCCCACGCAGCCCACCATAGCAATCCCCACCGGGACGCTGAAAAAACCGGTTCCCGCGATCAAATTCACAAAACCGGCGGAAAGGATTGCCAGCAGGGTAAAGAAGGAAAGCATACTTCCTCCAACGATCTTTAAAATTCCAAACACCGTCTGGCGGCTTCCGGTTCCGTAGAGCACCGGGAGGTTTTTCTTTTCCACCACAACAGGCCGTGCCGGTTCCCGGACTTTTTGCCGGGCCGCAGCGGAAGCGGCGGTGGCGGATGCCTTACGGATAGACTCACTGCCTAGATCTACCGCCTTGTTCACCGCCTGCCGAACGGTTTGATTGAGCTTTTGATAATCCTGGGATCGAACCGCCTGATCTACAATATCCTGAATGCTTTTCCCCAGCTCGTCCCAGTCGCCACGATAACGCCCCATAATACCACTCCAATAAGTCTCCATCCTAAACTGGCTCCATTATAGCGGTTTCCGTAACAAAAAACAAGATGTTTCCGCAATTTTCCTATTCTTGAAAAGCAGTTGACCCGAAAACGGGAAAACGGTATAATAATGGAAAATGCTAGGAGGAATCGAAATGACTTATCAGGAGGTTCTTAAGGCCGCTCGGGAGGCCATGGGAAAAAACTGCCAGGCATGTCCCGTCTGCAATGGAAAAGCCTGCGGCAGCCGTATCCCCGGCCCTGGGGCAAAGGGCATTGGGGACACCGCTATTCGAAACTACGAGAAGTGGCAGGAAGTACGGGTACAGATGGACACCATTTCCGATGCTGCCTCACCGGATACCTCTCTGGAGCTGTTTGGGAAAGTCTTCCGCTATCCCTTCTTTGCCGGCCCCGTGGGCGCGGTGGCCCAGCACTACGGGGACAAATACGACGATCTGGGGTACAACCGCGTCCTCGTCCGGGCATGTGCTCAGAATGGGATTGCCGCTTTCACCGGGGACGGTCTGAATCCCCAGGTCATGGAGGGCGCATGCCAGGCAATTGCCGGTGAAAACGGCCTGGGAATCCCCACAGTGAAACCCTGGGATTTCGGTACCGTTTCCCAGAAGCTTCGGCTTTGCCGGGACGCGGACTGCTTTGCCGTCGCCATGGACATTGACGCGGCGGGTCTTCCCTTCCTGAAAAATCGAATTCCTCCCGCCGGAAGCAAAACCGTGGAGCAGCTGCGGGAAATCATCGCCGAAGCGGGAAAACCCTTCCTACTCAAGGGCATTATGACCCCCAGGGGCGCGGAAAAAGCCCTTGCCGCCGGGGCTGCGGGAATCGTCGTCAGTAACCACGGCGGGCGTGTGCAGGATCAGTGCCCAGCCACGGCAGAGGTGCTGGCGGACATCGCGGACGCGGTAAAGGGCAGCGGTATGAAGGTTTTGGTGGACGGTGGCATCCGCAGCGGCACAGACATCTTTAAAGCCCTTGCCATGGGTGCGGACGGGGTGCTGATCGCGCGTCCCTTTGTTCCGGCGGTCTACGGCGGCGGTGAAGAAGGCGTGAAGCTGCTCATTGAAAAGCTGGCCTCCGAACTGGCAGACGTCATGACCATGTGCGGAGCAAAGGATCTCGCTTCCATCACCCGGGATATGGTTCGGTTCCCGAAATAATCCGATGTGCTTATCGGCTTGCTGAGTTAAGCCGATAAGCACAAAATGTTTAATCCGCAGGATTGAACATTTTTATTTGAAGATCATAATGAGACGGTTTTTCGCTGTTTTCCATTCCGAAAATAGCGAAAATGACAGCGCCGCAAGGCGATGTCTTCTTGGTAAAATGAAACCATTTTACCAAGAAACAGTATCAAAACTCAGAGGTAAGCTCTTGCCGATTTATTCAGAGGTTCCCTAGTTTTGAGACGAAATCGGGGAATAAAAGATCCGGCATCCAGCCACGCATGAGTTTTTGGAGGTGGCCATTATATTATCCAAACCGTTTCATCGCCGCAGATATTGCGGATTTTCAGGCGCAGCGGCTGCTTTTCGCTTTGGATAGTGCCGTCCCAGAAATCTTTGGTTTTTTCACCGTTGCGGATAACGTAGCCCAACTTATCAATTTTGATTTCACTGTCGGAGTGCCATTCCCCCTCGGCGCAGGTGCAGTCCAGGCTAAGGAATTCGATCAGTTCCAGGCCTTCCTCGCTAATTGTGATGGGCTTGAAGGATTTCTTGGCATTGATCATGGCCTTCTGATTGAATTCCATGATCTTGCCCAGCACCCGGTCACTGAGAAAGCGATCAACGGTAACGGTGTAGCCCTGGAAAAAGCCTTCCGCGGTCTGCTGGCAGTGAAATTCCGCGTGGTCGCCGATGATCACATCATCCAGAACCGTTTTCAGATCCCGCAGTTCGATTTCCACGGTGGTGCTGTCATCGGCGGCAATGAATTTGCGGATCTCTTCTTCACTGGTAATATCGATGTAATAGACGATGACCTTTTTGATATTGGCATCCAGCTCCGGGATGGCCTGATGAAGGATCCGGTTGATGAGAACGGTATCCAGCAGCTTGGAAGAACTGTCCATAAGGTTGGGGACATACACCGGTACGGTTCCCAGCTTGCTGTCGGAAATGGCTCCCTCCCAGAAGGAATCCAGGGAATCCTCATTGCGCAGGCCGGGAATCAGGGATTTGATCTTGTCCATGGTCTGAACCGGGTTGCGGTAGAGCTGAACGCCGTCCTTGATTTCCAGAACATCAAATTCCGCCCCGGCGGCTTTCAGCCGATCCCGGGTGGTCTGGATGGAGTTTACGCCAATGTCACAGTGGATAAAACGGCGGCCCAGCTTGTTTGCTACAGCGGCGGTTACCCCGCTGCCACCGAAGAAGTCGGCTATAACCATTCCCTTGTCCGAAGAAGAGCTGATAACTCGCTTTAGTAATGCTTCTGGTTTCTGCGTTATGTATGGAAGTTTTTCATTTTCGTCTTTGGGATCAACCGGCTTAATGTCCTTCCAAACGGAGTTATATGCCATACTCTTTACTTCAAAAATTACATCGTCTGCCTCTGGCTCACGCCCATGGTCTCTAACCCATTTGTTGTATCGTGCCATAAATCTAGAGTCACTAGCAGGGTAATATGCTCCCTTTATCTTATTTCCCTCAACAATATATTCTTGCCATCTTTTGAAATTAATTGAGTCTTCCACATCACTACTATACTGAAGGTTAAAAATATAGCTATCGGTTTTTGTATATAAAAATAATGTGTCGTGTTTGCGTGGAAAATAGTTTTTTACAGTCCCTTGGTATGTTTCGTAGTACCAGACAATCTCATTTCGGAATCTGTCCTCACCAAATATCTCATCCATCAACACTTTCACATAGTGGCCAACATGGTAGTCCAAATGTACATAAATAGACGCTGTTTCACTCATGACGCTTTTAATCGCCATGAGGTTTTCATACATCCAATTCAGATACTTCTCCTTATCCCAGACATCCCCGTACATCTTTTCCTCAAAGGATTTGAGTTCGTCAACGTCCAGCTCCTGCTCGGCCTGGGCAATGGCTTCCGCCACCTTGGGATTGCGGCGAATATAGACCTGTTTGGCATAGTCCGCGCCGCTGGCAAAGGGAGGGTCGATGTACACCAAGTCCACCTGGATGCCCTGCTCTTTCAGATAAGCGCAGGCGGAAACGCACTCGCCCCGAATGACCATATTCCCGCTGGTATTTTCCCCCACAGTCTCCTGCTTTTCCATCTCATACAGGGGCATTCCCCGCTGGATGGTCATGGATACCTCATCCGCGCCCTTGTATCGCAGAACCCGGTTGAAATTCCCCAGAACCGCCTGTCCCTCAATCGGTTCAGGGATAAATGGTACATATTTAATCGGCATTACCGTCGCCCTCCACAATTCATTATGTATTTGTCATCAAACGCAATCCCTATCGTCGGTCTATATTCATTCATTTTACTTCCTCCTCAAAAAAACCGCAAATCTTCTCATGGGTCAACCGGATACGCTCCGCTTCGCTTAAAGTATCCTCCAGATACAGGTAATCAAAGCGTTTATAGCCAAATGCCTCGTTGTTGTATTTGGAAAATTCCGTTTCCATAAAGGCTTTCTTATCCAGAAACACGGGATCGCTGGCATAGATTTCACCCTTGGTTTCCACGATGATGACCTTGTGGATCCCGCCGTTCCTGCGCTGGAGGATCAAAAAGTCCGGCGTGTAGAGCCCCACATAGACCCACCGGCCACCGCTTCGCTTATAACACTGGATCTTAAACTCGGTCATGGCCCGGTCACCGTTATAATAGACTTCCAGGCCCTGACGCTCTATTCCCTGAAAGGTCAGCACTTCCTCCAGGAACGTCTGTTCGAAGCCGCTGTCCGTTCGGTAAGGCAGGTAGTGGAAGGACCGATCCTTCTGGGGATGGGAAGAATTTTCCTTGCGCAGCAGCTCCAAAATTGCCGTGTTGCCGGTTTCTTCTGCCAACTCCATCATTTTCCTGATGTTGGCATTCATTTTCAGCTTGCCCTGATCATCCTGGATGATCCGCTCCACAACATCCTGCTTGGGATAGTAGTCCCTGGGGTTGTCCGTATAGACGACAGGCGTAAAGTTCGCGATATTCAAAAGCGCGGCCTCCTCCGGGATCCGCTCCTCCCTGGTGGAGAATGTGCGCTTTTCGCAGAATGCTTTGCGAATATTGGCTTCCACCGCTGCCTGGTCATACCGGGAGCTGTAACAGCGGGAACCGTCACGCTCATACGTTATTGTGGCAAAAATTGGCTCCAGCAACGTTTGATGCGCGGTGAGCTGTTCCATGGTAAGTGAGCCAAAGCTGCCCTTTACAATATGATACAGCCAGGAAGCAAAGGTTGCCGGCTTTGTCCCGCGCTCGGTATCGTCCACCTGGGTTTCCAGCGTTTCCATGGTAAAGTCGGTGGTTTTTACGATACTGCCGGAAATCTTTGCGCCATCCGCCGCCACGGGGATTTTTTCCTCGGGGGCAGCCGGTTCCGCAATCATCGCTTCATAGCGGACTTTCAACTGGTAAAAGTCGATTTTCGGCAGCTTTAAATAGGCTGTACGGTCATACCGTTTGATTGCGGTCTGTGCGTAATTGGCTGTGGTAAATTCCTTCAGAGAAATGTGATGCTGCTGCTTAAGCTGGCTGTTCAGTTTGTCGGCGTTTGTATCGTTCAGGTAAATCAGCGCCGTTTCCGGCCTGCCCTTCTCCACCTGACGCAGGCAGCGGCAGGATGTCTGCAAGACCATGTTTTTGGGGCAATCCCCCTCCTGGGAAAGAATAATCCCCGTCAGGCTTCGGCAGTCCCAGCCCTCTTTGCCGATCTGAACCAGCAGAACAACGCGGATTTTGGAAATGGAGCTGTCCAGCGTATCAAACTGCATCTGGCTGTCGGTGGGCTGGGGGTACTGCTTATTCCCCTTGTGGAATTTCAGAATTACATCGGTACCCAGTCCATACTCAGCCACCACTCTGGAGACCAGCGGATAGACCATTTCCTCCAGTTTCTCGATGGTGCCGCAGTAAATGCCCAGTTTGGCAATCAGGCCTCCGGCGTATACCGTGTCCTTGTAAGTATCCAGAAATTCCCGGACACCGGATTCGATGATCACGCTGCTGTCCGCCACATCCGAAATCTTCACCATCGGGCACTTCAGGAAATTGCCGATACCGGCGGTCAAGGGATAGTAGGAAACAATGTTGGTAATTTCCGCCGTGGCAACAGACAGTTTGTCCGTGACCTGGATCTTTTCCGCTTTCTCAAGATATGGCGTGCCGGAAAAACCCACAACAGAATTGATGGTATTCTTCTGCGCCCAGCGGTTGACGACGGCGCGGAGCTTGATTTCATCGCTGACAGCGTGGTGAACCTCGTCAATAAATACGGAAAGGCTGGGCAGCTTGCCGATCAGGTTCCGCAGTTCGTTGGCCTGGCGATCCTGATCATCCTCGCTGTCTTCAAAAAAACTCAGCTGTCCCTTCTTCTCTTGAATCCGGTCCAGTATGACCTTCTCCGCATTGGTAACCGCCACAAGGCCGAACAGTTGGGACAGCGGCTGATGGCCCGCGATTTTCTGGACGTTGGGGTTTTTGGTTTTGTTGGATCTATTGGCGGTTTTTCCCTGATCCAGCACCTCAAAAGAGATTTGCCGTTTCAGCGCGGAGGCAGCAGGCTCCGGAATGACCCAGGAAGGATCAAATTTTTGAATGGTTTTCAGGCTGGGTATTACCGAAGATTTCAGTCCGGAAGGGGCAAACACAATAAAGTTGTGGGCAAAGGCCGGGTTGCTCGGCTCCTGGCTGGCAAAGTACAGATCCAGATAAATAAACGCAGCCATCAGGTAGGTCTTGCCCGCGCCCATAGGCAGACTGAACAGATAGTCCGTATAGGAAACGCCATAGAAAGCGTCCCGGAAGAATTTCGGATAATCAATACTCTCGGGATCCTTCTTGATCTGCTGTTCCAGCTTCTCGGAAACCTGCTCACCGGCGTCATTGGTAAGGCACGCGTATTCCAACAGCGCTGCCGCTGCCTTATGGCTTTTCAGGTATTCCCGCGCGTCACTGGACAGAGCAAGTTCGTCCAAGTCCAGGGAATTAAACGCGCCCTGGATAAACAACCGTTTCAGGCTCTGGCAGCCGCACGCGATTTTCAGATACAGATATGTCTTGATCGCTTCGATCTGGGCGTCACGCAGCTGACCTTTATGGGATATGTAAGCAACCAAATCGGTAACGGTACATTCTTTGGATGCATACCATCGATCCCGCGCCATTTCTATCATTTTATAAAACATAAGAAATCCTCCTGGGGAAAGAGCTTCTGATACTATTTTT
>CAZCLX010000074.1:0-8620 GCA_964499615.1 uncultured Oscillospiraceae bacterium
CCTTAGAAGAACTATATGAACTTTGGTTGAAGAAACGTGCTATTAAACTAGGGAAGTCAAATCTTTCTTCCCTGAAGTCAGCTTATAAGCATTGTCAGAAATTCGCAAAGATTAGATATAATCAGATCAAGTCTTATCAAATGCAGGATACCATTGATAATTGTGGTTGTGGGTATTCCACCCAAGGAGCAATCAAGAACCTTTGGGGGCATCTTGACCGCTTTGCTATGGAACTTGATATTGTCAGTAAGTGTTATTCTGAATTGCTGACTTCTGAACCCATCCCGGAAAGTACCAAGCAAATCTTTACGGATGAAGAAGTAAAACGGGTTTGGGATAATCAGCAACTTCCTTATGCTGATTCCCTTGCGTTCTTCCTATATACCGGGTTTAGAATTTCTGAAGTTCTTGATATTAAGGTTTCAAATGTTGACTTGAAAGAAGGAACCATTACCGGGGGAACAAAAACAGATGCAGGAAAGAATAGGATTGTTCCGATTCATTCCAAGATTGAAGGGATTGTTAGAAAGCGGGTTGAACAATCCAAATCCGGTTACCTGTTTGAATGGAACGGTAAGAAGATGAATCAAACCCAATACCGGGAAATTTGGTCAACCCTCATGGAACAACTTCAAATGGAACACACACCCCATGAAACCCGCCACACCTTCAGATCACGCCTTGATTCAGCGGGGGCTAATAAGGTTTGTATTGATAGGCTTATGGGGCATAAATCCAAGGAAACGGGGGAACGGGTTTACACCCACAAAACAATCACGGAATTGAAGTTGAACATTGAACTAATAACAAATTAGTAACAAAGAAAGCCGGAAACCCTTATGTATCAAGGATTTCCGGCTTTTCTGCATTTATTATACCATTGCGCCATATGCAATGAAGATTTAACCTTTTCTCAACTCCCAAAACGCCACAGCGCTGGCGGCGGCAACATTCAGGGAGTCCACTCCGTTTGCCATAGGGATCCGGACGGTGTAGTCGCAGCTCACGATGGTGGCGTCTGCCAGGCCATCCCCCTCTGTGCCCAGCACCACGGCAAGCTTTTCTTCCTGTTTCAGCCTCGGGTCATCCACGGACAGGCTGTCCTCCCGCAGCGCCATAGCGGCGGTGCGGAAGCCCGCCTGACGGAGGGCAGGGAGCCAATCCTCAGAAAGGTTTGTCCACGGCACCTGGAACACCGTGCCCATACTTACCCGGGCGCTGCGGCGGTAGAGCGGATCGGCAGACCCCCGGGTCAGCAGCACCGCGTCCATTCCCAGGGCGGCGGCGGAACGGAAAATTGCCCCCAGGTTTGTGGGGTTCATCACGTTCTCCAGCACCGCAACCCGGCGGGCATTCTTCAAGACCTCATCCAAAGCGGGAAGCGGGGGCCGGTACATGGCGCAGAGCATTCCCCGGGTGAGTTGAAAACCGGTCAGCTGGGTCAGAACTTCCATTGGCGCGGTATACACCGGCACATCTCCGCAGCTACGGATGGCTTCCATTGCCTCTCCACCGCAGCAGCTTCTTTCCGCCAGCAGAGAAACCGGGCGGCATCCGGCTGCCAGCGCCCGAAGGATCACCTTGGGGCTTTCCGCGATAAACATCCCCTTTTTCGGCTCAAACCGGTTTAACAGCTGGGCCTCCGTAAGCCGGGCATACACATCCAGCTCCGGCGCGTGAAAATCCGTGATCTCAACAAAGTTCTCCATGGGCTACCTCCTTATTACATAGCATTATATCCGTAGGCCGCCTGGCTGTCAATATTTTGGTTTGTCCCATTTAGCGGTTAGCAGGTAGCAGTTAGTGGGGCTAACCGCTGCTTTCAGTTAATTTTCCTTGCATTCCGCCGATAGGAAGATTATAATGGAGAAAAACAGCGCCTACCTTTATTGGGAAAGGATGACACTTATGAAAGTTACATTGGATCACCTGACCAAGATTTTTCCCTCCCGGGATCGGAAGAAAAAGGACGATGTGGTGGCCGTCAGCGACTTTACCTTCACCGTGCCGGACGGGGAGCTGATCGGGCTGCTTGGTCCCTCGGGATGCGGAAAGAGCACCACGCTGTATATGCTCAGCGGCCTCCAGAAGCCAACCTCCGGGAGAATCTTCTTTGGGGACGAGGACGTGACCGACCTCCCGGCGGAGAACCGGGGGGTAGGACTGGTGTTCCAGAGCTACGCCCTGTATCCCCACCTGACGGTGGAGCAGAACATCCGGTTTCCTCTGGAAAACCTCACCGGAAAAGACAAGCTTTCCAAAGCGGAAATGGCGAAGCGGGTACAGGAGGCGGCAAAGCTGGTGCAGATCGACACACTGATGTCCCGCAAGCCCAGCGAGCTTTCCGGCGGTCAGCAGCAGCGGGTGGCTATTGCCCGGGCGCTGGTGAAAATGCCCCGGGTGCTGCTGCTGGACGAGCCGCTCAGCAACCTGGACGCCCGACTCCGGCTCCAGACCCGGGAGGAGATCCGCAGGATCCAGAAGGCCACCGGCATTACCACCGTATTTGTTACCCATGACCAGGAGGAGGCTATGAGCATTTCCGACCGGATCGTAGTAATGGAAGCGGGTGTGGTGCAGCAGACCGGCAAGCCCCAGGAGGTCTACGACGATCCTGTAAATCTGTTTGTGGCAAAGTTCCTGGGTACTCCGCCCATCAACCTATTTGCCGGACGGGTGGAGAAGGAGACCCTGTATCTGGGAAGCGACCCGGTGCTGCCTGTTCCCGGCGCAGCTGACGGGGCCGTGGACGTAGGCATCCGCCCCGAGGGCTTCACTCCCGATGGAGAAGGCCCCATGGTCTGCCGTCTTCGGAACGTGGAGGTGATGGGCAGGGATATCAGCATCGTCGCCGAGCACGACGCCGGGAAAGCCCCCACCCTCCGGGCAATTCTCCAGTCCGACGGCTCCCTTCCTGCCGGAGCGGAGGTTCGCTTCCGCCTGAAACCCAAAAAGGTGCTTCTGTTCCATCCGGAAACCGGCGCCCGGATCCGCTTCTAGGGAGGGCAAATGATGGATAACAAAAGCTGGAAGGGCTGGCTGTACCTGCTTCCCGCCCTGATCTTTCTGGGGGCGTTCCTGGTATACCCCCTGATCGACGTGTTCGTTTACTCCATGGAGGAAGGGTATAACTTCGCATCTCAGTCCTATTTTGGGGTGGGTCTGTATAACTTTTCCTTTGTGCTCCACGACCCCTATTTCCTCCAGGCGCTGAAAAACACCTTCCTTCTCGTGATCATCACCGTGCCTCTGTCCACCGGCTTTGCTCTGCTGATTTCCGTGGCGCTGTCCTCTATACGGCGTCTGCGGGATCTGTTTCAGACGGTGTACTTCCTGCCCTACGTGACAAACACGTTGGCGGTAGGGCTGGTTTTCATGATCCTCTTCAAGCAGACCCCCTACTCCGACGGCCTGGTGAACCTGATGCTTAGCTGGTTCGGGCAAGGCCCAGTGGACTTCATCGACGGCCCCTACTGGGCAAAAATGTTTGTGCTGTGCTTCTATACCATTTGGGTGGTCATGCCCTTTAAGATCCTGATTCTTACCAGCGCCCTGGCGTCGGTGAACGAGGTGTACTATAACGCCGCCCGGGTGGACGGCACCCGGAGACTCCGGATGTTCACCAAGATCACCCTGCCCATGATCTCTCCCTCCATTTTCTACCTGGTGATCACCGGCTTTATTGGCGCCTTCAAGGCCTACTCCGACGCGGTGGCGCTGTTCGGCACCGACCTGAACGCCGCCGGGATGAACACCATCGTGGGCTACGTCTACGATATGCTCTACGGCAACTCCGGCGGCTACCCCTCCTACGCTTCCGCCGCCGCTATCGTTCTGTTTTCCGTAGTGCTGACCATCACCTGCATTAACCTTCTGGTCAGCCGGAAGCACGTCCACTATGTATGAGGTGCGCATTATGGATCATGAAAGAATCGAAGCCCGGGCAAGAAGAACCGACGCCGTCCGGAAGACCTTTGTTTACATTCTGCTGGCGGTGTGGGCAGTCATTGTACTGTTTCCCTTCTACTGGATGGTGCTGACCTCTGTGAAAAGCTACAGCGCCTACAATTCCGAGTACATCCCCCAGCTTATCACCCTGCACCCCACTCTGGAAAACTATCGGGACGCCTTCCAGTCAGTGCCCCTGGGGCGGTATCTGCTGAATACCCTGATCTTCACCGTCGCTACCACCGGGATCATGCTGATCGTCACGGTGCTTGCCGCCTTTGCCTTCGCCAGACTGGATTTTCCCGGAAAGGATCTCGCGTTTACCGCATTCCTGTCCCTGATGATGATCCCCTCCGAGCTGGTGGTGATCACCAACTTTGTCACCGCCACAGACTTGGGGCTGCGGAACACCTTTCTGGGGCTGATTCTTCCCTCGGTAACCTCCGTTTTTTACATCTATCTGCTGAAAGAGAATTTTTCCCAGGTTCCCGATGACCTGTACTACGCGGCCAAGGTGGACGGCACCTCGGATATGAAGTACCTGTTTCGGGTGATGATCCCCATCTGCCAGCCCACCATCGTCACCGTGACCATTCTGAAGATCATCGAGTGCTGGAACAGCTACGTCTGGCCACGGCTCGTCACCGACAATTCCGATTATTTTCTGGTGTCCGTGGGTATCCAGGAGATCCGGGAAAACGGCTTCGGACGGGAAAACATCCCTGCCATGATGGCGGCGGTGGTGGTTATTTCCGTCCCGTTGATCATTCTTTTCCTGGTGTTTCACAAGAAAATTATGGCAGGCGTGGCAAGAGGAGGGACGAAAGGATGAAAAAAATCATTTCTCTTCTGCTGTGTCTGACGGCGCTTACCGTTATGCTCTCCGGCTGCCACGGCGCACGGGTGCAGAATACCTTTACCCTTCCCCAGCAATTTGACGAAACGCGGCAGTATGAGATCACCTTCTGGGCGAAGAACGACACCAATGTAGTCCAGGCGGAAATATACAAGCAGGCCATCGCTGATTTTCAGAAGCTCTATCCCAACATCACCGTAAACATGCGGCTGTACACCGACTACAGCCGGATCTACAACGACGTGATCACCAACATCGCCACCAAAACCACGCCAAACGTATGCATCACTTACCCCGACCACATTGCCACCTATCTGACGGGGGAAAACACAGTCGTGCCTCTGGACGGCCTGATGGACGATCCCCGGTACGGTCTGGGAGGCAGTGAAGTAAAATTCGACAGTCCCACCCGGCAGGAGATCGTTCCCCAGTTTCTGGAGGAGTGCGTCATCTCCGGAAGCCACTATGCTCTGCCCTTCATGCGCTCTACAGAAGCTTGTTATGTAAACAAAACCTATGTGGAAGCTCTGGGCTACACGCTGCCAGATGTCCTGACCTGGGATTTTGTCTGGGAGGTCTCTCGGGCCGCGACGGAAAAGAACCCCGACGGCACCTACAAGCTGAACGGCCAGAACGTAATGATCCCCTTCATCTATAAGTCCACCGACAATATGATGATCCAGCAGCTCAAGCAGCTGGACGCCGGATACTCCACCGCCGCCGGGAACATCGAGATCTTTAACGACACCACCCGGTCTTTGCTTTTCACCGTCCGGGACAACACCCAGGCGGGGGCCTTCTCCACCTTCAAGATTTCCAGCTATCCCGGCAACTTTCTCAATGCCGGACAGTGCGTCTTCGCCGTGGACTCCACCGCCGGCGCTACCTGGATGGGCTCCGACGCTCCGTTGCTGGACATCAGCGAGGACAAGCTGGTAAAATTTGAGATAGCGGTGCTGCCGGTGCCTCAGTTTGACCCGGAGCATCCTCAGATGATCTCTCAGGGGCCTTCCGTCTGCGTCTTCAATAAGGACGATCCCCAGGAGGTGCTGGCGTCCTGGCTGTTTGCCCAATATCTCCTTTCCAATGATGTGCAGATCGCCTATTCCTCCACGGAAGGGTATGTTCCCGTGACCACCAAGGCTCAGAACAGTGACGTATATCAGGACTACATCGCCCGGGCGGGGGAGGACAATGACCAGCACTATGCCGTGAAGATCGCTGCCGCTAAGCTGCTGATGGACAACACGGACAATACCTTCGTCACCCCGGTGTTCAACGGATCCGCCTCCCTGCGCAACGCCGCCGGGCAGATGATCGAGGAGGTGGTGAAGTCCGTCCGCCGGAAGCAGACTGTGGATGACAGCTACATTGACAGCCTCTACACGGAAATGAACGCCCTGTACCGGCTGGATCAGGTTTCCGCCGCCGCCGGGGAAACGGATCTTGGCCCCCTTCCCGGAGAATCGAAGGCGCTCCTTGTGTCCCTGGGGCTGTGCTGGGCGGCGATTTGCGGTTATTATCTCTACGATCGCAGAAAATTAAAAGAAAATTAGCAGGAAAACCATTGATTTCTGAAAATGCTGGTGTATAATGACAATGTGCCGTTGTGCACTATCAAGGATCCTAAAAGGAGAATGAAAAAATGAAAAAGTTAATCGCTATGCTGCTGGTTCTTAGCATTGTGCTTGCGTTCGCTGGCTGCGCCGGTGATCAGCCCGCCGAGACCCAGGCCACCACGGCTGCTTCTACCGAAACGCCTACCGAGACTCCCACAGAAGCCGTTACGGAAGTCCCCACCGGTCCCGCCGAGGCGGAAGCCACTGTCATGAGCCACGAAGACTACGCAGCTGCTGATCTGGACAGCCCCGTGCTTGTGGAGACCTACGTACAGGCCACCCAGTCCTGGTGGGACAATACGATCTCTGTTTACGCCCAGAGTGAAGACGGCGCCTACTTCATCTACAACATGGAGTGCAGCGAGGAGAACGCCGCCAAGCTGGTTCCCGGCACCAAGATCCGGGTCAACGGCTTCAAGAGCGAATGGTCCGGCGAAGTGGAAATCGTGGACGCCACCTTTGAACTGCTGGATGGCAGCTACACCGCCGAGCCGTTCGATGCCACCGCTCTGCTGGGCACCGATGACCTGATCGCCCATCAGAACGAGAAGGTTGCCTTCAAGGGCATGACCGTGGAAAACATCGCCTACAAGAACAATGAACCCGGCGACGACATCTATGTCACCCTGTCTCTGGACGGCAACTCCTACGAGTTCTGCGTAGAGGTGTACCTGACCGGCCCCGACACCGACCTGTACAATGCCGTGGGTGAACTGAACCAGGGCGACGTCGTGGACATCGAGGGTTTCCTGTACTGGTACGAGGGACCCAACACCCACATCACGTCTGTTTCCGTTGTCGGCTGATTTCCGCAAACAAAGCAAAAAGCTCATCCATCTGGATGGGCTTTTTTGCTTCCGTATTCGTCAAGTTCATGCCCATTGCGTCAAACGTTAGGCTTACGCGGACGCGCCGCCGGCTCCTTTATGTAAAGAAAGGTGGTAATGGATGTGAGTATTTTTGTCGAAAAAAAGTCGAAAATGGTTGCATTACGGGATCATTCTGATATAATATAAATATCCGTTACAGCGTTATATCATAGAGACAGGGGGAGCGCCTATATGAAGAAAATGCTGATCTGCGCCCTCTGTCTTGCCGTATTCCTGGCGGGATGCAAAAAGAGCGCGCCGGAACCTGTGGTCACCACGGTTCCCACGACCCCAACGGAATCCCCGACCCGGGAAACCAGTCCGTTTATGACCCACGACGCGTTTCTGGCTGCCGGGCTGGAAACGCCGGTCGCTGTGGAAACCTATGTCCAGGCAACGCAGGAATGGTGGAACGACACCATTACCGTCTACGCCCAGAGCGAAGACGGCGGCTTTTTTCTGCGGAATATGGCCTGCTCCCGGGAAGACGCGGCGCTTCTGGTTCCGGGAGCACGGATCCAGGTCACCGGGGTGAAAACCCAATGGGCAGGCAGCGACCAGATCGAGCACGCCGCTTTTACTCTTTTGGAAGGCTCCTACGTTGCCCCGGCGCTGGATGTCACACCGCTTCTGGGAAGCGAAGCGTTATACGCCCACCAGAACGAAAAAGTGTCGTTTAACGGACTTGTTGTGGAGCCTATCGGGGAAGCGGGGGAACCCTTCCTGTACGGCTGGGATGGCTCCGGCGATCCCAGCGGCGACAGCGACTTGTATTTCCGTGCCGCCCTGGGAGACATTTCCTGTCTGTTTGTGATCCCCTACTATCTGTGCGGCCCCGACTCCGATGCCTACCAGACCGTGATTTCCCTGCAGGTGGGAAGCATCGTCAACCTGGAAGGCTTCCTGTACTGGTACGACGGTCCCCAGCCCCACATCACCTCGGTCACAATTTGCGATCATGCTATTTCTGGATAAATGTCCATGCCGCACCCGGCACCACCAAAAATGAAAGCACTTGACGCATGGACATTTATTGTGCATCAGAGCCGGTTGCCCCATAAGGGGCGAGGCGTTAGCACTTTAATAAATATGCATATCGGCTTAACTCAGCAAGCCGTCTTTGCGTAGGGAACGCCGACCCCGGCGTTCCGGCAGTACCAAGCTGAAAATTTAGGAAAGCTCTGAATCAATCGGCAAGAGCTGGTGGCGAAAGATTTTGTCCCAGACAAAAGTGTTAAAAATGGAGGAATACTGTATGTATTTCCCATTTTTAACTCTGCATGGATGGGACAAAAGATCCGCCATCCAGCCGCAGACGATTTGTTCAG
>CAZCLX010000075.1:0-8606 GCA_964499615.1 uncultured Oscillospiraceae bacterium
TGTCCAAGGTGTTTGTTCGTCTTTGCGTTATTCAATTTACAAGGTACAGGCGCTCGCCCTTGCGGCCAGCTTGGATATATTAGCACGAGTCGCCTGATTTGTCAAGAATTTTTTTGAAATTTTATTAAAAAATTTTAAAGATGTCAAACGCTGCTAATTGTCGTTCCTGGGGCGATCCTCTGGGGGCTTTTTCCCGAAGAAACCGGCAAACACTGGGAGCACGATCCATACCACTAAGCTGCCCAGAGCCAGCACGCGGTCATTCAGCATCCCTGTCAGATATGCCAGCATTCCACCTGCCGCGGCTAGCCAGACGCCAAATGTCCGCTTCCCTGGTATGGCTCCTTCCGCCCATTTTCCTGCCATGATCAGAAACAGGGTAAGAAACACATAGTAGCCCAGTGTCATACCCAATCCCGCCAGACTTTCAAACCGCCGGGCAGTGCCCAGCAGCTCCGTGCTTCTGCTCAGCTCATAGAACGCGGATACCCGACTGGACGCGTAACCGCCTGACAGCACTCCGGTGGCCACCGCCGCCGTAAACGTGGCAAACAGCAAAATCGCCAGCTTGGATTTTCTATGACCTTGAGCACACCCGTTCCAGGCTGCGGCTGCCGGAACGAGAAACAATGTGACAATATGAGCGGTATTCATTCTCCACTGGGGGCGGAGATTGGATAGGCGAATATCCCCCATGCCGGACAATAGTACGCCGCCGATTAGGGCAATTAGGAAGAAACGTAGAATATTTCCCGTCCGTCTGCCCACATCCTCCCCCTTGGACGCGGTCCACGCCGCCAGCAGGAGAAGGGTTCCCCCAATAAAAGGGGAATTATCGCCATCCTTCCAGCAGTCAGCGGTCCAACCCAGGGTCATTCCAATGATGAATATTAACCAAAGCCACTGTACAGCTGAAAAAAACTTCCCCGCAGGTTTTTTAAGGTGTTCCACGCCCCAGCACAATCCAAGACAGACTGTCCCGATGGTCAGAACCGTCAGCCAGGAGCAGCCGGACGCCGTCCGGGCTAAAGGCGCAGCCAGTGCGGTCAAAAGCCAGGCATCCGTCTTTTTATCCGTTTCCCACAAGGCGGTATTCCCCTCCATCTGTGCGAAGCTCCGGCACGGTCTTTCCCTGGGTTCGCCATTGCAGCAGCGTTACCTCCGGGCTGTGAGCGCGGAGATATTCCACCGCGCCCATCAAATCGGTTTCCTCCGAATAAACACAGATTTCCACCGCCGGACGGAGGACACCGGACAGCTCTGGGAGCAGGTTTTCCGTCTCCCGTGTTACCAGGAAATAGTCCGCGGTATCTAGGAACAGTGCTCCCGGCGCAGATCGCTTCAGATCCTCCAGCGCCGTTAAGGGATCCCTGCCCCGTCCCACGTCACCGGTGTCGGTCTCCAAAACCACAGCATTTTTCTCCCGGCGCATGGTCACGAGCTCCACCGGGCGAAGCTTCCCCACGTCGTTACCCTGGAAAGGGGACAGAAGCAGCAACGCTGCCAGGGGAATCCAAACCCAATATTTCACTTCTGATTCCTCCGATCCCGGGGATGAAGCCGGAAATTCCGGAACTTTTGCAGCACCAACCGATGCCGGAGAACGGTTTCCCCGCCAGGCGCGTGGAAGGGTGCCAGATAGGGCACACCCAGGCATTTCAATTCCGCCAGGTGCACGGTGAATAGAATGATCCCCACTGCCACGCCGAACAGTCCCACCAGAGAGCCAAGCACTGCAATACCGAACCGCCATACTCGGATCCCCTCTGCCAAATCCCGGTTGGGCAGAACGAAGCCGCACACGCCAGCGATACTCACCACGATCAGTGCCGCCGGGGAAATTAATCCCGCTTCCACCGCCGCCGTACCCACCACAATGCCGCCAATAATGGACACCGACTGCCCGATTGCCTGGGGCAGATGAACGCCGGACTCCTGGAGCAGCTCAAACGCCGCCAGCAGTCCCAGCACTTCCACCACCGTAGGGAAGGGCACGTTCTCTTTACTTTCTATGATTGAGCGCAGGAGGGGCAGTGGAATCATCTCCTGATGAAACACCGCCAGGGCCACATACACCCCAGGCAGCAGCAGGCTCAGGATCAGTGCCCCGTACCGCAGGATCCGGATGCAAGAGGCGGAGATATAGTCCCGTCCCCGATCCTCTGGGCTTTCCATTAGGTAACCCAGCTCAGCGGGCGCCAGATATCCCAGGGGAAGGCCGTCCACCAGCAGGCCCACCCGTCCGTCCAGAAGTCCCTCGCAGAAGGTATCCGCCCGCTCGGTATAACGCATCAAGGGGAACGCTGTTGCCCGGGAGCCGGTGACGTATTCCTCCACCGATGCCGGGGAGATCATTCCGTCAATATCGATGGAGCTTAAGCGGGCTTTCATCCGCTCCACAAGGGAAGGATCGGTGATTCCCTCTATCCAGGCCACTGTCACATTGGTCAGGCTCCGCACCCCTACCACCGATTCCTCCAGCCGGAGGAACGGTGTGCGCAGATGCCGCCGGATGATGCTGGTGTTGGTTCGGACAGTTTCCGTAAAGGCATCCTTAGGGCCTTTGACGGTGTTTTCCACCTCCGGCGGAGACAGGCTTCGCTTCTCCCCGGTTTTCACTTCGAAGGCGATTGCCCCCGCGCCCGGGAAAAGCACCACACAAAAGCCATTTACCAGCTTAGAAAAGACGGTATCCAGGTCCTCACAGAGATCCGCCACACTGTTATAGATTTTACCGTCCAACGCCTCCCGGTACAGCTCCTCTACGGTATCCCCTGTCAGGAGATCCGCGATAGGCTTAATGACATACTCCGACGCGTCACCGCCGGAAGTCAGCCCGTCGATGGCGTAGGCGTACAGAGTAAATCCGCTGCACTTTAGCTCCCGGGCGATAAAGTCGCCCGCCTTGTGGAACTGGCTCCGGATATTTTCATCGGTGATTCTCAAATCTGCCATGGCTTTTCCTCCCTTCCCAGAAATTATGCCCGGAAAGCGGCGGTTTATGAATGGAAGGATTGCTTTTCTTTGAAAAAAATGGTATAGTACTAAAGAACCTCTGAACAATTCGGTGACCGCTGGGCAGCGGATCTATCACCTCGTTATTCAGAGCTTCCCCAAAATGAATGCTTACAGGGGGTGCTTATCATGTCCGGCATTGGCAAAATTCGCAAGGTTACGGACAATCCTTACCTCAACTTCTATGAGATGGAAGCCATCCACCGGGACGGCGGCTCCGGCAAATATTATATGGTATCCCGGATTCGGGACGAAAAAGAGATCAAGGCCGTGTCCCACCGGAACGATCCGGACGGGGTGGTGATGTACGGGGTGTACGGTCCGGAAAAGGACAAGGTCGTTCTCATCCGTCAGTACCGCTATCCCATCGGGGACTACATCTATGAGTTCCCCGCCGGACTGGTGGAACCGGGAGAAGCTCTGAATCAGGCAGGAATCCGGGAAATGTATGAGGAAACCAGCCTATCCTTCGCCCCGGTGGAAACCGGCTACTCGAAACCTTTTTTCACCACCGTAGGCATGACCGACGAGAGCTGCGGGATGGTGTTCGGATACTGCTCCGGGGTGCCAAGTTCCCTTCACCAGGAATCGTCTGAAGACATTCAGGTGGTCATTGCTGACCGGGAAGAATGCAGGCGCATCCTCCGGGATGAAAACGTTGCCATCATGTGCGCCTATATGCTGATGCATTTTGTGGCAAGCGCCGGGGATCCGCTGAAATTTCTAGATCCGGACCGGCCGAACTAAAACAGCTGTTCCCAGTTTGTTGCACCCAACCGCTAATCACCACCCGCTAAAAAGGAGTTCTTATGGAAAAAGAAATACTGATTTCCTTCGAGCATTTCGGCTTTCAATACACCGCTCAGGCAAGCCCTACCCTTTATGATATCAATTTACAAATCCGCCGGGGAGAGAAAGTGCTCATCGCTGGACCCTCGGGCTGCGGCAAATCCACCATTGCCCACTGCATCAACGGATTGATTCCCGCTTCCTACTCCGGAAAACATACCGGCTCCCTAAAGATCAAGGGAACGGAGGCTTCCCTCCAAGGACTATTCGGTCTGTCCAAAACCGTGGGCACGGTGCTCCAGGACTCCGACGGCCAGTTCATCGGTTTGACGGTTGCGGAGGATATTGCCTTTGCCCTGGAAAACGACTGCACCCCGGGCGATAAAATGCACGAAATTGTAAATCAAGTGGCGGATTTGGTGGACATCCGCCAGGTGCTTCACCACGCTCCCCATGAGATTTCCGGAGGGCAGAAGCAGCGGGTCAGCCTCGGCGGTGTTATGGTAAACCATGTAGACGTGCTGCTGTTCGATGAGCCTCTTGCCAACCTGGATCCCGCCACAGGCAAGCAGGCCATCCAGCTGATTGATGAGATTCAGAAGCGCACCGGATGCGCCGTTATCATCATTGAGCATCGGCTGGAGGATGTGCTGCACCGCCACGTAGACCGTGTGGTGGTAATGGGGCAGGGTCGCATTCTGTTTGACGGCACCCCGGATCGGCTGCTCTGCGGCACGCTGCTTGCAGAAAGCGGTATCCGGGAACCGCTGTACATCACTGCCCTTAAGTATGCTGGAATCACCCCCACCGAAAGCATGCACCCCGCCTCTCTGCCGGAACTCCGGCTCAGCGAAGAGCAGAAGGCACAGGTTCGAGCCTGGTTTTCCCGGCAGCCCTCCTCCGCACCCCGGGAGGATGCTCCGGTTGTGCTGGAAGCTAAGGGCATCGACTTTACCTACGAGGGCGGTCACCACGCCCTGAAAGGGGTGGATGTGACCATCCACCAGGGAGAAATGCTCAGCATCGTCGGCACCAACGGTGCCGGCAAATCCACCTTCTCCAAGGTGATCTGCGGCTTTGAAAAGCCCCAGATGGGCACCCTCACCATGGGTGGAGAAGATCTCTCTGCTCTGAGCATCAAAGAACGGGCAGATAAAATCGGCTATGTCATGCAGAATCCCAACCAGATGATTTCCAAAACCATGATCTTTGACGAGGTGGCATTCGGGCTTCGGAACCGGGGAATCCGTGAGGACGAAATCCGTCCCCGGGTGGAAGAGACCCTGCGGATCTGTGGGCTGTATCCCTTCCGGAACTGGCCGATATCCGCGCTGAGCTACGGGCAAAAAAAGCGGGTGACCATTGCCTCCATCCTGGTGATGAAGCCGGATATTATTCTTCTGGACGAGCCTACCGCCGGGCAGGACTTCCGGCACTACACGGAGATCATGGACTTTCTGAAAGAGCTGAACCGGCAGGGTGTTACTATTGTTCTCATTACCCACGACATGCATTTGATGCTGGAGTATACTCCTCGGGCGGTGGTGTTCCACGACGGAAAGGTGATCTGTGACGCCTCTGCTGCCCAGGTACTGAACAGTCCTGAGATTGTACAGCATGCCCATTTGAAAGAAACGTCCCTATACCACCTTGCTCTGGCCTGTGGCATCGACACGCCGGAGGAGTTCACCCGGCGGTTCATCGCCGCGGATCAGGAGGTGCGGAAATGATTAACCTCTTTAACTACATTGAGCGCCCCTCCCCCATCCACAGGCTGACGGGCGCTTCCAAGCTCACATGTATGCTGCTGTGGTGCATCGCCACCATGACCTCCTTCTATACACCGCTGCTGGTGGCCGCCGCCGTCGCCGCCTTTGCCCTGTTTAAAATTTCCAAGATCCGAATCCGGGATGTCTCCTTCCTGCTGGGCTTTGTTCTGGTGTTCATGGTAATGAACAATCTTCTGATCTTTCTGTTTAGCCCTGAACACGGAGTGAAACTCTACCACAGCCGGACGGTGCTGTTTAAAATTGCCGGTCCTTATGTGGTCACGGCAGAGCAGCTATTCTACCACCTGAACCTGATTCTAAAATATATGTGCACCATTCCCGTAGTGATCCTGTTTGTCTCCACCACCAATCCCAGTGAATTTTCCGCCAGCCTGAACCGAATCGGTGTCAGCTACCGGGTGAGTTACTCCGTGGCTCTAGCCCTGCGGTACATTCCCGATGTTCAGCGGGCATACCGGGACATTTCCCAGGCTCAGCAGGCACGGGGTGTGGAAATGAGCAAAAAGGCAAGCCTTACCCAGCGGCTGAAATCCGCCAGCGCCATACTGATTCCTCTGGTGCTGTCCTCCTTGGAGCGGATTGAGGTGATTTCCAACGCAATGGAGCTTCGGGGCTTTGGCAAGGAGAAAAAACGAACCTGGTACATGGGTCGCCCCTTCACAAAGATGGACTACCTGAGCATGGGACTTTGTGCCGGACTCATGATTTTGTCCATTCTCATTACCGTCCTGACTGGCAGCAAATTCTATAATCCGTTTATTTAAGGAGACATTATGAAAGCACGTTTCATACTGTTTGACCTGGATGGCACCCTCACCGATTCCGGGGAGGGGATCATCAACTGTGCCGCCTACGCCCTGGAGACCCTGGGGATGCCTGTGCCGACCAGGGAAGCGATGCGGGTGTTTGTTGGGCCTCCATTAAAGGATACCTTTCAGTCCTTCGGCGTCCCGGCGGAGCAGACTGACGAAGCGGTGCGGATCTATCGGAGCCGGTACATACCCATCGGAAAATTTGAAAACACGCCCTATGATGGTATTCGGGAGTCGCTGGAAGCCCTTTTACAGCGGGGCCACCGCCTGTGTGTCGCCACCTCGAAGCCGGAGACCACCTCAGTGGAGATTCTAGAGCATTTTGACCTTGCCCGCTGCTTCACCAAAATCTGCGGGGCTACCATGGACGGAACCAGAAGCTCCAAATCCCAGGTGATCGCCTATCTGCTGGAAAGCGGCGTCTCCCGGGAAAATTGTGTCATGGTTGGTGACACTGCCTTTGACGTCCTGGGTGCCGCTGCCCACGGGATTCCCACCATTGGCGTAAGCTGGGGCTACGGCAACGTGGACGACATAAAGGAAGCCGGAGCCACCGCCATTGCGGAGACTCCGGACGAGCTTCTTTCTTTGATTGAAAAAATCGGTTAAGACAACCCCGTCTGCAAACGGAGCTTTGCCTGCTCCTGGTCCATATCCAGCACCACAGTCATTTCCCCAATGAGCAGCTTCTCCGCGTCCCGGAGAAAAAATTCATCGGACACGTGGCACTTCTTCCCAGCTGCCGTTTGGGCTTCCCTGTGGCGGTACAAGGTGTAGACCATCTGCATCAGCTGTTCCCGATCCCCACTGGTCAAAATCTCCCGGTAACGCTGCTTGCGCTGGTTTTCATCCGGGATCCAGCTACTGGTATGTACCTGGGGAGAAGACAGCAGCTGCTCCATTTCCTCTTTGGTCAGCAGAGGGTGGAGCTTCGCCATTGCCGCCTCATTTCCAGTGGGAACCATATACTGGGATCCTTCCTGGCCCATTGGCTCCAATACAAGATAACGCTGCCGCTTTCTGTCCACTTTCCGTTCCTCACAGCCTGCCACCTGGCAGACCCCGTGCACACCGTAAACCATCCAATCCCCAACCTCGTACATTTCTTTCTCCCTTCTCAAAAACGGCTCACTTTGTTTGCTAACATAGTTATTATATCACAAATTTAAAAAAATTCATATAGAAAAATTGCCGAATTTCACAAGATTTTTTTAACTTTTCCTGCGCAGACAGCGTCAGAATCATCCGGTTTATGGCAGAATAGAAGAATACGTCGTCAGGCATTAACGGAGGTTAACATGATTTTATTTAGCCCGTTGGGACAAATGAGTTGGCGTTGATCAAAGAAGCTGATTTTCGTGAATTCCCGCCCAGATTATCGGAACAGCCTATTTTTTATCTGGTTCTAAACCGACAATATGCCATGGAAATTGCTCTCGGATGGAATGCGAAATATAATGATGACCACAAGGGCTATGTCACAAAATTTGAAGTGGATGACGATTATTGCGCACAGTTTGAGATCCACTGTGTTGGAAGCGGATACCATAAAGAATTGTGGGTTCCGGCAGAAAAATTGAAAGAATTCAATTCGCACATCATTGGAAAAATAGATGTTATCCGTGAGTTTTTTGCCGATTAGCCTCCAATTTGCGACCTGTTGACATCAGCAGCACAAAAACGGGCGACGCAGATTCAGAGCCTGTTGCAAAACAGAAAAATAAGCAATTAATGCATGGAAACTCGGCAGGGAAAATGTGAAAGGAACCGGCCTTGAGGTTCCTTCCACATTCAATAACCCACCCGCAGGCGACAAATCATGCGGGAAGCAGTTCGCTTCCCGCATGATTCAAAGGAGCTGTAAAAAATCTAATACTGTTTCTTGGTAAAATGGTTTCATTTTACTGTGATAGTCTCAAAAAATGGGATAGACTCGGAACATTTTTGCTGATTTTCATTCATGGTGGCCCGGGCGCGGCATGGACATTTACCAAGAAGACATTGCCTTGCGGCGCTGTCATTTTCGCTATTTTCGGAATGGAAATAGCGAAAGTCCACCTCATTATGATCTTCATATAAATATGTTCAATCCTGCGGATTAAACATTTTTATTGAATATCAGTATAATTCCCCAAAAGGCGTAAAACGGCCATGGCCGTATAATGGTGTAAATTGAAAAAAGATGAGCCAATGGCTCTAC
>CAZCLX010000076.1:0-8503 GCA_964499615.1 uncultured Oscillospiraceae bacterium
TCGGACTTTCTAGGCCTTTTTAGGCTCTTGCTGAGTTAAGCCGATATGCACATTTCCTTATTGCCGCCAAAGACCCGAAGGGTCCCTGGAGCGACCCGGTTTACCTCCACTCCACCGGCTTCGATGCCTCCCTTTTTCACGACACCGACGGGAGAAAATACGTAGTGGCATTGGAGTGGGAGACCCGTGCGGATTACGAAAAGCCAGGCCCCACCTGCATTATGGAGTACGACCCTAAAATAAAGCAGGTAGTCGGTATGCCGAGGCGGATCTGGCGAGGCGGTACAGACAGGGGCTGCATTGAAGCGCCCCATCTGACAAAGCGGGGAGACTACTACTATATCATGTGTGCCGAAGGCGGCACCGGCTACTACCACAGCGTCACCACAGGTCGGTTCAAAAACCTATTTGGCCCCAATACCCCGGATCCCTGTAACCCCATACTCACCTCCAGCCCCGGAAGCACAAACGAGCGGGCAGATTGGAACCACCTGAAGACCCGCTACTATAATCCAGGCAGCAAGCTGCAAAAATCCGGTCACGCCAGCTATGTGGATCTTCCCAACGGGGAAACCTGGCTGGTTCATTTGACATCCCGGCCCTTTGTCCCAGAGCTGCGGTGCACTCTGGGGAGGGAAACCGCCATCCAGAAAATGCATTGAACGGAAGACGGCTGGCTGCGGCTGGCGCGGGGCGGCAATCTTGCCCAGGAGTATACCGAGGAGAGCTGCTTACCGGAGGTGACCCCGGAAGCGCAAAAATCCTTTGACGATTTTGACTCCCCGGAGCTGGCATTGGGCTACTATGCCCCCCGGATCGATCCCAAAAGCTTTGTGGATCTTTCTTCCCGCCCCGGCTGGGCGAGGCTGCGGGGGCAGGAGTCCGGCTGCTCACTGAACCGGGTCAGCCTTCTTGCCAAAAAGCTGACCAGCTTCTACGCCACCGTCACTACCAAACCGGATTTCCACCCCCTCTGCTATCAGCACACCGCAGGGCTGATTCTGTACTACGACAACATGAATTTTCTCTATTTCTGCAAGACATACAGCGAGACCCTTGCTGGCAGCGTCATTGCCTCATTCAGCTGGAAAACGGGATGAAAACCGAGGTTCCCGGAACGCAGGCACAGATTCCCAACAATGCCGAACTTTGGATGCGGATTCAGATCCGTGGACGGGCCGTCCAGTTTCTATGGTCAGAGGACGGGCAGCGCTACCGGGAATTCGGCTCAGCATTCGACACCACGAAGCCACGGACATAAACGAATCCCATGAATATTTCAAGGAATCCTACAATTCTTCGTCATTCTAACGTAAAAACAGCCGCCCATGCCGGGCGGCTGCAAATTTTATTGAACAGGAATTGTGGTTTCCCCGGTGCGGCTGCCGTCGGTGACGGTCAAATGGATCTCGCCGCTGGCTTCTGCTTGAACGATGGCAAGGGCTTCTCCATAATAGGTATCGGTGACGTTCCCGCAATAGCCCAATTCATTATAGGGGCAGGCGCTTCCAAGCCCCAGTAGTCTGCCGCCTGTGACTTGAACCGTAAGATTGCCTCGCTCCAGTGGCTTTACGGTACCGCTGCCGTCGGTATACCGCAGCCGGATATAACTCAAGTGACCGGGGGCAACTATACTTTCCTCCGGAAGCGCTTGGAGCCGCGTCTCAGAACCGGCGGTTTTCATGGCGCACCGCCCTATTTCCTTCCCCTCTGCGTCATAGGACACTGCCTCCACAGTTCCGTCCTCGTAGGTGCAGCGGAACCGGGCAATGCAGTCGTTTTTCAGTTTCCGCTCTTCCACTGCCCTGCCGTTTACCAGCAGGATAACCTTGGCGGCGCGGGCATAGACTTCCACATCCGCCTTTTTTCCGCCGCAGCCATTCCAGCTCCAGCTTGGGATGGCATTGGACATTTTCCATGCGGAGGGTGAGTGCTTTTCCCCGGTGTGGTTTACAGGGCACACAGCAATGTAGGGGCCTGGCTCCTGCTCCAGGGCGACCCGCGTGTAGTATGCCTCTCCCAGCGGTGTGCCGGCCAGATCGACTCTGCCGGAACCGGCGGATACCCAGCCTCGGCTTCCGTCAAAGGAAGGAGCATAGTCCCGGTATTCCCAAGCGCCGATGCCCACCTCTCCCAGGTAGTCCTGTCCCGCCCATACGAAGTCGCCAATGATCCGGGGATCCTTTTTTGCCATCTCACGGAATCGGTAGGCATCATTGCAGAAGGTCTCACTGCCCAAAATCAGCCGGTTCGGGTATTTCTTTAGGTCATGGGCATAGCGATAGATGCCGTAGTTGTACCCCGCAATATCCATCCCGGCGAAGGCGTCCCGGGTTTTGACATCACAGCCGTGGAGCGTCGCGCCGATCTTCATGAAATTGTCCCCCAGCAGACCTGCCATATCATTGAAAAATTCGCTGCCCACACTTTTCTTCTTTTTGGGCTGCGCTCCGGCGGCTTTTTTCTTTTCCGCGGCTGCCGCCTCCTTCTTTGCCTTGGAGTCGCTATACACTCCAAAGCCAATGGAAGACAGAAAGTTAAAGAAAATATTCACGCCGCAGGTGACCGGCCGGGTATCATCCAGGCTGTGAAGGTGCTCCGTCATCTCCTTTGTTAGAGCGATGCCCTTTTCCTGAGCGGTCTCCGACACTTCGTTGCCTGTGGAATAGAGCACCACCGATGGGTGGTTATAATCCTTTTCCACCATATCCCGGAGATCCTGCCGCCACCAATCCTCAAAGTAGGTCACATAGTCATACTCCGTTTTGTGGATATACCAGTGATCGATGTACTCGTCCATCACCAGGACACCCTGACGGTCACAGGCATCCAGCAGTGCCTTGGAGCAGGGGTTGTGTGCGGAGCGGATGGCGTTGTAGCCGTTCTCTTTTAAAATACGGATTTTTCTCCACTCCGCATCCTCATAGCAGCAGGCGCCCAGCATGGCATTGTCATGGTGAATGCAGGCGCCCTGGAGGATCACCCGCTTGCCGTTGATGCAAAGTCCGTCTTTCCCCCAGGTCAATGTGCGGATCCCAAAGGCGGTTTCCAGGCTGTCCTCTCCGAAGGATGCCCGGCAGGTGTACAGATAAGGACTTTCCGGTGACCACAGCTTGGCATCCGGGAGGGTGAAAACCGCTTTCTTCCCGGACGTGGAGGCAACAATGGTTTCCCCATCCAGGATCTCGATTTTCCCAGTTCCCTCTCCCACGGTCTCCACCGTAACCTGAATCCGGGCAGGCGCCACGCCCAGAGTTTTGACTCGGAGGCCATTCATGGCAACGTGATTTTGCTCCCCCACCCACAGATTCACCGGGCGGTACAGTCCCGCGCCGGAATACCATCGGGAGTTGGGCTGATCCGCGTTCCGGCAGATTACCTGGATAGTATTCTCCTGATCGACCTGCAGCAGATTCGTCACATCTACATAAAAATTGGTGTATCCATAGGGGCGGAAAGCGGCCTGTTTTCCGTTGATCCACACTTCCGCCTTGCGGTAGGCGCCTTCCAACTCCAGAATCATGACCTTGTCCGTAAGGGAAGCATCCGGCGTGTATTTCTTTTCATAGAGATAATCAAATCCCTCATACCAGCCGGTATTTTTCCCGCCGGCGGACAGCTCTGACCTTGGCTCACTGAGCATGGCATCATGGGGTACGGTTACCGCCTTTTTGTTGGATTCGTCACCTACATGGGCAACCGTCCAATTGTTGTTAAACGATATTTTTTTCATATTGCCTCCTTAAAAAATCCGCTGAAGAAAATTGTAAAGAGCCAGATGCCAGGAACCCATGGAGTGGTAGCGCATTGGGAATACGTCAAATTCCGTATTGACCCCTTGGGTCAGCCGTGGCTCCAGGTTAAGGAGCATATCATACCCCCGGATCTGAGGCAGCAGGGCAAAATCAAAATTGCCACTGGTCATATACAGATAGTGGATGGAGTAATCCTGAAATGTCTCCGATTGGAGCGTCTGCCGGAGGTAGCTTTCCTCCGTGCGGAAAGCGCTGAAAATGCCAAACCAGGAAAAATAGTCCAGGCTGCCGCAGAGGGCCGAATGGGCGGCGGTCACAGCTCCCCGGGAAAGCCCCGCGAAAGCACGGTGATCCCGGCTGGCAGTGAATCCCTCGCTGTCAACACTTTCCGCGTAGGTAGCGTACCGGCTCTCCACAGCGACCATCAGATCATTTCTCAATTCCTCCCGGAAAGAAAAGGTCAGAGTGTCCAAGCTGTCGGCGCAGTCCTCCTCCGTGTAGAAGGTGGGGGTCACAACGATCAGCGGATCAATACAGCCGGAAGCGATCATGCGATCCAGCATATCCTTATTCTGGGGATTGGTCAAAAGCCAGTAGTTTTCGTCATCCCCGGTGCCATGCATCAGATAGAGAATGTTATACCGCAGATTTTCGTCATATCCATAGGGAAGATAGACCTGAGCGCACTTTTCCACATCCCTGCCGTCGGTACCGTAGGCATTGGTTTGGTAGCGTAGTTCCTCTACGGTGCCCGCCTGAGGACAATTGGGGGCGTCGTATTGCTCCGGGACGGCCCAAACCTCCCGAAGCGGGTGCCCCTGAACGTTTCTTGCCTCTTGGGTTTTTATGCCCCAAGTGATCAGAAATGTCCCGGCGATTATCAGCGCAAGGCAAAGACTCATCCACGGAACGGTACGGATGGGACGCTTATTTCGAATCACATCAACCGTACCCACAATGGCTGCCACTCCTGCAGCCACAGTCTGAATGAGGATCCCCGGCTGCTGCATTTCGTAGGTGGCATAATTTGTGGTATAAAACAGGCATCCGCCTGCCACAGCTGATGCAAGAAGAAGCCATGGCATCCGTCCTTTCCATGCGGAAAACGCCACCAGGAAAAACAGGGTATCCAGAATCAGCGTGGTAGCCAGCGCCGTTAAATTTCCCAAACAAACCGCCCGAAACAGGTTCCAGCACCCGGCCAGCCCAGTCAGAACCAATGCCGCAGCAACGATCCTATCACACAAAAAGATATGCTTTTCCTTTTTCATGGATCACCCCTCCAGTTCCTTTCGAAACGCCTTGCAGCTTTTCCTGTTCCGGAAGAAATCCCGGCATAGCCGTCCGGCTCCCCGCCAAAAATGACCGTTCACGATCAGTAGAATGTCATCCACCATTTTCGAGGACACCATGTCTCCGGACATTTTGCAGATGGCGCGGAACGGCATATTATATAGGAAGAGAATGTTCAGATCCGGCACCCCCCTGGCATCCGCCTTTTCCTTGATCCGGGTCATGGTCCGGCAGACAAGCCTTGCCAAGCCGGATCTGGCGTAGTACATCTGACACAGGGCATCGTTTCTCCCTAGCTGTCCGATCCATTTGCCATCCGGGATGGGATGCCCCAGCAGGGCAGAAAATTCGCCGTCAGACACGTTTTGAATTTTTCCGCATTCGTAGCTTGGAAGAAACTCATAGGGGCTGGGCGCCAGATCCCCCTTTACGGAAACGGCGGCAGTGAGGCGCACATCCTGTACGCTGGAAGCAACACTGATTTCATAGTCGGCATTCTCTACCTCCCAGCGGTCTAAGGCAACGTTAAAGTATCGGAATGCCTTGTCATCCAGTGGGACGGTAACCGTCTTCTTTTCTCCGGCTTTCAGGAATACCTTAATAAATCCCTTCAGTTCCTTTTTGGGACGGAACACGACGCCGTTTTTGCAGGAAACGTAAACCTGGGCAACCTCCGCGCCGTCCCGACTTCCGGTATTGGTGACAGTGAAGGTGGCGCCGGATGGTGATGCTTCCAGATCCGAGTATGTGAAGGTGGTGTAACTCAGGCCGTGGCCAAAGGGATAGCGAACGGGAACCTCCGCGGTATCGTAGTAGCGGTAGCCCACATATAAGCCCTCCCGGTATTCAGCGGTACGCTCCTTGCTGGGGAAATGGCGGAAGGACGGAGTGTCCTCCAGCCGCAGCGGCCAGCTCTCATTCAGCTTCCCGCTGGGGTTGATCTTTCCGATCAAGGCATTCACCATAGCAGCGGCTCCCATCTGCCCGCTGAGATATCCGTGGATAGCGGCGCGGTAGGTTCCTGCCGTCGGCATAATAAAGGGCGCACCGCCGGACAGCACAAGCACCGCGTTCCGGTTTACCTGCGTGATCGCCTGGATCAGCTTCCGCTGTCCCTGGCTCAGTTCCAAAGACTCCCGATCCAGTCCCTCGGATTCCGCGATTTCGTCCAGACCGACGCACAGCAGCACAATATCTGCCGTTCTGGCAGCCGCCACGGCTTCGGCAATCAGGGCGTCATTGGGGTTGGGATCCGTCCGAGAGAACCCCTTGGCAAATGCTGTGACGGTCAGCCCTGCCTCCTTGGCGCAGTCCAGCAGATTTACCACCTTTGTGGGATTCACCAGGCTTGATCCTGCCCCCTGATATCTGGGCGTCTGGGCAAAATCGCCGACGATTGCCACTTTTTCACCGGACTTCAGCGGAAGAATTCCATCATTTTCCAGCAGCACAATGGATCCTTCGGCACATCGCCGGGCAAGATTGCTGTGCTCCTCCGCATCGAAGGTTTTTTTGCTGATCTTTACGGTTTCATAAATCGGAAGAAGCGTTGTGAGAAGCTCTTGGATCCGCTGATCCAGCGCCGCTTCGGGAATCTTCCCCTCTTTTACGGCGTTTACAAGTCCTATGGCGCAGTCCGATCCGGGAGCTGGCATTACCAGGTTGCTCCCTGCCTTCACCCCGGAAGCGTGGTCATTGTCCGCACCCCAGTCCGTGACAACGAATCCCCGGAATCCCCATTCCTTCCGAAGAATTTCGTCCAGAAGGTGGGCGTTTTCATTGGCGTAAACACCGTTTACCATATTGTAGCTGGACATGATGCACTTCGGGGCGGCCTCCTCCACCGCGATCTCAAAACCGGTCAGATAGATTTCCCGCAATGTGCGCTCGTCCAGAACAGCATCCATCGCCATTCGCCGCAGTTCCTGGGAGTTGACCGCAAAATGCTTGGGGCATGCGGAAACCCCACTGCTCTGGATGCCCCGGACATAGGCTGCTGCCATCTTTCCCGCAAGATAGGGATCCTCAGAGAAATACTCGAAGTTCCGCCCGCACAAGGGACTGCGCTTGATGTTGAGCCCCGGCCCCAGCACCACATGGACATCATTCGCAGCGGCCTCTTCTCCTAAGGCTTTCCCCAGTTCCTCCCCCAGCTCCGGATCCCAGCTGTTTGCCATGGTGGCAGCCGTTGGGAAGCAGGTAGCGGGGACGGAAGCGTTCAGTCCCAGATGATCCCCGGCTCCCGCCTGCTTGCGAAGACCGTGAGGGCCGTCGGACAGGAAGAATTCCGGAATGTCCAGCCTGGGAATGCCCCGGGTTGTCCAGGTGCTCCACCCCTGGAGCATAGCGGCTTTTTCCGCAAGGGTCATCTTTTGTATCAGTTCGTTTGCATCCATAGCGCAGACTCCTTTTATCAGGATTCACAAATATAGCCTGTCAGGAAACCGGATTCTTGTGATTTCAACCATATAGTATCATATATTTTTTGTAAAAACCCAAATTTGCGTAAACGGTTGAATTCTTGACGCAAACAATAAACCCCGGGCCTTCGCCCGGGGACAACGGTTTTCATCAGCTGATTTTATTGAGGTAATCATTCAGTGCGTCCATCAGCGCCTTTTTCTTGGCGCGGCTGACCTGCAGGGAGTCTCCTCCCACCACGACATCGCAGCCCTGAATGCTCTGCACCTGGCCAAGATTTATGAGATAGCACTTATTGCAGCGGAAAAAGCTATTCAGATCCAGCCGCCGCTCGATTTCGGACAGCGTTCCCTTTGAAGAGAAATTCCCGGACGCCGTGTGGAACACCAGGTCGTGGTCCTGAACCTCCACATAGTATAATTCCTGAGCATTCAGCTTCTGAACACCGCCCTTCACCGGAACCGTCAGATATTTGGGGCTTCGTCTGCGCAGCCGCGCCATGGCACGATCCATGCGAAGGGTGAAATCCCGGTAGGTTATCGGCTTCAGCAAATAATCCAGCGCCTCCACGTCATAGCCTTTCCAGGCAAATTGGGGTTTATTGGAGATGAAGAGGATCAGCACCTCCCCGTCCATGTCGCGGATACGCTCCGCCGCCTGAATGCCATCCATATAATTCATGACAACATCCATGAGCACCATATCATAGTTGGCAGCATATTTTTCGATGATCTCATCCCCATCGGAAAATTCTTTGACCTGAATAACAGCATTGTGCTCCCGTGCGTACCGTTCCAAATATTCTCTCAAACTCTGGCGGTCACAGGCATCATCATCCACAAGGGCAACACGGATCATGTCCATACCTCCCGGCGCTTTTTCTCTATTGTATTCCTTTTTTCGGCGCCTGTCAACGGAAAACCGATGCTTTTGTACGCGTCAGCGGCACACCGAGATCGCTACGCTCCACGCGGAAACCTCTAGGGAAGCTCTGAATAAATCGGCAAGAGCTGGTGGCGAAAGATTTTGTCCCA
>CAZCLX010000077.1:0-8346 GCA_964499615.1 uncultured Oscillospiraceae bacterium
TGTGCATCATGTTAGCCATCCGTACCGCCTTGGTGACGATCATGCTCACCAGATTCTGGGGGCTGGTGACGATGACCACACCGTCCACCGGCAGGCTCTGGAAAACCGTCAGAGATACGTCACCGGTTCCGGGAGGCATATCCACAAACAGATAGTCTACGTCCTCCCAAATAACGTCGGTCCAGAACTGCTTTACAGCCCCGGCGATCACCGGGCCGCGCCAGACCACCGGATCCACCGGATCGTCCAGCAGCAGATTGATAGACATGACCTGAATGCCGCCCCGGGTCAGGGCAGGGTAGAGGCCGTCGGAGTCCGCACCCTGGCACTCGTTGACGCCAAAAGCGGTGGGGATAGAAGGGCCGGTGATGTCCGCGTCCAGGATGCCGACCCGTTTGCCCTTCCTTGCCATGGCAACCGCCAGCAGGGAGGTGACGGTGGACTTGCCTACGCCGCCCTTGCCGGATACCACCGCAATGACTTTTTTGACGCTGGACTTGGGGTTCAGCTTTTCCAGCAGACTTTCCGCCGTGCGGTCAGCGCAGTCCGATCCGCAGGCAGAGCAGTTTCCGTTACATGAACTCATGTTCATTCGCTCCTTATCGGTTATTTTCTACATTATAGGATGGTATTTTGCCACTGTCAACGGGTTTATTCATCCATTTGCGCCAGGCAGGGTCTGGAGCCAATTTGTTACGGCGATGGTCAGGTAATCCCGGATGATCGGCTCGGTGACGTTTCTGCCAATAAAATTTTTACGAATATTGCGCCTGCTCCCACTGTTCCATAAGATTCTGGAGCTGGGCTTCCTGCTGTTCCTTTTCGCTCAGCAGACGGGAAAGCTCCTGGTAGTCGGAAGCAGCGTTTTCCATTTCTTTTTCCATGGCGGCAAGCGCCTGTTCCTGCTTTTCAATCTCCCGTTCCAGCGCCCGAACCCGCTTTTCCGCGTCCTTGGCCCCGCCTTTGGGCTTCTCCTTTTTCGGCTTTGGCGCGGCAGGGGCCTGTTCTTTTGCCGCCGCTTCATGATCCAGGATGGAGCGGTATTTTTCGTACCCGCAATGGAAATCCCGAATGGTTCCGTCCTGCAGCAGCCAGACCCGCTCGGCAAACTTGTCTATGAAATACCGGTCATGGGAGACAAACAGCAACGTGCCCTCAAATTCCTCAATGGCGGCCTCCACCCACTCCCGGGAGGCGATGTCCAGGTGGTTTGTCGGCTCGTCTAGGATCAGCAGATTGATTTTTTCGTCCATCAGCATGCACAGCCGCAGCCGGGACTGTTCGCCGCCGGAGAGACTTCCTACGGTTTTGAACACGTCCTCTCCCTGAAACAGGAACGCACCCAGTCGGTCCCGAGCCACTTGGGGGGAGCAGTTCTTTTCATACAGCATGGTGTCGTACAGCGTCCGCTCCGGGTGGGAGAATTTCAGGATCTGGGGGAGATAGCCCACCTTCACCGTCGGCCCAAACTGAATTTTCCCCGGACAGTCTTCCATTCCCAGAAGACAGTTTAAGAACGTGGTCTTTCCCGTCCCGTTGTCCCCCAAAATGGCAATCCGCTCGCCGCCCTCCACCAGAAGGTTTATGTTGGAAAACAGGGTGTAATCCCCAAAGGACTTTTCCACGTTTTTCATTTTGAAAACCACATCGCCGGAGAAGTCCTTCTCCCCGAAGGAGGCTTTCATAGTGCGCTCCTGCTTCGGCTTTTCCGTTTTTCGGATCCGATCCATCCGGTGCTGGATGGACATGGCCCGGCGGTACAGGGTTCGATTGTTGATGCCCCAGCCCTTCATCCGTTCCACGGTGTAACCCAGCTGCTTCAGCTTTGCCTGCTCCTGCTGGTACTGCTTCATTTGAAGATCAAACCTTGCCTGCTTTTCGTCCATATAGAAGGAGTAGTTGCCAGAGTAGAATTCCGCCTTGCCGTCGGAAATCTCGATTACTCGCTGGGCGATCCGGTCAATGAAATACCGGTCGTGGGAGATGGCGACGACCGTGCCCTTAAAGGCGTTTACATAGCTTTCCAGCCACTCCACGCTGCGCAGATCCAGGTGGTTGGTAGGCTCGTCCAGAAGAAGAATGTCCGTTTTTTCCAGCAGCAGTCGGGCAAGGTTTACCCGGGTCTTCTCACCGCCGGAGAGACTATCGAATTCCTGCGCCCGCTGCTGCCGGGAGATCCCCAGCCCGTTGCAGATCTTATCTGTTTCCACGTCGGTTTCGTAGCCGCCCCCCGCCTGAAAGGCGCTGGAAAGACGGTCATACTCCTTTAGCTGTTCATTTGTCGCGCCGGACTGCATTTTTTCTTCCAACGCCTCCATACGCTCCTGAATTTGGGCGAGCTTAGAAAAGGCGGTGGCAAGCACATCTTCCACGGTGAAGCCTGCCGGAAAACGGGGGATTTGGGAAATCAGACCCACCCGCTTGCCAGGATTGACGTACACTTCGCCCTCGTCGTAGTCCATTTCTCCGGTGAGGATCTTGAGAAGCGTGGTTTTTCCGCAGCCGTTTCTTCCCAGAATGGCAACCCGTTCTCCCTCCTGGATCTCAAAGGTAAGCCCATCCAGAAGATTCTCACCGATCACAAAAAATTTCACAAGGTTTTTTACAGATATATCAACCATGGGTATTCTCCAATTTCTTTACGGCGTCTGCCAGTTCGTCCCGGGTCAGAAGGAGGTTCAGCGCCTGCAGCAGCCCGCCCGCACTCAGGTTTTCCGGAAAGCCCAGGTTTTTTTGCAGCTGCCGCCGCTTTTCACTGCTTCCCGCCCCGCCGGACAGACCCAGCTCCATCAGATCATGTTTGGTAATCCGCTCTGTTTCCCGGCTGGGCTGACCCTCTATGGTTGCTCCGGCACGAAGGAGGGAATTCAGAATGATTTCCGGTGTCATGCCCTCTACGCCCAGTTTTCCTTCCTTCCCCGGGGCGCACTTCCGCTTTTCCTTTCCGGGAACGTCCGGAATGTAGGCGTGCTTCAGGTGCTCCGGCGGAATGGCGCTTTTCAGAAAATTTCGGATCACGAGGCCGGCACCATCGGAGTCCGTGAATACAATCAGCCCCCGCTTTTCCGCCGCCCGGCGTAAAAGAGACAGCTGTGCCTTGTCCCGAAAGATGCCAAAGCCGTGGGTCTCCAGGATTTCCGCGTCTACCACCTGGCTGAGGGTGTTTTTATCGTATCGGCCCTCCACGACGATGATCTCCCGAATTTTAACCATTTCCCGCCTCCTGGGAAAGCCGCAACACCAGCAGCTCCAATAGGCGCTCACTGTCATCGTAGGAGGTTTTCATCCGGTAGTCCGTTTCCATGATCAGCTCGGAGGCTTTCTTTAGATAAGCGGGGGAGAACCGATGGGCGGAATTCATGGTCTTTCGCGCCACGAAGTCCGGAAGACCGCAGAGCTTTTGGAGGGCATAGGAATCCTTCCCCCGATCCAGGAGCCTTCGGGCCGTGCCCAGGCGGCGGAAGCTGCTGCAGATAGCGCCCAATACAGCGATTGGCTCCTGCTGCATTTTTAGCAGGTCCGAAAGCTTCTCCAAAGCCTCCCGGTACTGCCCCAGACTGAGGAAGTCTGTCATCTGAAACACCACAGCATCCAAAACCGGCTCCGTCATCGTGTCAATGTCCGCTTTTACGATTTCGTCAGTGCCGGAAAAGGAGCAGATTTTGGAGATTTCTCCAATGAGGGAGGTCATGGTGCCGTCGGTGAGGCCGATGAGGTACTGGCACAGCTGTGGGCTGATCCGTTTCCCGCGAGCCCGGAAGTGCCGGGTCACCCAGGGGATCAGATCCTTTTCCTCCTGCCGGGCAAACTCCACGTCTCTGCCGTCAACGGTTTCCCACAGCTTCTTCATCCGCTTGTCCGGTTTCCAGGGCACGGTAACATAGGTGAACACCACGGTGCAGTAGTCGGGGATGTCCCGGAAGAGTTCACTGAGCTTTTCCCGGCTGCTTTCGTCCTGCTTAAAGGGATCCACGTCCTCCACTTGAACGAGGGTTGCCTCCGCCATCATGGGCAGGCTTTCCACCGCATCGGCAAACTCTCGGAGAGCGAAATTTTCCCCGTTAAAGCGGTGAAAGTTAAACGACTCGGTCAGGGGATCCAGCAGCAGCTTTTTCAGTTGTTCCAGATAATAATTTTGCAGGAAGCTTTCTTCTCCCCAGAAGAAATAGAGCCTGCCCGCCGTCTTTGATTTGATTGCCTGTTTCAGCTCCCGGAGGCGGTCGGCCTCTGGTTCTTTCTTTGCCATTTTCCATCACCTCCGGAACAGAATCGTTCCCAATTCATCCGTGCGGTACACGGTGCAGCCGTATTCTTCCAGCCGGGACAGAGTCTCCGGGGCGGGATGCCCGTAGACGTTGTTCATCCCCACAGAGATCACAACGATTTCCGGCTGAACCGCATCCAGCAGCAGCTGGGAGGTGGAAGTCTTTGCTCCGTGATGCCCCGCAATCAGGATATCCACCTGGGGAAGATCCCAGCTTCGAACCAGGAGCGCTTCTCCCTCCTCGCCTCTGTCTCCGGTTATCAATATACCACATTTTTCCGTCTCAAACAAGACGCACATGCAGTTTTCGTTTTTTCCAGTGCCGGAAATTGCCGGATACAGGGAAAGCACCCCGGTTCCCAGAGGGATTTCCGTGCGGTTTTCCAGAAGTACCGTATCGGTAATGTTCGCCAGTGCTTCCTGGATAGAAGGATCCGCCGCCTCCGATAGGTAGATTGTCTCCGCATCCACCCGGGTCAGCAGGTTGCGCAGTGCCCCGGCGTGATCCCGGTCCCCGTGGGTCAAAATAACGCCGTTCAGCCGGAAGATCCCTTGACTGAGCAGGTTCCCAGCGGCAGTATCCGCGGCAGTTATGTCACTGTCCCCGCCGCAGTCCACAAGGAAAGATTTTCCCTGGCTTTGCAGAAGAATGCATTGACCCTGGCCAACATCCAGCACTGTCACCCGAAAATCGTCCTGCCGGGGGAGCAGCCAAGAGAAGGAGATTCCCACGCCAAGAGTGATTGCGCCAATCAAGACGAAGATCCAGGGGCGTTTCCGGATCAGCAGAAAGAGCGCCAGCAGCGCGTAGACAAGCACAAGCCAAATACGGATGTACACGCTCTCGGTGTACACCGCCGCCAAGGGGAAACGGGAAAGGATTTTTGCCATCCAGAGAATATAGCGAATGAGCAAAGCGGTGAATTTGCCTAAAATTATGCCTGCGGGAAGGGAAATTGCACCCACGGTGCAAACAGCGGCCAAGGCGCAGAAAACAATTGTCACGGCCCACAGGGTCAGCAGATTGGTGACAATGCCAATGAGGCTGACACAGCCAAAATACCAGGCGCACAGGGGTGTGGTCAGCATCATCGCCGACAGTGTGACGCTGACGCTTCCGGCGGCCCAACGAAGGAGCCGCGCCCGAAAACTCTTTTTGGGAAGCTTGGTGAGGCTCTGGGTCAGAAAACCGTACAGCCTGGAATAGGCCATTAGAATCCCCGCGACGCTGGCAACAGACAGCTGAAAGCTGACGGAAAGGATGCAGAAGGGGTTTACCAGCAGCAGAATGAGACAGGCAAAGGAAAGACCGGTGGGTGGGTCGTATTCCTTGGAGAATAGCTGGGATGCCATCATCAGACCGATCATGGCACAGGCCCGGGTCACCGATGGGGTAAATCCTGCCACAGCTGCAAACAGCGCCAGGGCAGGGAAGCCCAAAAGCGCGGTGAAGAACTTCCTCCGCCCGGTAAGAAAGACAATCAGCCCATATAGGATCCCCACATGCAGCCCGGAGACCGCTGCCACGTGGCTGATGCCACTGACGGTCAGGGCGGTGTCTGTGGCGTAATCCAGTCGGGAGGTATCTCCCAGCAGGAGAGCGTGGGCAAAGGGAGCGGCATCCTCAGGAAGACAGACGTCCAGCAGTTCCCCGATTTTCCGGGTGAGCCGGGCGGGAAAATAACGGAGGGTATTTCCAGATGCAGGGGTAATAATTCCGTCGCTCTTTTGGGTCGCCACCAGGAAAATCCCCCTGCCCTGGTAGTAAGTGGAGGCCCGTTCACTTTCCGGTGCCGTGACCCGAAGGCGGAACTCAGCCTCCAAAGTGTCGCCGGGGGAAAGGTGGACTTCATCCATCAGATAGACTTGAACACGGTAGCGCTGTCCTTCCAACCAAAGGGAACCGTCCACCATTTCGCTGTACTGGCCTTGCCGGGAATAGTCCTCCGCGGTGACGATAAGAGATAAAGTTTGCCCGTCCAGCCCTTCCAGAGGCACCAGATCACGGGAGAGCACCCAGTACAGCCGCATACAGCCGCAGCCGACACCAAGAAAAATCAAAGCAGCGATCACGGCCCGGCGCCTTTTGCGGCCCACCAGGCCGACAGAAACGCCTGAGAAGAGAAAGACGGCTCCGAGGATCCACAGAGGAAAATCTACGACAAAGGATGTCAGCAGAACACAGACCGCGCCAAAGCCAAGGGTAAACCACATCAGTCTGCGCACAGATACCGCCTCCCTTAAAAATGGCGCAGCCGGTTCGACTGCGCCACAGTGTGCTAAAAGATTACAGCTTGCTTACAACATAGTCGTCCACAATGGCAAGGGCATTGTCCACCTTGTTGATGTCCTTGCCGCCGCCCATGGCGGAGTCGGGCTTGCCGCCGCCGGAGCCGCCGCATTCGGCGCAGACATGCTTCACCAAGTCACCGGCACGGATGCCCTTTGCCACGGCTTCCTTGCCGCAGACCGCCAGGAAGGTGGGCTTATCCCCGTTTACAGTAGCCAGAACCGCCACCACCCGAGGCTCCTTGTCCCGGAGCAGGTCGCCCATCTGCCGAAGCTTTCCTACGTCCACAGCACCGACGCTGGCGGTAAGAACCTTCAGGCCGTTAATATCCCGGGAGGAGAACAGATACCGATCCACCTCACCGGCGGACTCCTTGGCACGGAACTGCTCGATTTTCCGCTTCAGATCCCGAATCTCTTCCAAATAGCCTTGGAGACGGGAGGGAACCTCAGCGGGCTTTACCTTCATTTTGGAGGCGGCTTCCATCAGCATCTCCTGGTTCCGCTCCATCCGCTTGAGGCAGGCCTTGCCGGTGACCGCCTCGATCCGGCGGACGCCGGAAGCAACGCTGCATTCGCTTTCCAATTCAAAGGGGCCGACCTTGGCGGTGTTGTCCAAATGGGTGCCGCCACAGAATTCAATGGAGTAGTCCCCCATGTTGACCACCCGGACGATGTCGCCATACTTTTCGCTGAACAGAGCGGTAGCGCCCATCTTCTTGGCTTCCTCGATAGGAAGCTCCTGGGTCACGATCCGGTAGCCCTCCAGAATGGAATTCTGAACGATGGAGTTGACCTTCATCAGTTCCTCCGGGGTCATGGCGGAATAGTGAGTGAAGTCGAAGCGGAGACGGTCCGGCTCCACCAGGGAACCTGCCTGATGAACATGGTCGCCCAGAACACTTTTCAGCGCCTTTTGCAGCAGGTGGGTGGCGGAGTGGGCACGCATAATGGCTTTGCGGCGCTCTACGTCGATGGAGGCGCAGACCACGTCATCCACCTTGATGGAGCCCTTGTTCAGCTTGCCATAGTGGAGATACTTTCCACTCTTGTCCTTCTGAACGTCGGTGACCTCAAACCGGCTGCTGCCCAGCAGGATCACGCCTTGATCTGCCACTTGGCCGCCCATTTCCGCATAGAAGGGGGTGCGGTCCAGAACAATGATCCCGCTTTCCCCACCGGCAATGGTGCCGGAAACCTCGTCGTTGACGCAGACAGCCAATACCTTTGCGTCGCAGTTATTCTGCTCGTAGCCTACGAAGGTGGTGGGGGTGTTGTCCAGGCCCAGGTCGATACCTGCCCAGGCCAGATCGCCAAGAGCCTTCCGGGCCTCCCGGGCGCGAACCTTCTGCTCTTTCATCAGCTTGTTGAAGGCGTCCTGATCCAGAGTCATGTCCTCGTCCGCCACCATTTCAATGGTCAGATCAATGGGGAAGCCGTAGGTGTCGTAGAGCTTGAAGGCGTCGGCGCCGGAGAACTCGTCTTCTCCCTTTGCCTTGTGCTCCGCCATCATTTCAGAGAAGATTTTCATACCGCCGTCAATGGTACGGGCAAAGTTTTCTTCCTCCACCTTCACCACCTTGGTGATGTAGTCCGCCCGCTCCCGCAGGTAGGTGTAGTGACCCTCGTTTTCTTCCACCACCGTCTCCACCACCTGATACAGGAAGGGATGATTCACTCCCAGGAGCTTACCGTGGCGGGCGGCCCGGCGGAGAAGCCGCCGCAGAACATAGCCTCTGCCCTCGTTGCTGGGCAGGACACCGTCGGCAATCATAAAGGTGGCGGCTCGGATG
>CAZCLX010000078.1:0-8233 GCA_964499615.1 uncultured Oscillospiraceae bacterium
ACCTGATGAAGTGGATGCGGCGCTATATGATCGACCAGATGAACAGCGACTATGTGAAGTTCGCCAGATCCGGCGGTCTCAGCGAAACGGAAATTTTTACTAAGCACATTTGGAAGAACGCGGTGATCCCCATCGTCCACGGTATCCCCAGCAGCGTCCTGTTTGCTATGACCGGCGCCATCATTACGGAGCGTGTGTACTCGGTTCCTGGCGCGGGCAATCTGCTGACCCAGGCTATCAATAAGTACGACAACAGTGTGATCGTGGGCGTGACCCTGTTCTACGCGATTCTGACGGTGGCGTCCAATATCCTGGGCGATATCCTGATTTCCACAGTGGATCCCAGAATCTCCTTTACGTCAAAAGGCAGGTGATTGAAATGCAAGAAGATCTGAAGAAAAAAACCGGACTGACCAAGGAGGAACTGTTCAGCCAGGTAACCCACAGTGACGCGGAGTCCGAGAAAATCGCCGCGCCCCGGTATTCCTACTGGCGTTCCGTGTTCCGTGTGTTTTTCCGGAATAAAATCAATATTATCATTCTGAGCATTTTGATTCTGGTGGTTGCCTTCGCCTATATCTATCCCATGGTGACGGAGTACGATCCCTATGCCAATCTGATGGATCCCAATGCTAAGCACCTGTCCCCCAGTGCCGCGCTGGACTATTTCGGCTTCAATATCAAATGGATCCTTGGCACCGGCGCGTCCGGTGAGCCTACCTTTGACGCGGTTTGGAACGGCGCCGGAATCTCCATCTCCCTGGCCTTTATCTGCGCTGCCATCAATATGGTGATCGGCGTTCTTCTGGGCGCGGTGTGGGGCTTCTCCAAGAAGGTGGACATGGTAATGATGGAGGTCTATACCATCGTCGGCAACGTCCCCATGATTCTGATTATTTCCGTACTTGCCATGCTGTTCTCTCCCTCCTTCTGGACGATGGTGTTCGCCCTGACGGTGGTGGGATGGCTGAGCATCGCCTACTTTATCCGTACCCAGGTGCTGATCATCCGGGATCGGGAGTATAACCTGGCTTCCAGATGCCTGGGAACTCCCATTGTGAAAATCGCTACGAAGAACATTCTGCCCTTCATGACTTCCGTTATCGTGACCCTGCTGGCAACGGAGCTTCCTTCCTACATTTCCTACGAAGTGTTCCTTGCCTACATCGGCATGGGCATGAGCGAAATGTCTCTGGGCCGTCTGATCTTCGCGGCGGAAGCCGCAATGGTGACACCCGGCTGGGAAATGGAATTCTGGAGCCCGGTGGCCGTCGCCTCTATCATTACCGTAGTGTTGTACGTGGTCGGACAGAACCTGGGCGACGCGTCTGACCCCAGAACCCATATGTAGGAGGCGGCAGCGTGGAAGAGAAAAAAGTATTACTGTCGATTAAGGATTTGGAAGTCAAGTTCCGCGTCCGCGGCAGGATTCTCACAGCGATCCGGGGCATTTCCCTGGACATTTTCGAAAACGAGTCCATCGCCATCGTGGGCGAATCCGGTTCCGGCAAGTCCGTATTTACCAAGACCTTTGCCGGCATGCTGGACTCCAACGGCTTTATCGACAACGGCAAAATTGTGTTTAACGACGAGAATCTGGCGGATACGAAGGTAAAGCTTCGCGGGCTGGATCGCTCCCTGATAAGCAGCGCTAAGAAAAGGCTGGATCAGTACGCCAAGCTGACCTTTGGCGCGGAAACCTACCGGAAGATGCTGGATCTGGAATCCGAAAAGCGGCAGCGCTCCGCCCTGACCGAGGAAGAGAACGCGGCCATCAGCGCCCAGCTGGAGGATCTTCGGTTCAAGCGCACTGAGGCGTTTAACTTGAGGCAGACCCTGGAATCCAAGGAAAAGGCTCAAATTGCTGAGCTTTCTAAAAAGGTTTCCGAGCTGGACGAGCAGATCAAAGCCCTGGAAAAGAATCGGGAGAGGACGATCCGGGAGCACAAGCACGCCGCCCAGGTCGACAGTGAATTCCATAAGCAGTACACGGAGCAAATGACTGCCCTGAAAGCCCAGTACGCCAAGGAGACCGCCCAGCCTCTGACCCAGGAGCTGTTGGAGCAAAACGAAATCCTTTCCAAGGAGATTTACCTCTCTGTGGGCAGATATGGCCTGAGCAAGCGGATTCAGCTGATCAATAAGCTTCTCAAGGAAATCAAGAAGGCAATGCAGCTGGGGGTGAATCCCAGAGACGACGCCGTGTTCGATACCGTGGTTTTCCGGGTACGTTATCTGGATGAAACCGAGGACACCCTCCACGGCACCTGTGTGATCAACCTGGCAAACGTCAAGTATTCCAAGGACTGGAGCCAGATTCGCGGCTGCCGGATCGCCACAGTGTTCCAGGATCCCATGACCTCTCTGAACCCCATTATCACCATCGGCAAACAGATCACCTCCATCATCCTGAAGCATCAGAATTGCTCCGAGGCAGAGGCCAGAGCCAGGGCCATTCAGCTGATGAAGAAGGTGGGTATTCCCAACGCGGAAAATCGCTACGACGACTACCCCTTCCAGTATTCCGGCGGTATGCGCCAGAGAATCGTCATTGCCATCGCGCTTTCCTGCCAGCCGAAGATCCTGATCTGCGATGAGCCGACAACCGCCTTGGACGTGACCATGCAGGCGCAGATTTTGCAGCTGATTAAGGATCTGCAGAAGGAATTCAATTACACCATCGTCTTTATCACCCATGATCTGGGCGTGGTTGCCAACGTGGCGGATCGGGTGGCGGTGATGTACGCCGGCCAAATCGTGGAGCTGGGTACGGTGGAGGATGTGTTCTACGATCCCCGCCATCCCTACACCTGGGCGCTGCTGTCCTCCCTGCCTCAGCTGGCGGACAGAAACACCGAGCTGTACTCCATTACCGGAACCCCGCCCTCCCTTTACAATAAGATCACCGGCGACGCGTTCGCTCCCCGGAATCCCTACTGCATGAAGATCGACACCCTCCTGGAGCCGCCAATGATTGCCGTCAGCGAAACCCATTCCGCAAAAACCTGGCTGCTGGATCCGGACGCGCCGAAGATTGAGAAGCCCAAGGGAATCCAGAATCTCCACGAGCGGCTCATGCAGGCCTACAATATTTAGGGGGTGGAAATCGTGTCTATTTTCAAATCAAAGACTGTGGGAGCGACCGCCGCGTCGTTTCCCGAGCATGGCCCGTTGGATGAAAACGGCAGAGAAATTCTCCTCTCCCTGAAAAATGTAGACATTACCTTCGGGAAAGGTGACGGCGCGGTGAAAGCCGTGCAGAACGCCTCCTTTGATGTTTACAAGGGGGAAACCTTCTCCCTGGTAGGTGAGTCCGGATCCGGTAAGACCACCATCGGAAGAGCGGTGATTCGTGTCAACCCGCTGGACGCTGGCGAGATTCAGTACAAGGGCGTCCGGATTTCCGGAAAAATCCCCCGTTCGCTGGATCGGCAGGTTATTCGGAATATGCAGATGGTGTTCCAGGATCCCGCCGCTTCCCTGAACGAGCGCGCTACGGTTGACTACATCGTCTCCGAGGGCCTGTATAACTTCCACCTCTACGAAAACAAGGCGGATCGCCAGCGGAAGGTGGAAAAGATTATCGACGAGGTAGGTCTTCTTCCGGAACACTTGACCCGGTATCCTCACGAGTTTTCCGGCGGACAGCGGCAGCGTATCGGTATTGCCCGTGCCATGGTTATGGAACCGGAGCTGGTAGTTGCGGACGAGCCGATTTCCGCACTGGATGTTTCCATCCGCGCCCAGGTTCTGAACCTGATGAAAAAATTCCAGCGGGAAAAGGGAATCACTTACCTCTTTATCGCCCATGACCTGTCGGTGGTTCGGTTCATTTCTGATCGGATCGGCGTTATCTACAAAGGCCGCATTGTGGAGGTAGCGGAAGCGGAGGAGCTGTTCAACTTCCCCCTGCATCCCTATACCCACTCCCTGATTTCTGCCATCCCCATTCCGGATCCCCAGCTGGAAAAGTACAAGGTGCTGTACACCTACGATCCCTCCATTCACGACTATAGCGAGGATCAGCCGGAGCTGGTGTGCATCGGTCATGACCACTATGTGTACGGCAACAAGAAGGAGATCGAGGAATACAAGGCAATCCGGGATAAGGACGTACCCATCAAGTCTATCACCATTGCCGACCCCAGCGCTGAGAAAACCCCGGCGCCCCAGGAGAATGCCATCCCAGAAGAGGAAATCAAAATCCCGCCGGTTCATGACACAGGTAGGTTCCTTTATAAGTTCCTTTCCTTCTTCCTGCCCATCCTGGGCTTGATTGCCGCCGCAGCATTTAAGCATTTCAACTATATCCGCAATTACAAAGCCTGCAAGAAGGGCGCGATTATCGGCCTGATAACCCTTGCGGTTCTCGTCGCAATATTCCTGATATTGCTGCTTTTGGCAGTGATATAGCCGGACTGTTTCCGTTTCCCGCATAGGCGGGCAATATGCAAAGACGCCGCACACGGGAATTTTTCCGTGTGCGTAGCCTTTATGAACATGGAGGAGCAAATTGAAAGAAACCAGGACAAAAAGCCGGGGTGAAAGTGCGCTTCATCCCAAGCCGGTAGAACGGATCGAGCTATCCTCCAACCATCTGTGGCTGCGGGGAATCCTCACGGTACTGTTTTTGATTATGGGCGCGTCCCTCCTTGCCTACGGCGTGTCCCAGTTTTCGTCAAAAAGCGAAGGGTGGACGGAAGTGGAGGTCACATCTTCAGATCTGAACTGCGGAGAGGATTTCCTTTTTCGCTACTGCCTGGGAGAAGACGAGCAGTCCGCCACGGCGGAGTACAAGGCGCTTACCGTGTGCTATTCCGAGGCAGTGACAAAGGCGTTTCAGCTGTTTACAGGCGATGTGGAGTACGAGAATATTTGCAATGTGTACGCCATCAACCGCCATCCCAACCAGGAGCTGACGGTGGACGATGCTCTCTATCAGGCTTTCTCCCGGATCCAGAGCAGCGGTGACCGAAGGCTGTACCTTGGCCCGGTGTATGAGCAGTACCGAGGACTGTTCTCCTGCACGGAGGAATACCAGACGGCGGAATTTGATCCCCGTCAGAATCCCTCCATCGAGGCGTATTTCGGAGCCATAGCCGCGTTTGCCAACGATCCGGAGGCCGTCGATTTGGAACTGCTGGGCGAAAACCGAATTGTCCTGAAGGTGTCAAAAGAATACCTGGCTTTTGCGGAAGAAAACGAAATTGAAAGCTTTATCGATTTCGACTGGATGAAAAACGCCTTTATCATCGACTGTTTGGCGGATACCCTGATGGATAGTGGTTTCCACTATGGCTGCCTTACCAGCTATGACGGATTTACCCGGAACCTGGATTCCAGGGGCGAAACTTACGTCTACCAGTTTTACAATCGCCAGGGCGCGGCGGAGGATGCCCCTGCGGCCCTGCAAATGTCTTCTCCTGTCAGTATCGTTTCCCTGCGGGATTTCCCTTTGACGGAAAAGGACGCATGGCACTACTACACCTTTGCGTCCGGCGAGATTGCCACCGCATACCTGGATCCCGGGGACGGCATGTGTAAGAGCGCCACGGAAAGTCTGGTATCTTACAGCCGGGATCTGGGTTGCTCGGAAATCCTGCTGCAAACGGCACCGGTTTTCATCGCGGAGAAACTGAATACCGGCGCATTGTCGGCTTTGGCAAAGAAAGGTATCTATTCCCTCTGGTGGGAGGGCACGTCCCTGAAATATAACGACAGCTCCCTGACGCTGGATCCGCCGTCAGAAGGCGGCAAATAGCATATAAAAATGCATGAAAAATTCCCGATGTGGTTGACCAGACCGCATCGGGAATTTTCCATAGAAAAGAGAGGTAAGAAAATGAAAATGAGAAGTGCATCACTTTTGTTATTATTATATCCAGGGATTTTTAAAAAAATAAGCAGAGAAATATTAAAAATGTATGAAGCGTGTAAAAGATACCGCTTGAATTTTGTGCAAACTGCTAGCACTATTGTATTTTTATGGAATACCACAATATATGTAAACATTTTGTGGCGTTTATCATTTTCCCCTTGACAATTTGAAGAAATGGGGTATAGTAAAGGCAAATGAATTTAGCACTCTCGATCATAGAGTGCTAAAAAGAGAGGAAGGTACGCTATGAATTTTGAGAAGTACACCCAGAAATCTCTGGAAGCAGTTCAAAGCGCCCAGAATATCGCCGTCTCAAACGGTCATCAGCAGCTGGAGCAAATCCATCTGCTTTCGGCGCTACTGCGTCAGGACGGGGGGCTGGTGCCCCAGCTACTAAAGAAAATGGACATCACTGTGGAGAGCCTTCAGGCCGCCGCAGACCAGGAGCTTCGGAAAATCCCCTCTGTCAAAACAAGCCGGGAAGCAGGAAAGTTCTACATCAGCGCCGACATGGACGCGTCGTTCACTGCCGCTGAGGAAAAGGCGGAAGCCATGCACGATTCCTTCGTCTCCGTGGAGCATTTGCTCCTGGGGCTGCTGGAAACCGCCAAGGGGAATGTGAAGGATCTGTTCCGAACCTACAACATTACCGGAGAAGCCGTACTGAAAGCCTTGCAGTCCGTTCGGGGTAATCAGCGGGTCACGACTGACAGCCCGGAGGGCACTTATGACGCCCTGGAAAAGTACGGCACCGACCTGGTGAAGCAGGCCAAAGAGCAGAAAATGGATCCGGTAATCGGACGGGATGAGGAAATCCGGAACGTGGTGCGAATTCTCTCCCGGAAGACAAAGAATAACCCCGTGCTTATCGGCGAACCTGGCGTAGGCAAAACCGCCATTGCCGAAGGACTTGCTCAGCGGATCGTGAAGAAGGATGTGCCCAAAAGCCTCCAGGATAAAACCATTTTCTCCCTGGATATGGGCGCACTGATCGCCGGAGCCAAGTACCGGGGTGAATTTGAGGAGCGTCTGAAAGCGGTGCTCCAGGAGGTCAAGGAGTCCGATGGCCAAATCATCCTGTTCATCGACGAGCTTCACACCATTGTGGGCGCAGGCAAAACCGAAGGCAGCATGGACGCGGGGAACCTTTTGAAGCCAATGCTGGCCCGGGGCGAGCTGCACTGTATCGGCGCTACCACCCTGGACGAATACCGCCAGTATATTGAGAAGGATGCCGCTCTGGAGCGCCGGTTCCAGCCGGTTCAGGTGGACGAGCCTACAGTGCAGGACACCGTTGCCATCCTCCGGGGCCTCAAGGAGCGGTATGAGGTATTCCACGGGGTAAAAATTGCCGACTCCGCCATCATTGCCGCCGCCACCCTTTCCCACCGGTATATCACTGACCGGTTTCTGCCGGACAAGGCCATCGACCTAATTGACGAGGCCTGCGCCCAGATCCGGACGGAGATGGACTCCATGCCCACAGAGCTGGACGCGGTTTCCCGGAAGATCATCCAGATGGAGATTGAGGAAGCGGCGCTGAAAAAGGAAGAGGATGAATTATCCAAGGGCCGCCTTGCGGAGGTTCAGAAGGAGCTTGCCGAGACCCGGGAAAGCTTCAACGCCATGAAGGCCCAGTGGGACAATGAGAAAAACGCCATCGGCAAGGTTCAGCAGCTGCGCCAGACCATTGAGGATCTAAACCGCCAGATCGAGGCGGCGGAGCAGGAGTACGATTTGGAGAAAGCGGCGGAACTGAAGTACGGCAGACTTCCCCAGGCCCAGAAGGAGCTTGCCGAGGAGGAGCGCCGCGCCCAGGGAGCCAAGGAATCCAGCTTCCTCCGGGATCGGGTCACCGACGAGGAGATCGCGAAGATCGTGGAGCGGTGGACGGGAATTCCGGTATCCCGGCTGGTGCAAGGCGAGCGGGAGAAGCTGCTGACTCTGTCAGATACCCTCCACAAGCGGGTAATCGGTCAGGACGAGGCGGTTACCGCCGTCACCGAGGCCATCCAGCGCAGTCGGGCGGGGATCCAGGATCCCAACCGCCCCATCGGCTCCTTCCTGTTCCTGGGCCCCACCGGTGTGGGCAAAACCGAGCTGGCGAAAACCTTGGCCCAAGCCCTGTTTGACGACGAAAATAACATGGTGCGGATCGATATGTCCGAGTATATGGAGAAATACTCCGTCTCCCGGCTGATCGGGGCGCCTCCCGGATATGTGGGCTACGAGGAAGGCGGTCAGCTCACTGAGGCGGTTCGCCGGAAGCCCTACAGCGTGGTGCTGTTTGACGAGGTGGAAAAGGCGCACCCGGATGTGTTCAATATTCTGCTTCAGGTACTGGATGACGGACGG
>CAZCLX010000079.1:0-8086 GCA_964499615.1 uncultured Oscillospiraceae bacterium
CGGCAGCCTGAGCGGAGCAGCCGGAGACAATGACAAGAATATCGTTTTCCAGCAGCTTCTTCATCAGCTCAATGTGGGCGGTGTCGGGACGAACCTTGGGGTTGTTGCAGCCGACCATGGCCACAGCACCCCGGAGAACGCCGGACTCCACGCACTCAATGAGAGGCTTCATGGTGCCAAACTCGTCCACCTGAGAGTTGGCGACGCCGTCCAGAACCTTCTTGATGGCTTCCACGGAGTAGCCCACCCGGGTGTTCTGCTTCTGCTGGGGAATGTTCACCAGACTCTGATCCCGGTTCTTGAAGTTTTCCACAGCCAGCTTCACAATGGCCTTGGCGTTCACGTCGGCGTTTGCCGCGTTAAACTGAATGAACTCGGAGTCGGGCATCCGGCAGATGGGGGACGTGGTGATAAATTTGGTATGGAAGCACTTGCTCAGAGGGCCAAGCGCGGGGAAGATGCACTGCACGTCCACCACAATGGCCTCGCAGGCGCCGGTGAGCACCACGTTCTCCTGGCTCAGGAAGTTACCCGCCATGGGAATACCGTGACGCATGGCCACCTCGTTGGCGGTGCAGCAGACGCCGGCAATGTTGATGCCCTTAGCGCCCATGGACTTGGCCAGAGCGATCATCTCGGGATCGTTGGCGTAATGTACGATCATCTCAGACAGGCTGGGATCGTGGCCGTGGACGATGATGTTGACCATATCCTTCTCCATGACGCCGATGTTGGCGGTGGAGTCCACAGGCTTGGGGGTTCCGAACATAACGTCGGAGAACTCGGTGCCCATCATGGAGCCGCCCCAACCGTCGGACAGGCCGCAGCGCAGCGCCTGACGGATCAGCGCCTCAGGCAGGCTGGAGTTACCCATATGGGTCATATGCAAAGCGGTGGATACCTCACGGTCAATGGCGCGAGGCTCCAGCCCGGCGTCGTGCCACAGCATCTGAGTGTGCTCAGGAGCACGCTTCAGGAACCGCTGGGTGCCGAAGGGCTTGCCGTATTCCATCAGGCCGGCCTCGGCGACCTCGTGGGCAAGATCGTAAATGTCCTTGCCTTCCGTCTCAATGCCCCATTCCTTGGCAATGCGGATAAGCTTTTCCGGGTCCTTGACCTGGTAGTTGCCGCCCTCTTTGGTCTGGTAGAGGGTGTGCATGATTTCCCGACCGTGGTCGGAGTGGGTGGCGGAGCCGCCGGCGGTGAACCGCAGATAGTTCCGGCCTACGATGCCGTGAACGTCACAGCCGCAGATGCCCCGGGGGCTTTTGGGGGTGATGCGGCAGGGTCCCATGGAGCAGATCCGGCAACAGGTGCCTGCTTCGCCGAAGCCGCAGTGGGGAGTCTGGTTCTTGACGCGCTGCTGCCAGGAGTCGGCGCCCACTTTCTTGCCGTTTTCCAGCAGAGAATTGGTGGCGGCTTCCATCTCCTCGACGGTGGTCAAATAAGCCCAATCCTTCAAAGTGAAATCCTCCTAAATCCGTTGTTGAAAGAATTCTGATACTGTTCGCTTTGGACAAAGCGTATCGATAGTATTGTACTCATTTCCAAGTTGGTTGTCAATGGATAAAGCCACACAATTTCGCTGTTTTTTCCATCCCCTGCCGGAGGATAGCGGCCAGCTGGCAGTGGCGATTGGAATCGCGGGGACAAACTGCTGACCGCTGCCTGCTCGAAATGTATTGCAATCTTTCCCGACCCGTGGTAAAATATAGTATCATACACATGGCAGAGAGGCGCTGGTACAGAAATATGAAGACGAAAAAACGCCGAATTCTTCCGATTATCTTAATTACCCTGGCTGTGATCGCCGCCGGGATCCTGGGATGGCTTTGGTTTGACGCTAATGTGGATCGCAGCGGCTGGGTGGTCAAGGACGGGGTGTACTGCTATAAGGATTTCCACGGCAAGCGAATCACCGGATGGCTGGAAAAAGAGGGGGTTTTCTTTTATTTTGCCCCGGACACTTCCATGGTCACCGGCTGGCAGGACTTGGAGGGATCGCGGTACTACTTTTCCACCAGCGGGGAGATGGGAGCCGGGCTGGGGGCCATGGCCACCGGCTGGCAGGAGCTGGACGGCAGCCGCTACCGGTTTGGCTCCGACGGAAAAATGCTCACCGGCTGGCAGGAGGACGGGGAAAACCGGTTCTATCTGGGGCAGGACGGAAAAGCCGTTTCCGGCTGGCAGGAGCTGGATGGAAGTCGCTATTATTTTAAAGAGGACGGCTCCATGGCCACCGGATGGCTGGATCTGGATAAGAAATACTATTTAAATGAGGACGGAACGCCCGCTTCCGGGGCGCTGATCGTCGATGGAATCCCCTACTACTTCTGGGAAGACGGCTCCATATTCCACGGTTGGATCGACCTGGAGGAAGGAAGGTTTTACTATCTGCCGGAAGGCGGTGTCGCCACCGGCTGGCAGACGTTTGGCGACAGAACGTTCTTCTTTGATGAAAACGGTGTTATGACAACCGGCTGGTATCAGGATGGGGAGTACCGCTACTACTTCCGCCGGGATGAAGGCATGGCCACCGGGCCAAACAGCATCGACGGGGAGTATTACTACTTTACCCCCGATGGGATCCAGGTGATCCTGGTCAATGCCGATAACCCGGTGCCCAAGGACTATGAACCGAATCTGACCGCATTGGAGGGAGAATTCCAAATATCCGAAACTTGCCTGGATGCCATGCGGAAAATGCTGGATGACTGCAAGGCGGCGGGATACGAATATACCATTAACAATACATACAGAAGCTACGACGAGCAGCTGGATATCCTGGACACCCGGACGGAGCGAATCATGGAGGAAAACGAGCTGGACTACGACGAGGCTCGGAAAAAGGCGCTGGAGTCCGTTGCCCTTCCCGGCACCAGTGAGCATCAGCTGGGGCTAAGCGCGGATATCAACGGAAAAGGCGTGGACTCGGTTCCCTGGCTGGTGGAGCACTGCTGGGAATATGGCTTTATTCTCCGGTTCCCCGAGGAAAAAAGCAGCATCACCGGAATTATCTATGAGCCTTGGCATTTCCGCTACGTTGGCACACGGGTTTCCCTCCCCATGCGGGATAACGGGCTGTGTCTGGAAGAGTACCTGGGCGCGGCCTGAGAACGGCCTGAGATCGACAGAGAGGACGTGGTCCATTGAAAAAGAAATGGATTCTGATCGTCGCGCTTGTCCTTGGCGCGGTGATAGGAGGTATCTGCTTTTGGAAAAGCCAAATTTGGATCCAAGGCAGATTTTATCCCCGAACCAGCCTGACGCTGGATCTTCGAGATGTATCGCTGACAGTGGAGGACTATCAGCGGATCCAGGAAGTCCTTCCCCAGTGCCGGATACGGTGGCAGGTGCCTCTCTCTTCCGGGAGCGTTCCCTCAGATGCCCGGCAGATCACCCTGCGATCCCTTTCCTGGGAGGATCTGGAAATGCTCAATTTTTTAGAGGATTTGGAGCAGGTGGAAGCCCTGGACTGCCCGGATGAAGAAGCCCTTTTGGCGCTGCGGCGGAGGAGAACGGATCTTTCCGTACGCTACGGCGTGGCGATTGGAAGCAGGATTGTGGAGAACCTGACTGAGGAACTTACGATTGACGGCGGGGCGCTGTCAACCCTGTCGGAAAAGCTGGAGCATTTCCCGGAGCTTACCACAGTCACCGTTACCCAGCCCCTTCCCGAAGGGTCGGAGCTGATGGCGTTTCAGGCAGAGCATCCCCATATCCGGCTTTCCTGGAGTGTGGATCTGGGCGGCAGAACCGTCCCGGGGGATGCCGTGGAGCTGGATCTGTCCGGTGTGGCGGTGGACAGCCGGGAGACGCTGGAAAACGCCCTGGAATATCTTCCGGAACTGAAGCGGCTGAACCTTCGCGGCTGCGGACTGAGCCAGGAGGACATGAAAGCAGTCGCCCTGGCGTATCCTCAGACGGATATGCTCTTTGACATCACCGTAGCCTCTGTGACGGTTCCCACGGACATCCGGGAGCTGGATCTTTCCGGGATCCCCATGGAAGATACCCGGGAGTTGGAGGCGGCGCTGCCCTGCTTTACCGGGCTGGAACGGGTCATTATGTGCGACACCGGTATCTCCAGCCAGGAGCTGGATGCCCTGGGAAAGCGCCATCCGGAAACCCGGTTTGTGTGGACGGTAACCATTTTTGGCTTGGAGATCCGCACCGACGCTACCTATTATAAAAGGAACCGGTACGGGGCGCGAAGCGAGGAGTTGGCGGAACTGAAATACTGTGTGGATATGGAAGCGGTGGATCTGGGACACATGCAGAACCTGGATAGCTGTGAGTGCCTTGCGGACATGAAGAAGCTGAAATATCTGGTGCTGGCGGATACTGGGATTTCTGACCTGACCCCTCTTTCGGGAATGACGGAGCTGGTGTATTTGGAGATTTTCAACACCCCGGTGGAGGACTATTCCCCGCTGGTAAGCTGCCCCGCTCTGGTGGATCTAAATCTTGGCGGCACCTCCGGCGATCCGGGGCCTCTGACCCAAATGCCTTGGCTGAAGCACCTGTGGTGGAGTAACCTGAGAAGCAAGACGGACACACCGGGTTACCAGGCGTTGGAGCTGCTGCCGGAGGCTCTTCCCAACACGGAAATTCACTTTGAAGGGAGCCATCCCACCGCAAGCGGGTGGCGGCATTTGCCGAATTACTACGCGATGCGGGACGCACTCCACGCGTCCTATATGGATTGAACTGGAAAGACAGGATAGAGATATGAAGGGGAAGAAAATCGCGAAAGAGGGGAAAAGGCTTCTCTGCCTGCTCCTGGCGGGGCTTTGTTTCCTGGGCGCCCCTGGATGCGCAAGGGAGGAGCCTGTGCAGGCCCAGGTTCCCAGCACCCAGCCCACCCAGGCCCAGCCGGAGCTTGCGGTGACGGGAAACGGCGACCCGGAAAGTCTTCTGTGCAAAGGAACCTACACGGGTTCGAACCTGGAATCATCCCGGGAGGAAACGGTGGCGGAAGCGGGTGGCTGCGTCCTCACGCTGGGGCAGCTTCGGATCCGTTACGCTCTGGCGGTGAGCGAATACCGGCAGAGCGGAAAGACACCTGCCCCGGACTTTGAACGGAGCCTGGAAAACCAGCCTTGTCCACTGGCTGAGGGCTTAAGCTGGCAGCACTGGTTTTTGAGAGCGGCTCTGGAACAGTGGCATGCCCAGGCAGCGCTGCTGGGGAAAAGCCGGGAAATACAGACGGTATCCAGCGAGTATTACGAGCCGAGCCGGGAACTTCACGAAGCGAACATGACGGAGGATATTCCGGCAAAAAAGTACCTGTACGAAGATAAGAACGGCTTCACCCCCAATTCCATGCACCAGGCTTGGCTGGACGCTCTGCCGGAGACCCTGGCGGCGCTTGGCACGGAAAAGGGATACAGCAATCTTGCAAAGCTGGTTTCCGACCTGGCGGGAGCAGGCGCCGGAGAAGACGATCTGCTGACCGTCGCCCGGGAAATGAATCTGAGCTATATGTACTATACCCAGTGCAGCTATGATTTTGACGTATCCGGGGAGGAACTGTCCGGGGATGAGCAATCCGTGGACATCCGCCACTGCCTGCTGCTTCCGGAAACGGAGGACGAGGAAGGCTTGAGAAGATGCCGGCAGGAGGCGGAAGATCTGCTTGCCAAGTGGGAAAACCACTGGATGACTGCCCGAAACCGGGAGGGAAATTTTGCCCGGCTGGTAAACGACAATTCCGACGATGAAAATTCCCGGGAACTCGGCGGGCTGTACACCGGGATCCGGCAGGGTCAGCTGATCGCCCCCCTGGATGCGTGGTGCTTTGACGAAGCCCGGCAGCCTGGGGATGTGGCGGTGATCCAGTCGGACATTGGCTGCCACATTCTGTATTTCCGGGGGGCAACCCAGTACGGTGAGGGAGAAAAGCAGCGGTTCCGGGACGCGGGCAAGGCTCTTTTGGAGACGCTGAAAGCGGAATACCCCATGACCGTGGACTACAGCGCCGTCAGCCTGGGTACGCCGGAAAATGTCGTGGATCTTTCTTCGGAGGAGTTTCTGTATCCGGACGTTGCCCATGAGCGTTTCCCGGAGCCGATCCTCTTTTTGCAGCAGGATTATCCCAATGCCCCCTACGGGGATGGGTACTACATTGAGCGCCACGGCTGCGGCATCACCGTGCTGGCAATGCTGGCGTCCTATATGACGGACAGCCTGTATACCCCGGATGTTCTGGCGGACAGGTACAGTATCTACAGCATCGCCGACGGCAGCGACGGCACCATGTTTATTAACGTCCCCCAAGAGTTCGGTTTTTTCCTGGAGCAGCATGACTTCCGGTGGGAAAATGTTTCTCAGGCGCTGAAAGAGGGTAAAACGGTGGTATCCCTTCAGGGAAAGGGCTATTTTACCACGGTTGGTCACTTTATTCTCCTGGCGGGGATCAACGACGACGGTACTGTCGTGGTGCGGGATCCCAATATCAATGCATACGGAAAGCTTGAGGAAAATAAGATTGACGCTTTCTCGCCCAGCAGAATATATAACGCCAACATCGCCTACTATATTATGAAGAACAAGGTGACCGTCAGTCCCGACTGCTGCCGGTGCGGCAGTGGGGAAGGCTCCAAGGTGCTGACGGGCAGCTACCTATGCGAAAGATGCACCCAGGCGCTGCTGCGGCGGGAAAGCTTCCTAACCATGTGCGCCGGAATGTAGATGACAACAGCTGACCTGGGAGGTGGCGGTATGCAGTCAGGGAAGAAAGTAAGGAAATGGCTGGCGGTGCTGGCAGCGGTGATCCTGATCCTGGGAGCGCTGGCGGCGCTTGTTTACCGGATGACGGTGCGCCAGCGGCTGGAGGGCTACCGCCTGATTACCGACTTTGCAGGGTCAGATCATACGGAAATGGAGGTCTCCGTGGATGCCCAGTGGGAGCAGACACTGGTGGCGGGAAAGCTGGCGGTATTCCGCTCCCGAACGGAGGAAGGCGGGATCACCTGGGGATTCCTTCCGGAGGAGCAGCGGCTGTACCTGTGGGAGAATGTTTTCTACCTGGAAAACGGAAGGGCTTTCCGGGTATCCGCGTCTTTGCCGGAGTGGGAAAGCACCCTGGAGCATATTGGGATCCTTTTCTCCACCGGGAAAATCGCCCGTCAGGAGGATGGCGGAGAAGTTTCCTACCGCGCGGAGGCGGGAGTGGAGCAGGCAAAATCCATTCTGTCATTTCTTGCCCCGGAGGCGGCGGAGAAGGTGTCCGCCGTGGATGGTCTTGAGGTCACCCTTACCGCCAGGGAGGATCGGCTGACCGGACTGGCGGTGGAGGTGCGGGGGGAGAGCTTCCGCCTGGATCTGAATATCCAGGTGCTGGAAAGCGGAACGCTGGATACCCAGATCCCTCAGGCGGTGCTGGACGCGGAGGAATCGTCGCGAGATGTCATCACTCTTCGGTGGGATCCCAATGCGCTGCCGCTGTTCCGAAGCGTGTTAGCGCTGGCGGAGCGGGATCGGTTCCAAGCGGATCTGGATGTGCGGATCGACTGCGCGACTCTGACTTTCTCCGAAAATCTGACGCTGGAATATGACGCAACAGGGAGTGTTCCTGTGGGATGTCTGCGAAAGGGGGGTGCGGCGGTTTATTTCTCCGGCAGCGCGATGTGTACCGCCGGGGGAACCCTGATCACGGAGTATGACGAAATCGGCTACAGCAGTCTCCTTTTGCTGGCGGTTCCGTTTCTGGAGGACGGCAGAATGGTGTCTCTCCGGCAGGAAGACAGCGGGCGGTACACCATGGCACTGACCCCGGAGGAATTGGAAACGGTGGAGCAGTCCATTGCCGCCAAGACGGAGGGGCTGGACATTCGTCTGGAGGAGGGGAGCCTGGAGGCAGACGTGCGGGAAAACTGGCTGGATGATGTCAGTATCAGCTGTTCGGGCAGTTTTCCCTTCTTTGCGACCCGTCTGCCGGTAACGGTGGAGCTGGCTGTCAGTCCCAGCCAGACGGATTCCGCGCCGGAAATCCCTCAGGCGGTTCGGGACGCGCTGAAATGATTTGATTATTAAGGAAACTCTGAACAAATCGTCTGCGGCTGGATGGCGGATCTTTTGTCCC
>CAZCLX010000080.1:0-7876 GCA_964499615.1 uncultured Oscillospiraceae bacterium
ACGGCATGTACGGTGGTGTGAGAGGGGAGAGAAAATCTCCCCTACTCGATTATTTTCGGAATAGAAAATACCAAAAATTTGTCTTATATGATCTTCATATAAAAATGTTCAATGCTTCGAATTTAACATTTTTATTGAATATCAGTATAAATTGTCCGTAGGGCGTCCACCAGGGCGGTTTTGGAGGCGGTTTTTTCATCCTTCCTTTTAATAATCCGGGCGGGGCATCCGGCAACCACAGCAAATGGAGGCACATCTTCCACCACCACCGCGCCGGCGGCAACCACCGCGTCGTGGCCTACCCGGCAGCCCTCGATCACCACCGCGTTGGCTCCGATCAGTACATTATCTTCAATGATCACCGGCGTTGCGGAGGCAGGCTCAATGACCCCGGCCAGCACCGCGCCGGCGCCTACGTGGCAATTTTTCCCCACAGTGGCACGGCCTCCCAGCACCGCGCCCATGTCGATCATGGTGCCATCGCCAACCATCGCGCCGATGTTCAGGATAGCTCCCATCATGATCACCGCGTTCTTCCCGATTTCCACCTGCTCCCGGATGATCGCGCCTGGTTCAATTCGGGCAGGGATATTTTTCAAATCCAGCATAGGAATAGCGGAATTCCGGCAATTGTTTTCCACTTCCAGATGGGCAAATTCGTGGCTTTCCAAAACGGGCGCCACGTCCGCCCAGTCACCGAAAACGATCTTGCAGCCCGGGGCGGCGGGGAACACCTGACAGCCGGGGAAATCTACCAGCTCTTTCTCCCAAACATAGACCTTTATCGGCGTTTTCTTCGGCGCGGTGCGAATGTACTCAATGATTTCCTGTGCGTTCATGGTTCTTTCCCTCCATAAGATATTTCCTGTATCGTATCATCTTTTTCAGGAAATGACAAGAGAAAATTGACAGCTTCCCGGGAATCATGTATAATGGAGCCATCTATATGAAGCATGAGGTGAGCAAAATGCAAATTGTGGAGGACCGCCGGGCGCTGCATCAGATTCCGGAGCTGGATCGCTGCCTGCCGCTGACCATGGACTTTCTTCGCCGGGGATTGGAGGGATTGGGGTGCGAAATTTTTTCGCCTCTGGAAAGTACCCTTTGCGCTTGGTTTGACTTTGGAGCCAGGGACGCCATCGCCTTCCGGGCGGACGCGGACGCCCTTCCGATCTCCGAAAATACCGGTCTGCCCTTTGCCTCCCGCCATGCCGGGAGAATGCATGCCTGCGGCCACGACGGCCATATGGCGGTGCTTTTAGAGCTTGCCCGGCGGCTGAGCCAAAAAGAGCGCCTGTCCCACAATGTGCTGCTGGTATTCCAGTGCGCCGAGGAGACCACCGGCGGCGCCCGGGATCTGTGCGGCACCGGCGTGTTCCAGAAGTACCGGGTGGAGGCGATTTTCGGCATGCATATTTGGCCCGGGATCCCGGAGGGGATCATCGCCAGCCGTTGTAGTGAGATGATGTCTCGATCCTGCGAGGTGAAGGTGGATATCTACGGCAAGCCCGCCCACATTGCCCGGGCAGAGGAAGGGATAGACGCCTTGGCCGCCGGCGTGGAATTTTACCGCCGGGTGATGGCCATGGAAGGGGCGCTGCCCAAGCGGGTCTTTCGGCTGCTGAAATTCGGCCTCATGACCAGCGGCACCGTTTGCAACGTACTTTCCGGGCACACCCACTTGGAAGGCAGCCTCCGGGCGTTCCAGGACGAGGTATTTTACTCCCTCCGCGCAGGGATCGTGTCCATCGCCAAGGAGGTGGAGCGAGCCACCGGCTGCACCGTCAGCGTCTATATGAACGACGGCTACCCGGCGGTGATGAATCCTCCGGATCTGTATAAGCGGGTCAAAAAGTCCGTGGGTTTCTTTGAGCTGGACAAGCCCAGCATGATTACCGAAGACTTTTCCTGGTACCAGCGAACCATTCCCGGAATGTTCTTCTTCCTGGGTGCGGGAGATGCCCCGGCGCTCCACAGCGACAACTTTAATTTTAATGAGGAGATTCTGGTAAAAGGCGCGGACTTCTTTGAAGCGCTGGCGGAGGCGTACCAATGATCCCTCTGAACGAGAACCTAGCCCCCCTTCGCCGCAGCGGCATCCGGGTGTTTACCAATTACGCCCGGCAGACGCCGGATTGCGCTATGCTGACCATCGGGGAGCCGGACTTTGATACCCCCCAGCCCATCAAGGATGCCGCCATCCAGGCACTGAAAGATAACCGAACCCACTACGCCCCCAATCAGGGAACCCAGTCCCTCCGGCAGGCAGTGGCGGACTACGAAACCGCCCGGAGCTGCCAGACCGCGCCGGAAGAAGTTCTCGTCACCGTGGGAGCCACTCAAGCGCTGTTCACCGCCCTTCTGGGGATTCTGAACCCGGGGGAAGAAGTGGTTATCCCCACCCCTGCTTTCTCCCTGTACGAGACCATTACCCTGGCAGCCGGTGGGAAGCCGGTAAACCTGGACGTGAGCAAAACCGGCTTCCAGATCACCCAGGAAGCCCTTTCCCAGGTGATCACGGAGAAAACGAAGGCAATCGTCCTTAATTCTCCCTGTAACCCCACCGGAGTGGTGCTGAACGAAGAAAGCCTTCGGGCGGTAAAAAGCGCCATCCTTGGCAAGCCCATTTTCCTGATCTGCGACAATGTGTACAGCCAATTAAGCTATGGCCCCTGTCCAGATTTGACATTGGATCGGTCTCTGAAGGAGCAGACCATCCTCTGCCAGAGCTTTTCCAAGCCCTATGCCATGACCGGCTGGCGGCTGGGATACCTCGTCTGCCCCGGATATGTAATGGATCGGCTGCTGCTGCTGTCCGCCGGAGAGATCGCCGCCGTTCCCACCTTCTTGCAGGACGCCGCCGAGGCGGCGCTTAAGTGGGATCCCGCCCCCATGCTGGAAAAATACCGTCAGCGCCGGGACTATGTGACCCGGCGGCTCCGGGAAATGGGACTATCCTTCCCTGAGCCGGAGGGGGCGTTCTATGTGTTCCCGGATATCCAAAAGTGCGGTATGCCCTCCTGGGACTTCTGCATGAGGCTGCTAAAGGAAGCCCGCCTGGCGGTGATCCCAGGCAGCTGCTTCCAGTGCGAAGGCCATATCCGCCTGTCCTACTGCTACAGTGACCGGGAGCTGAAGCGGGGCCTTGACCGGCTGGAAGGGTTTCTGAACACCTTGGCATACTAATACTATTTTTTTGATAAAATGGTTTCATTTTATCCAGAAGACATCGCCTGGCGGCGCTGTTATTTTTGGTATTTTCGGAATGAAAAATACCAAAAATTCGTCTTATATGATCTTCATATCAAAATGTTCAATCCTTCGGATTTAACATTTTGATTGAATATCAGTATAAAAAAGGCGGTCACTTCCCGGAATTGGGAAGTGGCGGCCTTTTTATGCAGATAAGCAAATTCTGATGTTGCGTTATTTTACAAAATATGCTATGGTATTTTTGGTCATATAACCCCGGAAGGGGCACCACAACGGCGGACGGATTCCTCCCTGCTTTTTCCCCTAGGAGAAAAAGCAAAGGGGGTGGTACGATGGTTACTTATGAGGCGTTGGATGCAATGTTTTTGTTTGCCTCGCTGATTGTAGCGATCATCGCGCTTGTCCTCGACCACATTGGCCGAAACAAGTAATGGCAGTTTCCTTGCCGAAAGGCAAAAAGGAAATTACCCCGTCCCACTGCCTGCCAAGCAATACGGAGTAATTTCCTAAAAGCAAGGGAGGTAACCGTTCGTCGGTGCCTCTTCTGGCATTATAATAGCACATTCCCAGAGAAAAATCAAGGGTTTTGGAAATCATCAATCTATTTACTGCCGGGATTTTGCATCCCGGAAAAACCCCCGGGTCTCATTGGCGTTTTGCCGGATCTCCCGGCGCAGTGCGTCCAGATCCGGGAACGTCTTCTCCGGGCGGAGAAAGGCGTAAAAGTCCAGGGTCAGGGGCTTGCCGTACAGGTCGCCTTCATAGTCCAGAATCCAGCTTTCCACGGTGATGCCCTTTCCGGAGACAGTGGGACGGGTGCCCAAGTTTGTGACGGCGGTGTACCACCCACTGTCCGCCTTTGCCTTACAGGCGTAGACCCCAAACCGGGGGGCTGCCAGCGATTCCGGGAAAGGCAGGTTGGCGGTGGGAAAGCCCAGGCGGCTGCCCAGGCTCTTTCCGTGGGCAACGGTTCCGGTCAGCCGGTAAGGGTGGCCCAGGAACCGGGCGGCCCCCTCCATATCTCCCGCCTCCACCAGGGTGCGGATATAGGTGGAGGAAACCCGGATGCCATCCACGGACTGCTCGGGAACCACCCGACTGCATAGCCCCCGCTCCCGGCAGAAGTCTTCCAGCAGTGGGGCGGTGCCCTCCCCTTGTGCGCCGAATCGGAAGTCAGCGCCGCAGACAAATCCGGCGGCGTTGTATTCCCCAATAATCCTATTTAGGAAATCCTGCCACGGGGTTGCCCGCATCTCCCGGTCAAAGGGAAGGCTCACCACGGTTTCCATGGCAAAAGCATCCCGAAGCATATCGTCCCGATCCTTCGGGGTGCAGATCAGTCCCGGGGCAGCGCCCAGCACCAGAGCGTCGGGATGACTCGTAAAGGTTACCACTCCGGCGCGGCAGCCGCTTTCCGCCGCCAGGCGACGGGTTTCCTCCATCAGTGCCTTATGACCCAGATGGATCCCGTCAAAGAACCCCAGGGCATAGATCGTCTTTTGCATACTGTCTCCTGCCTACTGCTCTTCCCAGAAGGGCTCCGCCTTTTGCTCCGACTGGCAGGCCCGGGGCTTGTAGGAAAGCTCCTGGTTCTTCACGCTGACGGTGGTGCAGGGGGGAATGGAGTGGGTAATAAATACGTTGGAGCCGATGACGCAGTCCCGTCCAATCACCGTGCCGCCGCCCAGAATGGAAGCGCCGGCATAGATGGTCACATTGTCCTCAATGGTGGGATGGCGGCGCTTCCCCCGGAGACTCTGCCCGCCCCGGGTGGAGAGGGCGCCCAGGGTGACCCCCTGATAAATTTTCACATGGTCGCCGATCACAGTGGTCTCGCCGATGACGATGCCGGTGCCGTGGTCGATGAAAAAGTAATTGCCGATGGTGGCTCCCGGGTTAATGTCGATTCCCGTGACGCTGTGTGCGTGCTCCGTCATGATCCGGGGCAGCAGCGGCACCCCCATGGTATACAGCACATGGGCAAGCCGGTACACGGTGACGGCAAACAGGCCGGGATAGCAGAAAATGATCTCGTCGGTGCTGCTGGCGGCAGGGTCTCCTTCATAAAACGCTTCCAAATCCGTCTGCACCACGGTGCGGATACCGGGAATTGCCCGGAAAAAACGGATGGAAGTTTCCTGGGCGCGGCCCTCCGGATCCTCCGCCTGCCCCTGCAGGGCAATGGCGATCTGCTTGTTGAGGTTATACATCACATCCTCGATGAGCATGGAAAGGTTGTGCCGGGCATTGTACATCCGGTAGCTTTTGTCCCGGGAAAAGCCGGGGTAGACGATCCGCAGAAGCTTTGTAATGATATCGATGACCACTTCTTTATCCGGATGACTGAACGGATCCAGCTTGTCGATGCTCCGTCCGTTCTGATAGTCCTGTAAGATTCCATCTACGATCCCTTCGATCTGCTGCTCAATAGGCGTCATTTTCATCCCTCCTCCTGGACAGTTTACCACACCCCACCCCCGCTGTCAATCAGCCAAGGTCAGGCAATTGAATGAGAATTCATGATTTCTTAATGTCCAGTCGATTGTTTTCCTGGGGTAACTGTGCTATAATGGGCGAAATGAATTTTTCAACGGAAAAGGAGGCGGTTACCATGGAAAGATTCCATCTCGGCAGGATGATCCCCTGGTGCGTTATTGCCCTGCTGCTGATTTTGGCATTCTTTTTTAAGTTTATGGTTCCTGGCTACAGCTTTTCCGCACTGGTCTGCGTTGCTCTGTCTGGCATTGTCCTCTTTTACGCGGTAATGCCCCTGTTAGGTAGTAGGCATCCAGGCCTTGCCCGGGGACTGACCCTTTCCGTCTCCACCGTATTGGCGCTGGGCATCCTGGCAGCCGGGATTACGGAAGTGGTAATTCTGAAGGAAAGCCGCGGAGACCCGGATGATCAGGCAAAATATGTGGTGGTGCTGGGGGCTAAGGTTCGGGAGGACGGCCCCTCTGTGTCCCTATGGGACCGGATCTATGGAGCATATGACTATCTTACCGCTCATCCGGATACGATTGCCGTGGTTTCCGGCGGTCAGGGATCGGATGAGCACATGACGGAAGCTCAATGTATGTTCGATGAACTGACCAAGCTGGGGATTTCCCCGGAACGTATCCTACTGGAGGAAAAAGCCACCTCCACCCGGGAAAATATTCTATTCTCTCTGGATCTTATCGAGGAGGAAACCGGCGTCCGTCCCCAAAAAATCGCAGTGGTATCCAGCGAATACCACCTGTGCCGGGCAGGAATGCTGACAAGAAAATGCGGAGTGGAATTTGTTGGGGTGCCGGCAGAAACCTCCCGGTTTTCTCAAAAAGTCAACCATTTCCTCCGGGAGATCGCCGGAGTTTGGCAGCTGTTACTGCTGGGAGAATAAAGGAAGGAAGCGAAATCACAATGGACAAAATTTACGCGGACTATGCCTGGGAACAGGCAGCGGCGCTGCTGGGGATCGATTCCCCCACCGGTTTTACCGCTGCTGCGGCTCAATGGGTAAAGGAAGCTTTCAAAAGCTTGGGTTATCCCGTCAAGCTTACGGAAAAGGGCGGCGTGCTGGCGGATCTGGGCGGAACAGGAGAAGGACTTCTTTTGGAAGCCCACGCCGATACCCTGGGCGCTATGGTGGCGGAAATCAAGGGCACCGGGCGTCTCCACCTGACCCCCCTTGGAGGGATGAACGCCAACAACGGCGAGGCGGAGAACGTGCGGGTTTACACCCGGGACGGGAAAATCTACGAAGGCACTGCCCAGCTGTGCAACCCATCCATCCATGTAAATGGGAGCTACTCCGATACCAAGCGCAGCTTCGATACGGTGGAAGTGGTGCTGGACGAGGACGTTCGCTCCGCCGCGGATACCAGAGCGCTGGGAATTGAAGTAGGAGACATTGTCTGCTTTGACCCCCGCACCCGTCGCACGAAATCCGGTTACCTCAAAAGCCGGTTTTTGGATGACAAGCTGTCGGTAGGAATCCTGCTGGGGCTTGCGAAATATCTTCGGGACACCGGTTTCACTCCCAAGCGCCATGTGTACGTCCATGTGACGGTATACGAAGAAGTGGGTCACGGCGGCTGTGCCTCCGTACCGGAAGATGTCACCGAGGCGATTTCCGTGGACATGGGTTGCGTGGGAGACGGCCTGCAGTGCACCGAGCGCCAGGTATCCATCTGTGCCAAGGATTCCGGCGGCCCCTACAGCTATGACGTAGTTGGGAAACTGATCCAGGCAGCGAAGAAAAGCGGTGCGGACTACGCCGTAGATGTCTACCCCCACTATGGCTCCGATGTGGAAGCAACCTTAAGCGCCGGTGCGGACATCCGCCACGGTCTGATCGGCGCCGGTGTCTACGCCAGCCACGGCTATGAGCGCAGCCACATTGACGGGGTGTACAACAGCTTAAAGCTGCTGGCAGCCTATTTGACCCTGTAATGGGTGAATATCAGTATTAGTGAATAGCTGACCACATTTCAAAGCGCGGGCCGCTCCGAAAGGAACGGCCCGCGCTTTGGAATATCATGCTCAAAGATTTTCCGCTTCTACCCTTCGGACGCGGTAACGATCCGCTTTTCCACGCGGGTTAGCGTCCATTTTCTCCAGAATGAATTCTATGGAAACTCTGAACAAATCGTCTGCGGCTGGATGGCGGATCTTTTGTCCC
>CAZCLX010000081.1:0-7826 GCA_964499615.1 uncultured Oscillospiraceae bacterium
GCTTTTGCTTCCCACTTCCTGCTATCCCCTACTATTGTTGCTTTTCTCCGAAACTTAAGTATCTTCCCTATATCCGCAATCTTCGTCTTCTCACGGTTCACCCGCAAGAATAGCTTCCCTTCGATGTAGGGCAGAATATGCTCCAGTATTCTCTGGGCTGCCCGCTTGCTTTTGCAGAAGATTACCATATCATCCGCATAGCGCACAAAGCGGTGCCCCCGGCGTTCCAGCTCATGGTCCAGTTCATTCAGCATGATGTCGCTAGCAGCGGGGACAAGTTCCCTCCCCGTGGCACACCTACTTCTGTCTCCTGGTGCTCCTCTCCCACCATGACCCCAGCTTTCAGATATTTCCGGATCAGGGAAATCACCCTGCCGTCTTTTATCTTCCGGCTGAGTATCTGCGTCAGCTTGTCCTGGTTGACTGTATCAAAGAACTTTCCCAAGTCCATATCCACTGTCCACCGGTAGTCTGTGTTGTCATACTCCAGACGCTTTTCAATCGCTTGGTGGGCGCTCCGTCTGGGGCGGAACCCATAGCTGGTCTCTGCAAACTCCGGCTCCGTTCTTCCGACGTACCTTCGTACAGGCCTTATTCAGGTTTTCCCGGGCCGTGATTCGCTCCATCTATCCACCCCATTTACTGCATCCAATTCCGTGTAGCTTTTGGATTTTGACTTGTTTAGCAGCCTTATCCTTGTTTACAGCCTTGTATGAGGTTTCTGTTCGTCAGGCCGGAGATTTGCCTACACCTTCCTTCAGATCCTGCCTCGCGGCAGACACCCTTGGTGTTCAGCTATACCCTTCCCGCTACCGGGTCGGTTCGGGACTTTCACCCGTTAGATTTTGCCCATGCCGGGCGCACGAAAATTTCCCCTTGCGGAGTCAGGGTTCTCCGCAAGGGGGTTTCTCTTTATACGGTGGGGTTATAGTTCACGATGATGTCTTGATCCGTCAGGGCAGAGACATCACTGATCTCGTTGCCGTAGACGTTTACCTGCACCAAGTTATAGCAACTTTCTAGGCAGTCCACACTGGTAAGGGCATTGTAGTCCATGCTGACAAAGGTCAGATTGCCCATGCCCCGCAGCGGTTCCAGGCTCTCCAGCTGGTTGTAGGAGCCGTCGATGATCCGAAGATGACTGTCTGACGACCAGGCCGGCAGAGCGGTGACCTGGTTATAGGAGAAGTCAAATACCTCCAAATTTGTCAGTCCATCCAAAGTGGAAATATCCGTCAATGCGTTATTGGAAACCGTCAGGTTTACAAGAGACACATTTCCGCCCAAATCGGCAATATCGGTAAAGGCATTGTAATCCAGGGCGAGATCCTCCAAAACGCCCAGCGCGGGAAGTCCCTCCACAGAGGCGATCTGATTGTGAGAAGCGTCCAGGGCAGTCAGCCGGAGAAGACCTCCCACCGGTGACAGGCTGGTAATGGAATTATAGGAAACATCCAGCTTTTGGAGGTTGGTCAGTCCGGAGATCGCGTCCAATGTCGTGATGGCATTGTGCCCCATATTCAGCTCTGTCAGCGTAATGACCTTGCTCAGCGGCTCCAGATTCCGAACAGTGTTGGAGCTGATATCCAGATAGGTCAGCTTCTGCGCTTGCTCCATACCGGCGATGGTGCTCAGAGAGCAGTCCGTCAGAATGAGTTCCCGCAGCTCCGGCAGCGCCGCGATGGTTTCCACGGCGGAAGACGGAAGGGAACATCCCGTCAGATCCAGTCGGTTCAGGGAAGCAAGTCCAGACAGGGGGCTGATATCGGGTATCTGCATATTCTGAACCGTCAGGCTGTTCAGATACGGCATCAGGCGCAGGTCATCCAGGCAGGTCGTATCCTCCGGGTAGGTAAACTCCGTAATGGTCCACAGCTGATTCGTATAGAGGAGCTTATCGGAGGCAATTCCCAGCTGCTCCCGAACGGCAATTTCCACAGCAGGCTCCGTGAAAATCGCCGGCTCAATGACGCCGCCTATGGTATAGCCCAGGGTCACCGGAGCGCTAACCAGCCCGTTTTCTCCCACGCTGATCGCGGTGATCACCGTCTCCCCTGCCTCCAGCTCCATCGGCTGAGCATAGGGCGGATCGCTGACGGAAGGGTATTCCCCGTTGTCCGTGCAGTAGATCGTACCGGAGGATGCGGACAGGGCGACGGAAATATATTGGCTGTAAAATCCCGGCTCATAGTTTGCCTCCGGCACAGCGGGGCGCATTGCCTCCAGCTGGGCATGGAGTTGAGGATCGGAAATGCCATTGAGAAGAGCGTCGGCATCCATCAGCTTGTCCTGCTCCACATATACCTTGGACAGAGCGGTATACAGCTCCACCGTAGCGCTGGTATGGATGGCATTGGACAGCGTCGCCTCTGCCTTGGTGTAGTTCCCGGCGGCAATATACTGGTTTGCCAACTCAATGGCAACATTTTCATCCCGTCCGGAAAACTCAAACGCCATATCGTAAAACCAGGCGGAAAGGCGGGCGTTGCCGTGCAGGTCCTGGAACCGTGCCTGCGCCAGCAGTACATCCCGGGTAAACGCCCGGTCATATTGGAATAAATACCACCATACGCTGGCAAGGATCACTGCCACCAGCAGCAGCGGAACCAGGATCCGAAGTAATTTTTTCATAACTTGTCTCCATTCCCGGAAAATCTTCATGAATGATTATGAATTATACAATAAATCGGTGAATAAGTCAAGTCTGCCGGAAATCCGGGAGGATTTCCCTTTTTTACCCGGACTTGATTTTCCTGACCTTCTTCTTTATAATGGATCTGTCAAAAACCATTCCTCATTACATAGAGAGAAAGGCGGGCTGCTTATGGGGATCGTAGTGATCGGCGCGGTATTTGTGGATATTAAGGGGTATCCGGAGTCTTCCTTTATTCCGGCAGGTAGAAATGTTGGCAGAGTGGAGCAGATCCATGGCGGTGTCGGCAGGAACGTAGCGGAGGATGTGGCCAACTGTGAGCTTCGTCCCACCTTTGTCAGCGTTGTGGACGAAAGCGGCATTGGCGGGGACGTGATCAAAAAGCTTCGCAGCCACAAGGTCAATACCGACTATATCCGGCCCGTCCGGGACGGAATGGGTACGTGGCTGGCGGTATTTGACAGTGAGGGGGATGTGGTGGCCTCCATTTCCAAACGTCCCGATCTAATGCCCATCGCAAACATTCTGGACACCCAGGGGGACGAAATTTTCCAGGACGCGGACAGCGTGATCGTGGAGATCGATATGGACAAGGAGATCATTAAGCGGGTGTTCCGTTTGGCAGAAAAGCATCATAAACGGGTATACGCCGTGGTGGCAAACATGAGTATCGCCCAGGAACGGCGGGACTTCCTGCGGAAAGTAGACTGCTTCGTCTGCAACCTCCAGGAAGCAGGCCTCCTGTTTGCCCAGGACTATACGGGAACCCCTCCGAAGGAAATGGCGAAAATTCTCTCCCAGCTGGTTCGCGCCGCCCAGATCCCCAGCATGATCGTCACCATGGGAAGCCAGGGTGCGGTCTATGCCGACACTTCCGGAGACTACGGCTGGTGCCCTGCCCGAAACGTAGACGTAAAGGACACCACCGGAGCCGGCGACGCCTTTTGCGCCGGAGCCTCCATCGGCCTGACCTACGGAAAAAGCCTCCGTCAGTCCTGCGAGATCGGCTCCCACCTTGCCGCCTCGGTGATCGTTACCTCGGAAAGCGTCTGCCCCCGGTTCCAGCCGGAGGAGCTGGGCATTACAGGTCCTTGAGAAAATATTAAAATTGAAAAAACCTCTTCCTTTTTTGTCAAATATGGTGTATAGTTATGTAAACTCACATAAAGGAAGAAAAAGAGATGGAAGAACAAATTCTGCGTCCCCGGCATCGACGCCGGAGAAAACACCGGCTGGTCATTCTGCTCCCGGCGCTTCTGCTGCTAATCGCGGCAGGATTCCTGGTATTTCGGGTCAACCGCTTTACCCTGGAGATTGTCCTGGATGGCTCGGAGAAAATGACGCTGGAATACGGCGCTCTTTATGAGGATCCGGGTGCGCAGGCCGTGCTGAAAGGCAGCCTGCTTTGGGAGGACGGAATATCCCTGCCTATCCAGGTGCAGTCAGAGGGCACGGTGGACGGCAGCCACCTGGGGAGAAACACCATTCTTTACCGGGCGTCGCTGCTGGGCTTTCACGGGGAAACTTCCCGGGCCGTCCTGGTGGTGGACACGCAGCCGCCGGTCATTACCCTGACCCCGGATCCCCCGGAAGGCCCTCCCGCCAACACGCCTTATCAGGAAGTCGGCTATACCGCAACGGATAATTATGACGGGGACATTACTGACCGGGTGATCCGGGCGGAGACAGAGGGTCTGGTCACCTACACCGTGCTGGATTCCTCCGGAAACCCCTGCTACGCCCAGCGGGAAATCCCCATTGTGGATACCCAGCCTCCGGTCATTACTTTGACAGGAGACGCGGATCTTACCGTTTCCGTTGCCCTGGGCTATGAGGAACCAGGATATACCGCGCAGGACAATTTAGACGGCGATCTGACCCAATCGGTAGCAGTGGAGGGCACGGTAGACCGTTTCACCCCAGGGACATACGACATCACCTACACCGTTTCCGACAGCCGGGGGAACACCGCTACCGCGGTTCGTCATGTGACGGTGGCTGCCCAGGCTCCGGTGCCCACAGTAACGCCGGAAGGAAAAGTCATCTACCTGACTTTCGACGATGGTCCCGGTTCATACACCCAGGAGCTTCTGGATGTGCTCAAAAAGCATGATGTGAAAGCCACCTTCTTCGTGGTAGGCGGAAAAAATTCGGAGCTTCTTCGGAAGATTGTCCAGGAAGGTCACAGCATTGGCATCCACTCCATGTGCCACGACTACGAAAAAATCTATTCCAGCCCGGAGGCCTTCTTTGATGATCTGCTGGGAGAGCAGGAAATCATCTATAATGAGACTGGCATCCGTACCACCCTGATGCGGTTCCCCGGCGGTAGCTCCAACACCATCAGCCGCAAGTATTACAAAGGCATCATGACCACCCTCACCGAGGCAGTTCAGAACGCCGGGTTCCAGTACTTCGACTGGAACGTGGACAGCGACGACGCCGGACGTGCCCGCACCGCCGAAAAGGTGCTGGAGAATGTCCAGGAGGGCGTTCAGACTCACCGGGTCAGCGTGGTCTTGCAGCACGATATCCACCCCTACAGCGTGGAGGCGGTGGAGGATATTATCGTTTGGGGACTGGAAAACGGCTACCAGTTCCTTCCACTGGAAGAAAACAGTCCCACCTCCCACCACGGTGTAAACAATTAAGGAGCCATCATGATCACTTTTTTGGTTCTTACCATTTTCAGTGCCCTGTTTGGGCTTGCGTTTTACCTCACCGGCGCCGTTGCCGCAGCAATGCTGTGGCTGTGCGTCAAGCTCCCCCTGGGGATCCTTCTGGCGGTTTTGGGCATCGTCCTGTGCTGCACACTGCTGCTGATTCCTCTGGGGATCCCTCTTATAAAAGCAGGGATAAAGCTGATCCTTCCCTTTGTATAACATAATCATCATCACATCAGGAGGAAGATACAATGCAGTGGACTCACGGCGCGGCGGTTACTCAGACGGGTCTGCGGGTGAGCATGCCCCTTCCCGGCATCGTCCGGGTCACCGACGGGAAACATAAAAACAGCACAATGGTTTCCGCCAAAATACGCAGCCGTACCGCCCGCCAGGAGGGTGAACGGCTCATCTGGGGGAAAGTGGCGTTGGAGCCGGAAAACGGCATGGCGCTATACTACGACGGACGCCTTCTCTGCCAGGATTACCCAGGCAAGCGCACCCCCAGGACCTCCCTGCCCCCGGAAGAGGTTCAGCAGCTCATGAGCGAGGGGCACATTCCGGAGGAGTTCCTTCCCGGCTCCAAGCGGTGGCCCATTGAAGTATGTAAGGAGCTGCCTGCCGGGGCAGCCATCTACGGTCTGGGAGACAAAACCGGTTTCCTCAACAAGCGGGGCTACGCCTACGAGAACTGGAACACCGATGACCCCAAGCCTCACTGCGACAATTTCCGCAGTCTGTACAAGTCCATCCATTTCTTTATGGTCTATTCGGACGACGGCTGCTGCGGGATTCTGCCGGACAACAGCTTCCGCACTCGGTTTGACTTTGGAAAGGAGCAGGACGATTACTACTACTGGTCCCACGACGGCGGTGCGCTGGACTACTATATGATCCCCGGAAAAAATCCGAAAGAGGTACTGGAGAAGTACCTCGCCCTTACTGGCCGCTCTCCCTTGCAGCAGAAATGGGTCTACGGTTTCCATCAAAGCCGCTGGAGCTACTACACCGCCCGGGAGCTGCTGGAAACGGTGGACACCATGAGAAGTAACCGTCTGCCTCTGGACGGCATCCATATGGACATCGACTATATGGAGGGCTTCCGGGTATTTACGTTCCATCACAGCCGGTTTGCGGATCCGGCTTCCATGTCGCGGGCCCTGGCAGAGCAGAATGTAAAGCCGGTGTGCATCATCGATCCCGGCGTCAAGGTGGATCCGGGGTACTTTCTGTATGACGAAGGGATGGAAAAGGGGTATTTTGCCAAAAATCCCGACGGAAGCGTCTATGAAGGGGCTGTATGGCCTGGTAAGGCCGTATTCCCCGACTTTACCCGGGAGGATGTCCGGGACTGGTGGGGAAGCAAAATGAAAATTCTCACGGATGCCGGAATCCGGGGCGTTTGGAACGATATGAACGAACCGGCTAATTTTACCGGTCCCCTGCCGGATGACGTGAAGTTCCAGGCCGGCAGCCACAAGGAAGTTCACAACCTGTACGGCCACTATATGGGCCAAGCCTCATACCAGGGCCTTCTGGAGGCGGACAACCGCCGTCCCTTTGTCCTGACAAGGGCATGCTGCTCCGGCTCTCAGCGGTATTGCGCCGGATGGACGGGAGACAATCAATCCATTTGGGCTCATTTGCAGCTGGCTCTGACTCAGATGATGAACCTGGGACTTTCCGGAATGTACACCGTAGGGTCCGACGTAGGAGGCTTTGGCTCCGATACCACCCCGGAGCTGCTGATCCGGTGGTGTCAGCTTGGAGCCATCAGTCCCTTCTTCCGGGTTCACTACGCCAAGGGTACCCGAAATCAGGAGCTATATGCCTTTGGGCAGAAAACTATGGACGCCTGCCGGATCTCCCTGGATTTACGGTATCATCTGCTACCCTACCTATACGATCTTGCCCATGAGTCCCTTCCCATGCTGCGGCCTCTGGTGCTGGAATTTCCGGAGGATCCCATGTGCCGGTCTTTGACCGACCAGTGTATGGTGGGGCCGAACCTCCTTGCCGCGCCGGTAATGACCCCCGGCGTCACTGCCCGGGCGGTGTACCTGCCCAGGGGCGTCTGGTACGACTACTACACCGGAAAGCGCTATACCGGCGGGAAGTATATTCTGGCGGACGCGCCGTTGGAGAGGCTGCCCCTCTTTGCCCGGGCAGGGGCCATCATTCCCGTATCCCAGGGAACGCCCCAGTCCGTTGAGGAGATCCGGGAGGAAGCCCTGGAGGTGTTCCCGGGTTCCGGAAGCCACACCCACTATTGGGACGACGGAGAAAGCATGGATTACCTCTCCGGCGGAGTCCGGAAGCTCTCCCTTCAGGTTCACGGCAGAACCGTAAAGCAACAGGTCCCCCAGGACGGCTACCCCGGCCCTGACTCCCTGCCGGTCATTTGGAAAGCATAGCGTAAACCCCTCGGCAGATAACTCTGCCGAGGGGTCACGCATATCAGAGAAATTTTCCTTGATCTTGAGCATGAATGTGGTATAGTAAATTCAGAA
>CAZCLX010000082.1:0-7632 GCA_964499615.1 uncultured Oscillospiraceae bacterium
ATTGACCCGGGCTGTCGCTGTTTCTACTGTTGCTGACTAAAGCCGATATGCACATTGTGAATTTGCTCATTTATAGATCGGTATTAAAATCATCCAGGTTCTATATTGGGATAGAGGGGAATACGTAATACATTGGCAGGGGTCACAGGAGAAAGCACCGGGTGACGGTGCCCAAAATCAACAGCTGCAAGGGGTAAAGCGCGTAGTACACATATTTGGAGCATTTCAGTGTCCGGGAGCCGTTATAGTAGCCGATCCCAATAAACGCCATCGGCCCCAGCGGCTCCATCAGGCTGACCAGGACACCAAGCAGGATCTTTACTCCGCTGTGCTTCCGAAAACAGTAGAAAACTGTGGTCAGCAGCACCATTTCCACCCCGTATTCCACCCGCAGGGCGACCACCCAAAACACGGCGCAAAGCGCGATCAGAAATCTGCCGATTCCCTTTTCCACCCTTGCCATGGAGTCCAGCAGCCCCATGAGATACATCATAATCAGGCAGACCGTCAGTGCCAGCATAGGATTCTGCTGAGAAAATTCCAGAAACCTTCCGCTCATTGCGAAATCATAGGCAATTTCACTGATCAGAGCCGTGGCAGTGATCCTCTCTAAATATCCGGAAAAGCTTCTGGTATGCAAAAATCCCTCCACCAGCAGCAGCGCAAACACCGGCACCGCCAACCCTGCCAGCAGCTGCATAACGGATGCCGCGCCGGACAGATACACCAAGCTGGGCGATTCATCCATCGCTTCCAGGAGCTGGGACGCGGAGTAATCGTCAACCCGAATCAAGCCTTTTTCCAGAATCACTCTGCTGATATTGGTCAAAAGCAGAATCACCGCCGAAAATATTTTCAGTCCGCGCCCGGTTATTTGGGGCAGCCGAAACCCAAATCTTTTTCGCAAATCCGACATAATTTGTCTCCTACTTAAGAAAAAGATGGATACCGTATATCGCTTCCCGTATTCGGGAACGCGTCTGCGGTATCCATCCATTTTTGAAAATTAACCCTTTACTGCTCCGCTGACGCCTGCGGCATAGTACTTCTGGGTTAAGAGGAACAAGGTCGCAATGGGGATCGAGATGATTACAGCGGCAGCCGCGAAGCTACAGAACCACTGGTCAATGTACTCCTTCTCCAGCATCTGATACATACCAACAGCCACGGTGAAGTAATCCTTGTTCGGCCCACACAGTACCTTCGCCAGCATAAAGTCCTTGAAAGGTCCGGCAAAGGAGGTCAGCAGAGTGTAGACAATGATTGGTTTACTCAGCGGCATAATGATCTTGATCAGAACCTGGAACTTGGTGGCGCCGTCCAGCATCGCCGCTTCATCCAGGGCGATGGGAATGGTATCAAAGAAGCCCTTTGCAATGTGATAGCCAACACCAGCGCCGCCGGCGTAAACGGCAACCATTGCCACCCGGAGCATCGGTCCGTTAGTCCAGCCCAGCATCTTAAAGATGTAGTAGTTGGCAATCATTGCCATAAATCCTGGGAACAGGTTGATGATCATAGCCATGTTCATAATGCTTTTCCGGGACTTAAAGCGAAGACGGGACAGCGTATACGCTACCGACACCACAAAGAAGGTGGACAGCAGGCAGTTTGCCGCAGCAACGATCAATGTATTGATCAGCATCTGCGGGAAATTGAACACGGAGAAGTCCGTAAACAGCTTCACATAGTTTGCCAGGGAATAAACCGTGGGGAAGAAGGTGGAGCTGTAGGAGCCTTTTGTTCCCCGGAAGCTGGTGAGAAGCACCCAGAAAATCGGTATCAGCCAGATCAGGGCAAGGATTGCCAGAATAACGTGAGCTATGACGATCATGATCCGCTTCCGCAGCGGCTTTTTCACTTTACGCGTCGCTTGTTTGCTGAGTGTCATCTGAAGCCCTCCTCATTCTTATACGAGCCGCTGTAATGGAACGTCACCAGCGAAACAATACTCAATGTTACGAAGGTCATAATTCCAATCACAGCGCCGATATCGAAATACTGGTTATCGATGGTCAGCTTATACAGCCAGGTGATCAGCAGATCCGTTTTGCCCGCCGTAGATTCCACCGCTCTGGGCAGGCCCTGGGAGGTAAGAAAGATCACGTTGAAGTTGTTGATGTTTCCGGTGAAGGAAGTGATCAGGTAAGGCGTGGTAACAAACAGCATATACGGCAGCGTAATTTTAAAGAAGGTAACGATGGGGCCGGCGCCGTCCACGCGCGCGGACTCGTAAAGTTCCGCAGGAATGTTCTGCAAAATACCGGTAACCTGAAGCAAAACATAGGGAACGCTGACCCAAATGTTAATTAGAATGACCGTCACCCTTGCCCAGGTGGTATCCGTGAAGAAAGGCAGCGGTGACGTAATCCACCCCAGATTCTGAAGCAGGACGTTGACTGCGCCGGTAGGCTGGAGCATCTGACGGATGATCAGCAGCGTAACAAAGTGGGGCACGGCCACTGTCAGCACGAAGCAGAACCGCCAGAATTTCTTGCCTCTGATCTCTTTCCAGTTGATGTATAGGGACAGGAGAAGTCCCAGAACATAATTGGAGAATGTGGCGATCAGTGCCCAGCATACCGTCCAGCCAAGCACGGACCAGAAGGTCTGACCTATGGTGCCATTGAGATCCAGGATCCGCTGGAAATTCTTAAGCCCCACCCAATCGAACAGGACCAGCTTGTTGTCCAAAATGCTGTAGTTCGTAAACGCCATGCTGGTCATAAAAATCAGCGGCAGAACCGTAAAGACCAGCACGCCCAGAATGGGGAAAAACAGCAGTGAATTATGCAGATTGCTGTCAAACAGATCCCCTACTTCCCTGCGAAAGCTGGGAACACGCTTTCCGTTTTTCACGGTGCGCTCTGCTTTATACGCGCTCTTTACCGAGGAGCGAATCAGAAGAATGCCAAGGAGCAAAATAGCTACGGTAACAATACCATAAAGCAAAATGGTCAGGGAGCGATCACCATCTACATATTCATAAATACTTTTCGCTTCATTCCAAATTTTCTGCTGCTCAACATCGCCCAGCGTAATCAATTTGCCTAAGTTGTAAAACCCGGTTCGGATCATGTACAGTATGATCAGAACTTCGGCTGCCAAATACAGCGCACCCTTTACAAACTGTTTTCTGATAAGGCAGCCCCATCCCCAGATAATTGCGGACAGGGCTACCATAGCAGAACCATTTTTCAGGGCACTTAATACGCTAATCTCAGCTTCAGGTTGTACCTTCGTTTGCGTTAACATACTATCAGCCCCTTGGTATTTGACGATTATTCGATGCCGGAGGAGTTCGCGGCGACGTTAAAGGCTTCGGTCTTCTCGGCGGCGTTCTCATGGGTCACGATGCCGTCCCGGATCTCAATGCCCATGCTCTCGGCGGGGGTCCAGAAATAAGAGAACTCGGCAAAGCTGCCACGGGGAACCGCAATCTGGCTGATGGTCTGGGAGTCGATGTGGCAGATCAGGTCGTCCTGAACCTCAGAAACCAGCTGATTCTCGCAGGGGACGTAGCCTCTCAGCTCGTAGTGGGCCTTCTGCGCCTCATAGCCGCCCAGGTACAGAGCCAGCTTCAGTGCGGCTTCCGGATAAGCGGTGGTGGACTTTACGCCGATGCACTTGGCGGAAGTAAAGGGTCTAAGCTGCAGGGTCTGGCCGTCGATATTGACAGTGGGCAGCATGGCAACGCCGAAGTTTTCGCCCAGGATCTCTTCGGTCTGAGCCGCCTGCCAGGTACCGCAGACGTAAGCGTCACAGTTGCCTTCCCGCATCATGGAGATGGCGTCGGAGGGCTCTGCCACGATGAAGTTGGGGTTCTGAACCAGATCCACCAGGTAGTTGGTAACAGCGATGCCCTTCTCGCCGCCCAGCTGGATGCCGGATTCCCGGTCAGTGCCGTCTTCGCCAAAGAAGGTGCAGCCGTTTGCCAGATAGAAGGCAGCGTTATAGAAGCCGTTGGCAAGAGGGAAGGCAACCGTGCTCTTGTCCAGCATTGCTTCCAGAGAGGTAACATCCTCGTCAGTGAAGACGCTCTTGTCGTAGTACATGAAGTAAGTATTGGTGGTCATTGGCACGCCATACAGGCCGCCGTCAAACATGCAGCAGTCCACCAGCGCCTGGGGATAATTGGCGTAAACCGTGTCCAGATAGGAGCCGCCCAGCTCTGCCAGAGCGTTGGACTGGCACAGGACCTCCAGGTTGGTGGAGCTGTATAGGAACACGTCCGCGGCGGCATCAATATCCTGGGGGACCAGCTTCTTCGCGTCGCTCTCGGTGCAGACACCATATTCAAAGGTAATGTCCCACTCCGGGTGCAGCTCGTTAAACTGGTCGCACATGGTGTTCAGCCATGCGCCCAGATCCGGGTTCTGATCCTCGGAAGGCGCCCATACCCGCAGGCTGATCGCTTCCGGCTCGACGTTCGTGGGAGCTTCACTGGCGGCCTGAGTCTCAGGCGCTTTGGTCTCATTGGGAGAATCACTGGGGGCGCTGGGATCTGTGCTGCCGCAGCCGGCAAACAGTCCGGCGACCATACAGGCAGCCAAAATCAGTGCGAATAATTTCTTGCTCATTTTGTTCGTCTCCTTCTATTTTTTCTGTTGTAATATGCCGCATCCGAAACACTTTTTATTGTTTCGTGCAACTCATGTAAGTTATATCACAGGAATTCGGCGTTGTCAAGCAATATTTAATAATTATTCTTTGTTTTTAGTATTGATTTTTGACATATTGATATGTTACAATCTAGTGCAGTAAAAGGTTTCCTTTACTTGTTTCGTTATATGTTTCGTAAAGTTCTTGTTTTAGAAGAGGGAAATTAAAATGAAAACCAACTACCACACACACACGAAGCGCTGCCTCCACGCAGGCGGCACCGAGGAAGACTACGTTGCCTCCGCCTTGGAGGCGGGGGTTTCCATCCTGGGGTTCTCGGATCACGCCCCCTTTCCCGATCACGATTTTGGGCTGCGTATGCCATACAGGGAGCTGCAGGAATATTTCTCTGCCGTTGACCGGTTGACAAAACTTCACGCTTCTGATATTATCATAAAGAAAAGTCTGGAAATTGAGTATCTTCCGCAATACTGCTCCTATTACGAAAGGCTCCGGGATCAGGATAAGACCGACTATCTGATCTTAGGTGAGCATTTTTTCCTGGATAATGGGGGAAATTTGATCAACATCACCACCCAGGTCTCCGGCACCGATGTCTATCTGCTCTACGCCAAGGCGGCGGCCGAGGCTATGAAAACAGGATACTTCGATATTCTGGCTCATCCGGATCTGTTTGCCATGCGGCCTTTCGCCTGGGACAAAAATTGCGACGCCGCCACAGAAATCATTCTGGATGCCGCCGCACAGACAAATACAATTTTGGAGTTCAATGCCAATGGTTACCGCAGGGGGCTGCATGACTACCCCGATGGAAAGCGGTATATGTATCCTCACGTGAATTTCTGGCGCAAGGTATCCGGCGCCGATTTCCGCGTGATCATCGGCTCCGACTGCCACGATCCGTCCCAGGTCTGGGACGAATGTATGCCGAAAGCCCAGCAGGCTTTGCGGGAGCTGGGGATCACACCGATAGAGGTTCTGGAGGATACCGGGAAATAAACCATTCGCATTACGGAGGGATGAATGAACATTCGGGAAATTGCAAGGCTTGCCGCTGTTACCCCTGGCACCGTTTCCAAAGTGCTGAATAATTACTCAGATATCAGTGAGGCAACCAAGCAGCATGTTTTAAAAATCATTGAAGAAAATCAGTACGATCCAAAAGCCAATGCCCGTTCCTCCAAATCCGGCAGAGACAATCCCCGGATCGGAATGGTGACGGAAAGCGTGTATAACGGTCTTTACGGCGTCATGGAGCATATTATGTCCATCAATATCCATAATGCCGGCTATTCTCTTGTCACAATTCATGATAATTATTATGTTCAGGACAAGCAGGAAAAATTCTGCGAGCTAAAAGCCAACATTGAGCGAGACAAATTGGGTGGCCTAATCTATATCGGCGGTAACTTTGAAAAAGTCAGCAGGGAGGAGTTTGACGATCTTCCCTGTCCGGCTATTTTTGTCAACACCGTTCTGCCCTTTCACGCGGAAAATACCGGCTATTCCAGCGTCCAGGTAAGTCACTACGATACTGCCTGCAAGCAGATGCAGTACCTCATTAAAAAAGGGCACAGGGATATCTGTACGGTGATTTCTTCTGTCCAGGATAACAGTGTGTACGGTCTGCGGGCAAAAGGGTACCGGGTCATCCTGGGTGAGCACCGCTTGGAACATAATCTTTCCAATTTTCTGGAAGGCGATTATGAATGCAAAAAAGCGTACAAGGTTCTGCTGAACCATCTTCGCCTCCATCCGGAAATTACCGCAGTGTGCTGCGAAGCGGACATTATGGTTCCCGGCATTCTCCGCGCTATTCAGGACGCGGGAAAGGCGCCTGGAAAAGATGTGGAAATCATCAGCTTCGACGGTCTGGAGTACCTCCAGTACAGCCTTCCTTCCGTTACCACCTTTGCACAGCCCACCAATGAAATGGCAAGCTACATTAACAACCTGATGTTTGGCCTAATCAGCAAGGAGCGGGAGCATCAGCACATTACCTTCCAACCAAAATTTATAAAACGGGAATCCTGCTAGCACTTGCGCCAGCAGGATTCTCGTGCCGTTAGGCGATGCAATATATAACGCAGAGGAATATGAAATGAAATATACCGATTTGATTTTCGACCTGTACGGCACTTTGCTGGATATTCACACAGATGAGACCGATGATGTTTGGGAAAAAACAGCCATTTACTTCGGTTTTTACGGCGCCCATTATACCGGAGCGGAACTGAAGCAGGCATTCTCCTCTGCTATGGCTGCCCGGAAAGCGAAAGCCGGCCAATCCTATGAGTACTTCCCGGATATTCCCTTTGAACAGGTAATGACCGAACTGTTTCAACGGAAGGGCGTGGACGCCAACGCTGATATTCTCGGCGTCAATGCCGCCCAAATGTTCCGCGTTCTTTCCATCGACTATATCAAGCTTTATCCAAACGTTCTTGAAGCTCTGTCCACACTGCGAAAAAAAGGTTATCGGTTGTGGCTGCTGAGCAATGCACAACAAATCTTTACCGAGTACGAACTGCGATATTTGGGATTAGGTGAACAGTTTGACGGCATTTACCTTTCTTCTGATTATGGCTGCCGGAAACCGGACGCGCGTTTTTTCCACACGCTAATTGATGAGCAGCATCTGGATCCCGCAAAATGTCTGATGATCGGCAATGACCGCCAGACGGACATCTCCGGCGCAAAGAAAGCGGGCTTTGCCACACTTTATATGCATACAAACCTGACCCCTCCGGATCAAGTCGAAGCAAACCCAGCGCTTGGCCCCAGCGCAGCGCCAGCAGGCTGCACCCATTATGAATTTGAGGGCTGCGACTGGATAGAACTTGCGCGGTTGCTATGTCATACTGATATTCCATCCTGACTTCCCAGGAAGTTCTACTATACGCGGCCAAAGGTTTTAGGGCAACACCGCGCAAATGTCTGTTTGATAGCAAAAAAAGAATGTATACCTTGTATTGGTCTATGGGATTACGGAACATCCCATGATGCTGG
>CAZCLX010000083.1:0-7377 GCA_964499615.1 uncultured Oscillospiraceae bacterium
GGCACCTCCACCTACGACGGCATGGCCATCGCCCGGGCGGTGCTGGAATACGCCGCCAACCCCAAGCGGCTGGGAGCGAAAACACTGTTTGCCACCCACTATCACGAGCTGTCCTCCCTGGAAGACAGCCTTCCCAATGTAAAAAATTACAACATTGCCGTAAAGAAACGGGGTGACCAAATGATCTTCCTGCGCAAGATTGTCCCCGGCGCTACCGACGACAGCTACGGCATTGAGGTCGCCAAGCTGGCGGGACTGCCCTCCTCGGTGACAAATCGGGCCAGGGAAATTCTAGCGGAGTTGGAGAAAACGGGCATTGCCCCTGTCGCCGCCACTCCCAAGGAGCCGGAGGATCAGGTCAGCATGATTGATATGACGGATCGTCAGGTCTGCGACGCTCTTCGGGCGTTGTCGGTGGAGACCATGACCCCCATTGAGGCCATGAATGAACTATATAAACTGCGAAAGATGTTGAACTGAGCTATGCGTAACCGAAACGGAGCGTCTCCCGGCCTTTCCCCCACAGAAGCGGTGTGGGGATGGGGCTACTGGGCATTTCAGCTTTTCCTTCTGCCCAGCATTCTTTCCGCTGTCAACGGGGTTCTTCCCACTCCGCTTTCCAGCGCGGAAATCAATTTCCTGTTTTTTCTTATCAATTTTCTTGGGGCGATCCTGATTTTCCACGGCTTTTTGGGCCGCTCTTTCCGTCAGGTCACCGCCCACCCTGCCTTCTTCTGCCAAGCGGTGATTCTGGGTTTGGCGGCGTACTTTGTCTGCGCCTGGCTGGTGGGAAAATGCATCCAGCTTTTGGATCCCGGCTATCACAACTTTAACGACGCCTCCATTGCGGCTCTGGGAAAAGGAAATTTTTTCCTTACCGCTTTGGGTACCGTGGTATTTGTTCCTTTGGCTGAGGAGTGCTTTTATCGGGGTCTGTTCTTCCGGCACATCTCCGGAAAATCCCTGTGGGCAGCCTACCTTCTGTCCATTATCGTGTTTGCCGCCGTCCACATTGTAGGCTTCATCGGGACATACAGCCCTCTGGAGATTCTTTTGAGCTTTCTGCAATACCTTCCCGCCGGGCTATGCCTTGCCTGGAGTCTGCAAAAGTCCGACACAATTTTTGCCCCGATCCTCATACACACTATCATCAACGCTTGCGGTATTTTCCAAATGAGGTAACGCTATGTCAAAAATCGTTCAGCTGTCCCCCCACATTGCCAATCTGATTGCCGCCGGTGAGGTGGTGGAGCGCCCTGCCAGCGTGGTCAAGGAGCTTCTGGAAAACGCGGTGGACGCGGGAGCCAGCAAAATCACCGTGGAGATCCGGGACGGGGGCATGACCTTCCTCCGGGTCACGGACAATGGTTGCGGCATGGAGCCGGAGGACGCGAAAACCGCTTTTCTCCGCCACGCCACCTCCAAACTTCACAGCGCCGATGATCTTAGTGCCATTGGCACTATGGGCTTCCGGGGAGAGGCTCTTGCCGCCATCTCCTCCGTCAGCCGCATCGACCTGCTGACGAAAACCCCGGGAAGTCTCCTGGGAGTCAGCCTCCATCTGGAAGCCGGTCAGGTAACCCAGGAAGAGGAAGCCGGATGCCCTGACGGCACTACCATCATCATCCGGGATCTGTTTTTCAACACTCCTGCCCGAATGAAATTTATGAAGTCCGATACGGTGGAGGGCAGCCGGGTATCCGCTGCGGTTCAGCTCCAAGCCCTTGCCCATCCGGAATGCGCCATCCGCTTTCTCCGGGACGGAAAAGAGGTTCTCGCAACCCCAGGCACAGGAAAGCTGCCGGATGCCATGTATCCCGTCTACGGCAGAGATGCCGGAAAAATGGTGCCCCTGGACACCCACTGGGAAAGCTACCGCCTCAGCGGCTTTGTATCCAAGCCCACCGATGCCCGGCCCAGCCGGGGATATCAGACTTTCTTTGTCAATGACCGTCCGGTAAAATCGAAGCTTCTCATCTCCGCTCTGGAAGAGGCGTACCGCAACCAGATCATGGTGGGGAAATTCCCCTCCTGCGTGCTCCATCTCCACATACCTCCGGACGCGGTAGATGTAAATGTCCACCCGGCAAAAACAGAGGTGAAATTCTTAAACGAAAAGGCAGTATTTGACTGCGTTCACTACGGCGTGCTGTCCGTGCTGAATCAAACCCCTGACCGCCCTCAAATGCAGTTTGGGCATCGGAAAGCAGAGGAACCCGCAGATGGGAAACCGGCGGAACAGAAGGCGGTTTCCCAGGCAAAACCCGACTTTTTCCGCACTATGCAGCCGGAAGAGTTCCGCGTCTTTACCGCCGCCATGAAGGACGCTCCCAAACCAAATGCAAATGCTGCCGCCGCGACTGCGGCAAAGCTCCCCAGCGCAGGCGCCCTTCCCCTCCGGGAGCCGGTGTTCGTCCCACGGTCTGCCGCTGCCGCCCCCGAAAAAGCTCCCTTCCCGCCGGAGCCTTCCCAGAAAACCGGGCTTCTTCCCCAGCTTCCGCCGGAGCCGCCCCAGGAGGCCGCGAAAAAGCCTTGTCCAGCTGTGGAAGCGCCAATGGAGCAGGCTTCCCTTCCCATGCCGGAGGCTCCTGAGTGGCGAATGGTGGGGGAACTGTACCGCGCCTACATTCTTGTGGAGGAGGGGGAAAACGCCTTCCTCATCGACAAGCACGCCGCTCACGAACGGATCCTGTTTGAACGGCTGAAGGCCAATCAGGAAGCCATCACCGGGCAAATGCTTCTCAGCCCCATAACCCTCCGGCTCAGTCCCAGTGCGGCGGGAGAAGTTCTGGAACATCAGGCGCTTCTCAGATCCCTGGGCTTTGAAGTGGAGGAATTCGGAGAAAACACTCTGCTCCTGCGGCAGATCCCCATGGATCTCAGCCCGGAAGACGCGGCGGAAACCCTGGAAGCTCTGGCATCCAACCTATTGGACGGACGCCGGGACAGCGCCGACACCGTCCGGGACGAACTGCTGCACACCGTCGCCTGCAAGGCTGCCATCAAGGCCGGGTGGAAAACCGACGGCAAGGAGCTGCTTGCCCTTGTAAAGCAGGTCATGAGCCGGGAGGAGCTGAAATACTGCCCCCACGGCAGGCCGATTTGCGTGACCTTAAGCAAAAAGCAGCTGGAAAAGCAGTTTAAGAGGACATAAATTATGCAAAGAATGATTTGCATAGCCGGACCCACCGCCTCGGGAAAAACCGCCCTGGCGGTAGCCCTGGCAAAAAAGCTGGACGGGGAGGTAGTCTCCTGCGACTCCATGCAGGTCTACCGCCATATGGACATCGGCACCGCCAAGCCCACCCGGGAAGAGATGGAAGGCATCCCCCACCACATGCTGGATGTGGCGGAGCCTTGGGAGGATTTCTCCGTCAACCGGTACTGTGCCATGGCCTCCCCCATTGTGGACGATATTCTTGCCCGGGGGAAAACCGCCATTGTTGCCGGCGGCACCGGGCTATACATGGACTCTCTGATCCGGGGCAACGCCTTTGCTCCCTTTCCCTCCACCGGTGTCCGGGAAGCGCTGGAACGCCAGTCGGAGGAGCTGGGCATGGAAGCCATGCTCTTCCGTCTTCGGGAAGTGGATCCGGAAGCTGCCGGAAGGCTCCATCTGTCTGACCGGAAGCGGATATTGCGGGCACTGGAGGTGTATCTGGAAACCGGGAAAACCATCACCCAGCACAACCGGGAAACCCAAGCGATCCCTCCTAAATATTGCCCCCTTTGGCTGGGGCTGGACTTTGATGACCGGGAGACGCTGTATCGCCGGATCGATCAGCGGGTCGATAAAATGCTGGATAGTGGCCTTCTGGACGAGATTCGGGCACTGCTCAGTAGCGGAATCCCGGAAAAATGCACCGCCATGCAGGCCATTGGCTACAAGGAGTTCACCGATGCGTTGGACGGACGCTGCACCGTCTCCGAGGCGGCTGCCCAGGTTCGTCAGTCCTCCCGTCGCTATGCCAAGCGTCAGCTAACCTGGTTCCGCCGAAACGGCGCTATCCACTGGATCCGGCGGCAGGAAAACACCACTTTGGAAGAAATAACGCTTTCCGCCTCCCAAATTATACAGGAATTCGACATCTGAAAAGTGCTAGGATATGTATACCCTGCGGCAATCATCAAGAAAGAAGGTATACATAATGACTGAACAACTGAATCTACAGGACGCCATTTTGAAGGAGGTTCGCCGGGAAAAGGTTCCGGTGACATTGTTCCTGATGAACGGCTTCCAGCTCCGGGGAATCATCACAGGCTTTGACAGCTTTGTTGTGGTGCTGGTCACCGATGGCAAGCAGCAAATGATTTATAAGCACGCCATCTCCACCCTCGCACCCATCCGGCCACTGAAGGCCGCGTCTGTCACCGCATAAGCGCGCCAAGGGCGACGGAGCATTCCGCCGCCCTAATTTTTTTATACAGAAAGGATACCCTATGTCTATTGCGGAAAATATAGCCGCCATCCGGCGGGAAATGGAAAAAGCGGCTCTGGAGGCCAGGCGGGATCCCTCCACCGTATCTCTGTGCGCCGCCACAAAAATGAACGGTGCTGAGGCAGTGCGGGAGGCTATCCGTGCCGGGGTGGACTGCTGCGGAGAAAACCGGGTTCAGGAGCTGACCGGCAAGCTGTCGGAAAACGCTTACCGGGGCGCTCCCGTCCATTTCATCGGCCATCTGCAAACCAACAAGGTTCGCCAGGTGGTGGGAAAAGTGGATCTTATCCAGAGCGTGGACAGCCTACACCTTCTGGAGGCCATTGACCGGGAAGCCGGAAAGCAGGGTGTCCGTCAGAATATCCTTCTGGAAGTGAACATCGGTCAGGAACTGAGCAAGTCCGGATTTTCTGCGGAAGAAATCCTTCCTCTCATGGAAAAAGTGGGCATTTATTCAAACATTTGTATGAAAGGGCTAATGGCAATCCCGCCCGTCAGCCAAAATTCGGGGGATAATCTAAAATTTTTTCAAAAAATGTTGGATTTATATGTTGACATACAGGCAAAAAAATACGATAATGTCATAGTGGACTGTTTGTCTATGGGCATGTCCGGCGATTATCCGGACGCGATTCGGTGCGGCAGCACTATGATCCGCGTTGGTACCGCGATTTTTGGCGCGAGAGACTATGCCACCATTCATCAAATTTGATGTGAAGATACGGAGGAAAGATAGAAATGAGTTTTTGGGATAGCGTAAAGAAATTTGCCCAGCCCTACGCAGACGACGAGTACGATGATTACGACGAAGAGGAAGAATACGATGACGACGATGGCTATGAAGAGCCGGAGCAGCCTGCCCGCCGCAGTTCCAGCCGCCGCCGCCCCGCGCCCGCGCCTGTAGAGGAAGATGAGGACGACGGAGATGACGGCTTTGGCTTTGGCAGCGTCTCCCCTGCATCTTCCAGTGGTTCTTCCCTGTCTTCCGGCGGATTCACTGGTCAGGTTCTCAATATGAATTCCACCCCTTCCGCTTCCAACAAGCAGGAGGTTGTCCTGTTCCGCCCCAGTAGCTTTAACGATACTTCCAAAGCTGCTGACGATCTACGCAGCCACAAGGCTGTGATCGTCAATATGGAAAATGTGGATAAGGCCATGGCCCGCCGGGTGGTGGACTTCCTGTCCGGCTGCGTGTACGCCCTGGACGGTGACGTTAAGAAAATTGCCCAGTCCGCATACCTCTTCTGTCCCCACAATATGAATATTGTGGGGGATCTGGAAACCATCCAGGCCGAAGTGGAAAGCTACATTTGATGTTCCTAAAATCACATAAATATTTATTTCCGAAAGGAGAAACCCTATGTTCACGCCGCAGCAAATCGATCAGATTTCTTTCAACAAGGCCACCTTTGGCGGCTACAATATGCAGCAGGTCGATGAGTTCCTGGAGCCTTTAACCGAGGACTATGTCACCCTGTACAAGGAAAATGCCCTTCTGAAAAGCAAGATGCGGGTTCTTGTCGGCAAGTTGGAGGAGTACCGCAAAAACGAAAAGGCCATGAAGGAATCCGTTGCCAACGCTCAGAAAACCTGTGACCGGATGGTTCGGGAGACAGAAGCCAAGTGCGCTCAGATGATGAACTCTGCCAACGCCTCCGTTTCTGTCGCCGCCGAAACCAACAACCGGAATACGGAAGCTCTGATTGCCGCCGAAAACGCCCGGGTGGAGGATGCCCGGAGAGTTGCTTCGGCGAAGATTTCCGAGATTCAAACGCAGATGCAGTCCTGCATCCAGGCGCTGGATCGGATCAAAAACGCGAACCCGGTTACCGAGGCTCCCGCTGCTCCCGTGAGGCCTGTTACTCCTGTAGCTCCCGCTGCTCCCGTGAGGCCTGTTGCTCCTGTAGCTCCCGCTGCCCCTGCTGCCCCTGTTGCACCCAGAGACCCTTCCCTGGAGTATGACAGCGACGCCGTAGCGGACGAGATTTCCCAGAATCTGGAGGCCCTGGTGGGCACCACCCAGGATACCGCTCCTAAGGCTGCTCCCAAACATCCCACCCATGACTCCACCACCAGCCGTTTTTCCAGCCTGAATCTTCAGTTTGGCCGGAACTACGATCCTACTCACCGATAAAATTGAATTTCCCCTCACGCTATGACGAGGAAAGGAACCATCGGATTTCCCCTCCAGAGAGTTGCCGGACGGTGCAAGGCAGCAGGCAGAGCCGGCGGTTTATCCCCTCCGAGCAGCGCGCCGAACACGAACTTTCGCCAGTAGACCGCGCCGGGACGCGCCCGATACAGCGCCATATGAGTGCCGCCGGAAAAAGGCGGAACAAGAGTGGTACCGCAGAGGTTTACGCGCCTTTGTCTCTTATAAGAGGCAGAGGCGTGCGCTTTTTATTCTAGGAGGATACGAAACTATGGACTATAAAGACACCATCATCACCCCAAAAACCGGTTTTCCAATGAAGGCCGGGCTTCCCGCTCGGGAGCCAGGTATGCTGAAATCCTGGCAGGAATTGGATCTGTACAACGCCATGCTGGAGAAAAACAAGAATCTTCCCCCCTTTGTGCTTCACGACGGCCCTCCCTTCAGTAACGGCGATATTCACATGGGCCACGCCCTCAACAAAACTCTGAAGGATTTCATCGTCCGAAGCCACGCCATGATGGGCTACTACACCCCCTATGTCCCCGGATGGGATAACCACGGTATGCCTATTGAATCCGCCATCATCAAGAAAAACAAGCTCAACCGGAAGACGATGCCAGTACCGGAATTTCGATCCGCCTGCGAGAATTTCGCGGAGAACTATATCCAGCGTCAGATGGCAGGATTCCAACGCCTGGGCGTGGTAGGCGACTGGGAGCATCCCTACCGGACCATGGATCGCCGATTTGAGGCGGAAGAGGTCAAAATTTTCGGCAAAATGTT
>CAZCLX010000084.1:0-7364 GCA_964499615.1 uncultured Oscillospiraceae bacterium
CCGCTCGCCTTCCTCCCGGATGGTGCGATCCACTTCCTTCCGGGCCTTCTCCACCATGTCTTCAATACGGGTGGGGTGGATCCGCCCGTCGGCAATCAGCTTCTCCAGGGCAAGTCTCGCGATCTCCCGGCGGACGGGATCGAAGCTGCTGACGGTGATGGCCTCCGGAGTGTCGTCGATAATGAGATCCACACCGGTGATGGTCTCCAGGGTGCGGATGTTTCTGCCCTCTCTGCCGATGATCCTGCCCTTCATTTCGTCGTTGGGCAGAGCCACCACGGAAACGGTGGTCTCGGCGGCGTGATCCGCGGCGCACCTCTGGATAGCGGTGGCGATGATCTCCCGGGCTTTTTCCTCCGCCTCATCTTTCGTCTGCTGCTCAATCTCCTTGATCTTCATGGCAGCGTCATGGCGGACATCGTCTTCAATGCTGTGAAGTAAAAACTGTTTTGCTTCCTCCTGAGAAAAGCCAGAGAGCTTTTCCAGGGTGGCAAGCTGCTGCTGACGGATGTCGTCCGCTTCCGCTTGGGTCTGGGCGACGGCGGCAAGGCGGCGGCTCAGATCCTCTTCCTTCCGTTCGAAGGATTCGCTTTTCTTGTCCAGGGCATTTTCTTTTTGCTCCAGGCGGCGTTCCTGCTTGGTCAGTTCCGCCCGGCGGTCTTTGACTTCCTTTTCGTGTTCTGCGCGAGATTTATGGATTTCGTCCTTTGCCTCTAGAAGCATTTCCTTCTTCCGGCTTTCGCCGTTTCGGATCGCTTCATTGATCAGCCGGGTGGCTTCCGCTTCGGCAGAGCCGATTTCCCGTTCAGCAACCTTTTTGCGGTAGACAATACCGCCCACAAAGCCGCCAATGATTGCAAACACGGCGACAAGAACGATGATCAGATAGTGATACCATTCCATAACTTCGCAACACACCTCCTTCTGAAATAATTGGCGTCGAAGGGGTGCGCGTCCATCCCTGTATGAAATTTGATATTAACCTTCGATGAAAAGAAGATTGTTCATCAAAGGAACATCGCCTTACGGCGGTAAAATAGCAAAAAACGCACTTGAGATGCGAAACGCTCCCCGGCACAAACGCCGGCTATCCATGAAACACCGATTCGGAACATACCGACCCAGTGTACACAATACCAAACATATTGTACTTTCCGGAAGGAGAATTGTCAAGGGTAAATAAGCGAGGGATTAAAAAACTCCGGGCGGGGTGAATTCCCGCCCGGGATAACTTAGGGAACCTCTGAATAAATCGTCTGCGGTCGAATGGCGGATCTTTTGCCCCATTCGTGCAGTGTTAAAAGTGGGAAATACATACAGTATTCCCCCACTTTTAACACTTTCGACTGTGGCCAAATCTCTCGCCATCGACTCTTGTCGATTTAATCAGAAGTTCCTTAGATCAGCAGCTCCGCGATTTGGATGGCGTTGGTGGCGGCGCCTTTGCGGATCTGGTCGCCGCAGCACCACAGGCACAGGCCGTTTTCGTCGGTGAGATCCGGGCGGATCCTGCCAACATAGACAGCGTCCTGGTCGCTGGTATCCAGGGGCATAGGGTAGCGGCCTTCCCCCAGTTTATCCACCAGGGCACAGCCGGGGGCGGCGGCAATCGCCTTGCGCGCTTGCTCTACGGTGACGGGACGGTCAAAGTGGCAGCTGACGGAAATGGAGTGGCTGCGTACCACCGGAACCCGGACACAGGTGCAGCTGACCTTCAATTCCGGCAGATGCATAATTTTCCTGCCCTCGTTCTGCATTTTCATTTCTTCGCTGGTGTAGCCCATGAATTGCTCAGAGCCGATCTGAGGGATCAGATTGTAGGCAATCTGGTGGGAGAATACCTTGGGGGTGTAATCCTTTCCTTCCCGGAGGGCTTCCACCTCTGCCATCAGTTCGATGGGGCCGCCGGCACCGGCTCCCGACACTGCCTGATAGGTGGAGGCGGTCATGGTACGGATGGGTGCGATGGAATTGAGGGCGTTTACTGCGGTGACGGTGATGATGGTGGAGCAGTTGGGGTTGGAAATAATACCGTGATGCTGCTTTGCGTCCTCCGGGTTAATTTCCGGCACCACCAGAGGAACCTGGGGGTCCAGCCGGAAGGCGGAGGAGTTGTCCACGAACACCGCGCCTGCCTGGACAATGGCGGGGGCAAACTTTTTGGCTATGTCATTTTCCGCCGCGCCCAGGACGATGTCCACACTCTGGAAGGCGCTGTCCGTCGCCTCCTGAATGACCGTGTCTTCCCCACGGAAGGAAACCGTCTTTCCGGCGCTCCGGGCGCTGGCAAGGGGAATCAATTTCTCTACGGGAAAATTCCGTTCCTGCAAAATCTTGATCATTTCCCGGCCCACCGCACCGGTGGCGCCAAGAACGGCAACCGTGTATGCTTTCATAACGAAACCTCCAAGCTACAGATCCTTAACAAAGCTGTTATACAGTACGCGGATAGCATTGGAAAAATCCCGGTTATCCACGCCGAAAATAATGTTCAGTTCGTCCGGACCCTGGTTGATCATCCGGATGTTGATCCCCGCCTGACCCAGGGCGGCAAAGATTTGACCGGAGATACCGGGACGGAAGGCCATTTTCCGGCCAACCGCCGCCACTACAGCGATTTGATCATGTACATCCAGCCGATCCGGCTCCACTTCCTTCTGGATTTCCCCAAGAATGGAGTAGAGACTGGAAGCGATTGCTTCGGTGGGAACCACCACGGAGACGTTGTCAATGCCATTGGGCACATAGTCCACGGAAATACTGTGCCGCTCCAGCACCGTGAGAATTTTCCGCAGAACACCCACTTGGCTGCTCATGCCCCGCTTACTCACGGCGATGATGGTGAAATCCTTTTTACCGGTGATGCCGGTGATGAACCGTTTGGGGTTGCTGTCGCGCTGGAAACTCTCCTGGATCATGGTGCCGGGATCGTCCGGGGCGTTGGTGTTGCGGATGTTCAGGGGAATGTTCTTCTCCCGCACCGGGAAGATGGTGCCCTCGTGGAGCACCTGGGCGCCGGAGTAGCTCAGCTCCCGCAGTTCATCGTAGGTTACCTCGGGGATGGGCTGGGGGTTGCCTACGATCCGGGGATCCGCCATCAGAATGCCGGAAACGTCGGTCCAGTTTTCATAGACCTCCGCGTCCAGAGCCGCCGCCGCCAGAGCGCCGGTGATGTCGCTGCCGCCCCGGGTGAAGGTGCGGATCTTTCCGTCGGGGGTCAGGCCGTAGAATCCGGGGATAACGACTCCCAGACCGCCTACCAATCCCCGAAGGGCCTCATAGCTGCTCTCCTGATCCACGGTGCCGTCAAACCGGAGCTTGACCCAGTCCGCCGCGTCAATAAATTGGAACCCCAAATAGGCGGCCATCAGCTTGGCGGAGAAGTATTCCCCCCGGCTGGCAAGCTCATCCTGGGTGACGGTTTTGGCGTCCAGCCGCTGCTTGAGGGCGGCAAACTCCGGCTCCAAGTCCAGCTCGATCCCCAGTTCATCCCGGATCTGACGGTACCGGGAGGTGATCATTTCATACACCCCTGAGCAGTCCACCCCATACTGGATGTGGGCGTAGCAGAGGTATAATAAGTCTGTAACTTTGTGGTCAGCTTTGTTCCGTTTTCCGGCGGCGGAGACCACCACCACCCGGCGCTCCGGGTCCGCCAGGAGAATATCCCGGATCTTCCGGTACTGACCGGCATCCGCCATGGAGGAGCCGCCGAATTTTACAACTTTCATAGCTCTTTGTCCTTCTTTCCGGCATCACGATTGGGGGAGGGCGGCAAGGAAGCTTCCCGGGTGCGCTTTCAGCCACCGGTTGGCCTCAAAAACAGGCGTCGGCTTTGTAATGACGGCGCCGCCCCATTGGGCATCTCCACCCATCCAGGGACCCCGCACATAGAACCGTCGGGCCTCGCCGTTATGGACAGGGACGCTTTGACCCCATGGGCTGTAGAATCCCTTTCCCAGGGAGAAATCCACGCAGTCCTGCACCACATTGTATGCGGTTGGGTACCTGCCCGCACCCTGGCCGAAAAAGCTCTGCCGCCCGGAGACGCTACCCACCAGGGTGATGAGATTAAAGTTTTCCGGAACCGCCGCCTCCGGCTGACCGAGGGGGAACAGGGTGGGCTGGACGTAGGCAGAAAACCCGTTTTCATTCCGCCCGGCGTAAGCGCACAGTTTGCAAACCAGCCCGTGGGCGCGGAAATTTTCAATATCATCCCTTTGGATCTGCCGGATCCCAGCGGCAGGGACGTTTTGCTTATCCAGGCTGACCCCAAAGGCAATGTTGGCGGAGACGATCAGCTTGTGCCAGGTGTCGATGCCGTCCACGTCGGTGGAAGGGTCCGCCTCGGCATAGCCCAGTGCCTGGGCTTTGGATAGCGCCTCATCATAACCGATCTCCAGCCGGGTCATAGCGTCCAGAATATAGTTGCAAGTGCCGTTCATAATGCCGCCGATGGCTTCCACCCGTTCCACCCGGCGCACCCGGCCCAGCTCAGACAGCCACCCGATGCCGCCGCCCACAGAGGCGGTGCACCGAATCTTCACACCCTTTTCCTGAGCAAGAGGAACCAGCCCGTCATAGAATACCGCCATCATGGCTTTGTTGGCGGTGGCCACATTTTTACCTGCCAGCAGTGCCTGGCGGACGTATTCGTAAGCGGGATGGAGCCCGCCGATGGCTTCTACCACTGTGTCAATGGTATTGTCCCGCAAAATATCATCAAAATCATGGGTGACACGGGCATCGGGAAGGGAAAGCTCCCGGCGGCACAGCACCGCCGCCACCTCCATATCCTCCCGGGCACACACCAGCTCGTAAACGCCCCTGCCTACCGTTCCAAATCCCAAAAGACCGATCCGCATAGATTTTCTCCCCCTGTTTCCCACAAGAAAACCTATGTATCTATTGGGAAAACACTTGCTTTTTTGTCGGGAACAGTATATCATAAAGCTGCTCAAAATGCAATGACCATTACAGGCCAAGGTTTTTTCGGAAAACCTACGGTTTTTGTGCAATTCGTAAGGAGAAAAGTATGCTGTATTGTTCCACACGCAATGAGGAATACCAAATTGACAGCGCCCAGGCAGTGCTGGAGGGCATTGCCCCAGATGGGGGACTGTACCTCCCTAAGGCGCTGCCCGCTTTTTCCTGGCAGGATTGTCTGGGACTGGACGCGCAGGGAATGCAGACGGCGCTGCTGGGCACGCTGCTTCCGGATATTCCCAATATGAAGACATTGGTTTCCCGGGCATATACCGGTAAATTTGAGACGGAATCGCTGACCCCGAGCCGGAAGGTGGGGCCGTTTACCGTGCTGGAACTGTTCCGGGGGCCTACTTCCGCCTTTAAGGACGTGGCGCTGTGTATGCTCCCCCAGCTGCTCACCGCGGCAAAGGCAGCCAAGGGGATCCGGGAGGATACCATGATCCTCACCGCCACCTCCGGGGATACCGGCAAGGCGGCGCTGGAAGGCTTCCGGGATGTGCCTGGGGTGAAAATCTGCGTGTTCTACCCTGACGGCGGCGTGTCCCAGGTCCAGCGGGCGCAGATGGTGACCCAGCAGGGGAACAACGTGTTTGTCTGTGCCGTGAAGGGGAACTTTGATGACGCTCAGACCGGGGTGAAACATATTTTTTCCGTCTGCCAGGGGAAGAAGCTTCCGGCGTCCCTGACCTCAGCCAACTCTATCAATATAGGACGTTTGACCCCGCAGCTCATGTATTATTTCCGAGCCTACCGGGATCTTCTGGGCCGGGGAGAGATTCGCTTGTGGGATACGGTAAACTTCACCGTGCCCACCGGGAACTTCGGGGACATTCTGGCGGGCTACTTGGCGAAAAAACTGGGTCTGCCGGTGGGAAAGCTGATCTGCGCCTCCAATTCCAACAATGTGCTGACAGACTTTATCCGCACCGGCGTGTATGACCGCCGCCGTCCGCTGCTGAAAACCACCTCCCCGTCTATGGATATTTTGGTGTCTTCCAATTTGGAAAGGCTTTTGTACCTTCTCTCCGGGGACTGCCGGATGGTGGCGGAGAAGATGGGGAAGCTTACCCGGGATGGGTGGTACGATGTGCCGGATAGGATCCGGGAAGCGATCTCCCGGGAGTTCTGGGGGGCATACTGCGACGATGATCAAGGGAAAGAGGTCATTGGAAAGGTTTTCCGGGAATACGGCTATCTCTGCGACCCCCACACCGCCGCCGGCTGGTACGCGGCGGAAGCATACCGGAAGGAAACCGGGGATGACCGTCCCATGGTGGTTCTCTCAACCGCGTCCCCCTATAAGTTCCCGGCGGCGGTACTTTCTTCCATCGGGGGAGACGTCTCCGGAAGCGAATTTGGACAGATGGAGCGCCTCCGGGATATGACCGGTGTCCCCATTCCTGGGAACCTTTCATCCCTGGAGGGGATGCCGGAGCGGCATACCGAGATAATCGAAAAAGAACAGATGCTTTCCTACGTGTTGGAAAGACTGGGAGGAAAGGTAAAATGAAACAAGTAACTATCCGGGTGCCAGCCACCACGGCGAATCTGGGGCCGGGGTTTGACGCTTTCGGCTGCGCCCTGAGCCTGTATACCGACGTTACCTTTACGGAAACGGAGGCGGGGCTGGAGATCACCGGCTGCGACGAAGCCTACACCGGCCCGGACAACCTGGCTTATACCGCCTACTGCGCCGTGCTGGCCTCCATGAACGAGGAGCTTCGCGGAGTGAAGATCCATATCGATGCCCACATTCCCATCTGCCGGGGGCTTGGCTCCTCCGCCGCCCTGCTGGTGGCGGGGGCTATGGGGGCCAATGTCCTCCGGGGCAATAAGCTTTCCACCCAGGGCCTTCTCAACATCACCAACGCCATGGAGGGGCACCCGGATAACCTGGCCCCCGCCTTCTACGGCGGCCTCACCGCCTCCATGGTGGATAACGGTCTGCCGGTAACAGTGAGCTTTCCTCTGCATCCCGGCTGGGAATTTCTGGCGCTGGTTCCGGATTTTGAACTGTCCACCGCACTGGCAAGAAGCGTCCTGCCTGGTGAGGTATCCCGGGGGGATGCCATCTATAACATTTCCCACGGCGCTATGGTGTTAAAGGCTCTGGAGCTGGGAGATGTCAAACTTCTCCGCACCGCCATGCAGGACCGGCTTCACCAGAACTACCGGAGGAAACTGATCCCGGATTTTGAAAAAATCGAGGCCCTGGCAAGAACCTCCGGAGCGGCCTTCTGCCTCAGCGGCGCAGGGCCAACCCTGCTGTATATCACCCGGGATCCGAAAATGGAAGAGTTCCTCCCAAAGAAGCTGGCATCCGTTACCCAGCACACTTGGCAGGTACTCCCCCTCCATGTGGAGTTCCAGGGTGC
>CAZCLX010000085.1:0-7298 GCA_964499615.1 uncultured Oscillospiraceae bacterium
TGATCTGGAAGTAAACCACGGTATCGATCTGCATGGTGACATTATCCTTGGTGATTACCGGCTGAGGGGGATAGTCCAGAACCTGCTCCTTTAGGCTGACCTTCCGGGCAATCCGATCCAGGAAGACAAAGCGCCAGTGCATACCGGTGCCCCACACCTGATGGAACGCGCCCAGACGCTCAACCACATAGGCCCGCGACTGCTGCACCACGGAAATACCCGCAATGAGAATGAGAAACAGCAGCACAAGAATCGCTACAATGATCCATAACATATTTTCTACCTCCAATAATTAAATTTTTGACAGCTCCGGAACCGGGGAAACCAGAACCTTCACGCCCTCTACTCTCTCCACCCGGATCTGTGTACCTACAGGGATCGGATTGCCGGACACACTTCTGGCCGTCCAGACCATGCCGCCCAGCTTCACCTGACCGGTGGGTGCCAAGTTGTCAATGGCTTCCGTGACCAGGCCGACAGTGCCGACCACACTTTCCACATTGGTTTTGATGATTTTCGGGTTTACGTAACGTCTCAGCATAGGACGCGCCAGCGCCAGCAGCATCACGGATACCGCGAAAAACAGCACGCACTGCAAAATGAAATTCCCGCCAAAGGCCGCCGCCAGAAGCGCTGCCAGAGCGCCAACGGCGAACCACAGGGAAACCAGCGCCACTGTGGACGCTTCCACCAGCAGAAACAGCACCAGAAGTCCCAGCCAAATCCAAGCAAACATTCGATTGCCTCCCTTCCACGGCTCTTGCCGCAACTTTATTATAACAGAACGATGCCTCGCCGTCAATCATTGTTGACATTATTTTTTGTGAAATTTGTGCAAATATTTCCGTATTTGCTCAGGAAATTCCTACATTTTGCAGTCGCATGATTGTCTCACGTGGTTCAATCCATAAAAAATACCGAATTGGATCCGCTCACGCGGTTTGGTGCTCCCAACCGCAACCGGCGCAAAAACGGCGCAGCCGAAGCCGCGCCGTTAACTGACAATATGGAATTAATCCAGGTAGTCCCCCACCGGACTGGCATTGTACTGCTTTTTGACTTTCAGTATAATGGAGCCATCGTCCTGAACGGTCTCGTCGATGATCTTGTACTGGGTGCGGTTACGCTCCAGGATCTTCTTATAATGCTCCACCTCGTCATTTACCAGCTTCACCGCGTAATCGTGATCCACATCCTCTTTCAGCATAAAATGCAATGTCTGACAAATGCACGCGGCCTTGATTCGTTTCATATTTCCCCACTCCTAAAATTTCAAACTTAGTGCACGGCAAACAGTTCGGTTTTCGTGTGTTTGCCATACATTTAAGAACATTATACAACTTTTTGCAAAAAAGTCAAAGGGTGTTTTGAACAAATCTTTGGCGCGGTGAGGCCGAGGGGAACGCCCAAGGATGCATCGCTTTTCAGCACGCGATGGTCTGTTACAGCGTGATGGCGTAGATAGCTTCCACCAGGGCGATCGCGGAGGAGCGGGAAACCACAGCCAGGGGTTCATCGTCTATGGCGGCGAGGCATGTATCCCCATCCCGGCGATACAGGGTAAGGCTGACCGCTTCTCCGGAGGTTAGGGTCGCGGTGAAGCGCAGTTCCTCTTTCCCGGCGGGTTCTTCCGTTGTGAAGCTCTCCGCTGTCAGAGATGCAATGGCACTCTCCAAGGTCGCGGTATCCGCTTCCCCCTCCTGGAACCGGAACACCCGGTTGCCGTCTTCATCGGTTTCCGTTTCCCCGTCCTCCGTCAGGCAGGTAATGAGATAGTCTCTGCTGTCCAGAGTTATGTCCAGCTGAACAATACTTTCAAAGTCCGCAGGGAATACCTCCTGATGCCGCAATTGATTAAACCCTGTTTCCGTCAGCCTGCTGCCGTAGCTGGAAGAGATCTGATACAGGATGCTGGACTGACCCACCCGGACATAATAGGCAGGTTCCTCCTCGTCCTCATCTTCGTCCTCTTCTGCCGCCAAAATCTGGCTGACACACACGGTGAAGGTTTCCGTCTGCCCCTCCTCCGGGGAATAGGTGATCTCCGCCGTGATATCCGGATCGTCCAGTCCGCAGGAAGCCAATTCTTCCTCGGTTGCATTGTAGGTTACATAATCATTCAGGGAAAGGTAACGGATATCCGACAGGAAGCTTTCCACAAGATCCGTATCCATAGGCAGCTCCACCCCGTCCTTTTCCCCGTAGTACACATCCGCTTCCCGGAAGCTCTCGCCGTCCTCCCGGTATTCGACAGTGAAAGCTTCCTTGCCGGAAATCTCGATCTGTGTTACATTGTCCAGATCCGGAATTGTGTCGTTCTCAATGAGATCCGACAACTCCGTATCGTACAGATCTCGCATATCCGTCGCTGCCAGGTACACCTTCCCGTCACCGATGGAAAAATACCTCTGCTCATCGATGGCACTGGTCGCCCCCAGCAGGATCTCCCAGGTTGTGTCCTCCGTTTGCAATGTCACAGTGCACTCCGGCTCTTTCAGCCCATAATCCGCCAGATCCTCCGGTTCATCGATAATAAACGCTGCCGCCAGGTTTTCAAAAGGCGCTATTCTTGTCTCCATGGCGTCAGACGACACGGGGAAGTTTTCGTCCTCGTCGTAGATCCATCCATCCTCCCTGCGGAAGGAGAAACTGCTGTCTTCCGTCTTCCAGGACAGCGCGGTAACTGTCTCCGGAGAAACGGACAGGACGGTCTCCCCGCTTGCCCGGATATTTTCCGTATGCTCCTGGATCCGGCTGACGGCAAATGCTCCGATAAAAACGGCGGCGCAGACAGCCAAAAGGATCCAAAGTCTCTTAGTTCTTTTCATTTTGACGTCTCCTTCTTACCACAACTACAGCGATACCCACCCCTAGGTATGCCAATGGGAATATGCCGATCATCACCGTTTTCAGCAGGGACGCGGTAGAATCACTGATGGTGAGGTAATTATAGTTCAGGGACTTACTGCGGATGGCAAGCGCCTCCCGCTGTCCAATCAAGTTGGACAATGCGTTCATTGCCATATCCTGGTTGGCGCCAGAGGAATACGCGTTATACATATCCTCCAGGAAACTGGAAGATGAGATCCACACGATTTCTCCGTCATTTCCGCAATCGATAGAAACGCCCAGGGCAAAAGGTCCGTCCAGATCTTCTTCCTCGCGCTCCACGCTGTAGCCGGAAGCCTTACTGAAAGCGGAGTCGGAGGTCGTCAAAAAGGTGGTGACGTCCTCTCCGGCGGCAGAGGTTCGCAGTCCGATGCACATAGGCAGGATGGGGAAATACCGTTCCTCAATGAGAGAGTCGGTTATGTCGCTGCTGAGAAGATCCGGGATCAGAAAATAGGGATATTGGAAAGCATAATAACTCCGGTCTCCTTCAATCACCAAGCCCTCGTCGGGCATAACCCCGTAGGTGGTGATCAAGCTGTTGAGGTTCGTCAGGGTACCGTTTGTCGTGTAGCCTGCCATTACCAGGAGCTTACCGCCGGAGGAAGTGTATTCCGCCAGCATGTCTGCCTCCTGCGCACTCAGATCGCTTTCCGGGCTGTAAATTATCAGGCAGTTCGCGTCTTCCGGAATTTCATCTACCGTCAGCAGGGAAAGCTCTTCCAGTTCCATATTCTCTTTTTCCACCTGCTCGAGAAAGTTTTCCGGCAGGTCGCTCTCTCCATGGCCCTCCAGCATATATACCTTAGGCAGGTCGTCGGATATCACGAAGTCGATTGCCGAGGTGATAGCGCCCTCGCCGTCAAAGGATGTCGTATAGCTGTAGGAGTAGATATCAGCCTTTGTTACATAAATATCGCTGTAGGAAATATACCGGTTTTTTTCTCCACATTCCACTACCAGGCTGTTGTTAGCCACCGTCTCGTCAGTATACTGAGAGGCAAATGTGGGATATACGTCCGGATTCCGCTTCACTACCTGGATGTGGGAGGACAGACTTTCATACTTGCTGAGAAGATTTTCCAGCACGTCGTCCTCCTTATCCGCTTGGACGATCCAGTAGATGGTTACGTCCTGATCCAAGCGGCTTACCACTGCCTTTGTATTGCTGGTAACGGAATAGAGCTTGGACGCGCTGATATCGTACCGGGTGCTGCTTGCCGGGAGCGCGGTTACCAGCAGGTTAATTCCGATGGCGAGTACGATTGCCAGTACGGAGATCGTGATCGCATAGGAGCCACCCCGGGAAGCAATACTGGAAAAATCTTTCTTCTTCATCAGTTGTACCTCCTCTTTTCCAGCGACTGAACGGATAGGAACAGGAAAAGCGCGATAACGCTGAGATAATACACAACGGCAGTCATGTCAAACAATCCGTTCACAAAGGTATTGAATCGTTCAAACAGCGAAAGCTGTTCCATGATCTTTGGCAGAAGTCCCTCAAACAGGCTGCTGTCAATGAAATAGAGTGCCACCGTCACAGCGACCAGAACGATCCCGATGATGTAGGCCAGATTATCGTTTTTTGTCAGATGGCGAATCAGCAGTGCCAGAAGGAAGGCGCAAATACACAGCGCGATGGCAGAACCTGCTGCGGTGGAGGACACATAGTTTGCCAGACTGACGCTGTAATAGTTCAGCAGAATCACTGCGATGCCGAGTCCCGCCGCGAGTCCTTGACTTTCCGTCAGGGAGGACAGGAATATCCCCACAGCGATCAGCGCTGCTCCCAGCAGGAAAAACGCCACTAGGGAACCATAAGCGGTAGGCAGGTACACGTCCCCAAACTGGGCAAAAATTACAGGATATATACAGATCACAGCCATTGGCAGCGCAAACACAGCAAGCAGCGCCAGATACTTTCCAATCACTATCTGCAGTGTGGAAACCGGCAGTGAGTACATCAAATCAATTGTCTTCTGCTTTCGCTCCTCGGAAATGACCCGCATGGTGAGGATGGGCACGATCACAACGAAGACGATGCAGCCGAAACTGAGCACATATTCAAAATTACTCACTGCCGCCTGAATATTATAGAGCAGAGCTCCAATTCCAACAAATGCCAGCAGAAATGCGCCAAATACATAGGCTGTCATGCCGCGGAAGAAACCTTTCAATTCGTGTTTTAAAATCGCGATCATGCTTTTCCCTCCTTCTCTTCCGTCAGTTCCAGGAAAATGTCTTCCAGGCTTGCCCTGGTCTGAACCATTTCAACAATGGCTTTGCCCGCCTGGGCAAAAGCAAAGAATACTTTACTGGCAGTTTCGTCCCCGGCGCCGTCCATCGTCACCTTGGTAGTGCCGTCCTTTTCCTCCAGAACCGCTTCCGGCCGGTCATCCATGGAGTCAAGCACCATCTTTGTTTCTTCCCGGGCAGCTTTCACCCGGAAACACAGACGGGACTGTGCCTTCGCCTCCAGTGCCTGGGGCGTATCAAACGCGACCAGCCGTCCCCGGGAGATGATCAGGATCTTTTGGCACAGAGCCTGTACCTCAGAGAGGATATGGGAGCTGAGGATCACCGTGTGCGTTTTTCCCAGATCCCGGATCATGTCACGGATCTGGGTGATCTGCAGAGGGTCCAGCCCCACCGTCGGTTCATCTAGGATGATCACGCTGGGGCTTCCCAGCAGTGCCTGGGCAATGCCGACCCGCTGCCGGTAACCCTTTGACAGATCACTGATTCTCCGGTGGTACACATCCGTGATCCCGGTGTGCTCCATCACCTCCTGGATCTGTTGCGTGATCTCGTCCCGACGTATGCCCTTTACCTCCCCCACAAAACGCAGATATTCCTCCGGTGTTTCGCTCATGTAGAGCGGCGGCTGCTCCGGCAGATAGCCGATGCACTTTTTTGCCTCCCGAGGCTCTTCCAGAATGTCATGGCCGCAGATCTTTACCGTCCCAGATGTGGGTGACAGACAGCCGGTGAGGATGTTCATGGTGGTGGATTTTCCCGCGCCGTTGGGGCCGAGGAAGCCGTAGATTCCGCCCTCCTGGATCTCAAAGGACAGATCCTTCACCGCCAGGGCTTCCCCGTAATATTTCGTCAAGTGTTCAACCGTTATCATAGGATGCCTCCTTAACAGAATGTACGGGAGTATTTTAAGAGAACAATTCTTGTATTTGCTTGAAAAAACTGTTAACAAAATATAAATTTCCCAGACGCGTAGACATTCCGGGCAATCTATGGTAGAATAGCCGTGAGAAAGGCGTGCGTCAAGTCCCGCAGCACTGTCAAAGTCGAATGATATTTTCCGCTATTTGGTCTATACTATAAATATCCATATACAAGGAGGAAGGAACCATGCACAAGTACGAGGGAACGAAAACCGAGCAAAACCTGAAGGACGCCTTTTCCGGCGAATCCGAGGCAAGGGGCAAGTACACCTATTTTGCTTCTGTAGCCAAGAAAGAGGGCTACGAGCAGATCGCGGACATTTTCCTGAAAACCGCAGAAAATGAGAAAGAGCACGCCAAAATGTGGTTCAAAGAGCTGGGAGGCCTGGGGGACACCGCCGAAAATCTGCTTTCCGCCGCCCAGGGAGAGAACTATGAGTGGACGGATATGTATGCCTCCTTTGCCAAGACCGCTGAGGAAGAGGGCTTTCCGGAGCTGGCGGCCAAGTTCCGGCTGGTTGCCGAGGTGGAAAAGCATCATGAGGAGCGCTACCGGGCACTGCTTAAAAACGTAGAAACCGCCACCGTGTTTGAAAAAAGCGAAATCAAGGTCTGGGAGTGCCGCAACTGCGGCCACATCGCCGTCGGCCCCAAGGCCCCGGAAATCTGCCCCACCTGCAACCATCCCCAAAGCTTCTTCCAGCTCCAAGCAACCAATTACTGATCCGCATTCGGGTCATTCTTTCCCGTATGGACGGAGAAATCGAGGGTGACGCCAACAACAGATTTGAAAAAATGTATGCCTTGCGGCGGTTTGGAATTGTAATTTCAAGCCGCCGCTTTTCCTGCCTATTGGCAAAACGCAAAAGTCGAGTATAATAAAACACAGCCAATAGGAATACGGTCTGTCGGAGGCGGATGTAATGGGGCTGTTCCGTCATGTGTGGATCTACACCTATGGCATGAGTCTGTCCGACCTGAGTGATGAGCTGGCACAGGTGCGGACAAAGAAAAAAGAATTTCTCGCGCAGATAGACCGCATTGTTCCGTGGGGAGAATTCGCTACAAAATCAATCGTCGTCCATCCCAGAGCAGGCACAACTCCAATTGATCCAGAGCACAGATCAAGCGCAGAGAGCGTGAAAAATCTTCCGTACGGGCCAAAGTGGAACATGTCTTTGCTGTTGTGAAGCAGCAGCTGCGTTTTCGAAAAACGCGATACCGAGGTCT
>CAZCLX010000086.1:0-5577 GCA_964499615.1 uncultured Oscillospiraceae bacterium
CTGGGACAAAATCTTTCGCCACCAGCTCTTGCCGATTTATTCAGAGCTTCCTTAAGATTTCCTAAAAGATGCGTCCGGACGGCGAAAAAGTCAGTGAAAAACCATTTTTTCGGGAGGCATCCTCCAGGTGAAAACGGCATTGGCTTGACAGCCTGTGTATTTTCGGTTATAATAGCATGAAATGGAAGCAAGGAAGTTTGCGACGGCGGTCGAAGACTTACGCTGGCATTGGATCGGGAGGAATTGTCTATGAAGAAAAAGGGATTGCTCATATTGATTGCCATTTTTTCTGTAGCATTTATTATCAGCGCGATATATTTGGGAATATATTTTGTCAGAAGCAAGCGTCAGGCGGACAAGTACGACGCCCTTGCCCAGATGGTGGATAGCGTCAAGCAGAATTCTGGGCAGTCCGAGACGGCAGGCGAGACTCAGCCGGAGGGTACGGATGTGCAGCAGCCGGACTCTGAGGAACGGGAGATCCTGGAGCCATACCGAGAAGTGTACAACATGAACCGGGATACGGTGGGATGGATCAAGATTGATGGCACGGTGATCAATTACCCGGTGATGCAGACTTCTGTGGATAACCGGGATTACTACCTCCGCCGGGACTACTATCAGGAGTACGAGACCTACGGCGCGGGCAGCATCTACGCCAGGGAGGAATGCGACGTCTTTACCCCCAGTGACAATGTGACCCTGTATGGACATAATATGCACAATGGCAGCATGTTCCATTGCCTGCTGGACTATGAGGACAAAAAGACATGGGATGAGAACAGTCTGATTTGCTTCGACACCCTGTACGAGTACCATACTTATCAGATTTTCGCGGTGTTCAAAACCACCGCCAACCTGGACGAGGGCTTTGCCTACCACCGGATGGAGAACGCGGCCAACAAGGAAGAATTTGACGCGTTTGTTGCCAAATGCAGGGAGCTGGCGTTTTACGATACCGGCATAATCCCCGCCTATGGGGACAAGCTATTGTGTCTGTCCACCTGTGAGTATACCCAGGAAAACGGACGGTTCGTGGTTGCCGCAGTCCGTATCTCTTAAATATCCATGCCGCATACGGCGCCACCAGGAATGAAAGTACTTGATGCATGGGCATTGATTGTGCATAAGTGCCGTTTGCCCCGCCAGGGGCGAGGCGCTGGCACTTATTAGATTTTTTCTATGAAGCGAAGCATTTACAGAAAAACCGATCCGGCAGTGGGCTGAGCTTCCCGCTGCCGGACATCGTGCCTTATATTATTTTTGAGGTTCATTGACATCGCCTTGCGGCGCTGCCATTTTTGGTATTATCGGAACGGATGACAGGTCGGCTTTCGTAACGCTGCATATCCGGCTCTTTACAATTTGTCTATTTACTTTCCCTCTGAAAAATGATATAATTTGACTTCAAGGGCGTTCCGGGAAAGGGGGAAACCGTATGTATAGATTCCTGGAAGAACTGAAAGACTTCAAAACAAAATGTGACTGGGTGCTGCTGATCCTGTGCCTGGTCACCGCCGGCTTTGGTGTGGTGGTGATTGCCAGCGCCACCAACTTTCGCGGCTATTTGAGATACATCCTCATTCAGCTGGCGGCGATTGCCCTGGGGGTTTTGGTGTTTGCCATCACATCCTCCATTGACGTGGACTTTATTTCCGAGCACCGAATGACCCTGGTGGTGTTCAATACCTTCCTGCTGCTTCTGCTGATCCCTTTCGGCACCGATAATGGAACCGGTAACCGAAGCTGGCTGAACATTCCGCTGGTGCCAGTGGATATTCAGCCGGCGGAGATTTGCAAGATCACCTATATCCTCATTATGGCGTCGGTAATGTCGTCTCACCAGAACCGAATTTCCAGCATTCCATCGGTTATGCACATGGTGCTTCACCTGGGACTGCTGGTGGGTCTTAATATGGTGCTGTCCAAGGATGCCGGTGTGTCCCTGATTTTCGTGTTTATCTTTATCGGCATGGCCTTTGGCGGCGGTGTCAGCTTGTGGTGGTTCGCGCTTGCCATTGGCGCCATAGTGGCGGCGGCTCCGGTGGTTTATCCGTTGCTGGGCACATATCAGCAGGAGCGAATCCGCGTACTGTTTGATCCTACCTTTGACGCCCAGGGTACCGGCGCACGGTATCACTATAAGATCAATCTCCAATCCCTTACCGGCGGCGGTTTGACGGGACAGGGTCTCTTCAACGGAAACCGTACCCAGACCTTTGCGCTGTTTGCCCAGCACACCGACTATATCTTCTCCGCTATCGGCGAAGAGATGGGGTTCCTCGGATGCCTGGTGGTGATGCTTCTGGAGTTTGCCATCATTGCCCGATGCATCCAGGTAGGTGTCCGCTGCCAGGACTATATGCGGCGGCTGATCTGCTTCGGCGCGGCCTCCGCCCTGATGTTCCAGGTGATGGTCAACGTGGGCATGTGCATCGGTGTCATGCCGGTTATCGGCCTGACTCTGCCGCTGATCAGCTATGGCGGCTCTTCGGTGGTGACCATCTTCGGCATGCTTGGCCTGGTTTCCGGCGCTTACGCCCGACCACAGGCCATGAGCCACGAACGGTATATCCAGCCGTACCGGTAACAGTATAGAGAACGGGCTTTGCCCGTTCTCTTTTCGCGTGTCAGAAGCGGTCAGCTAAAAACGCTTTTCCCTGTTCCCTAACTGCTGACCGGATCTGCCATTAAAGCCGCTTTAGCGGGGAGGAATCGTCCTGAGCAATCAGCAGGTCGGAAATAATGTCGTTGGAGATGAGATAGCCCTTTGGAGTCAACGTCCAGCGGCCATCGTCGGACCGCTCTGCCCGGTAGTAGGCCCGCTGCTTGTACAGCACCTCTTCCAGGGGAGCGAAGGGAAGCAGGAACATTTTTTCGTATTCTTCCGCCCGAATTCCGGTGCTGGTCCGCAGCCGTAACATCAGGTATTCTCCTGCCCGCTCCCGGAGGGGAACCTCCTGAATGTCCTCAATCACATTGCCGCTGCCTTTGATGCCCTGGATGTAGCCCTGGAGATCCTTCACCAAAGTGTACCGCTTTCCCGCGAAGTCAGAGCTGGCGCTGGGGCCGAAGCCCAGGTATTCCCCGCCAAGCCAGTATTTCATATTGTGCCGGGAATACAGCCCCTTCCGGGAAAAATTGGAGATTTCATACTGCCGGAAGCCGTGGGATCGGAGGATTTCCGTTGCTGCGAGGTACATATCCGCCTGTTCTTCTTCACTGGGCAGACCGGCGTAGTCTTTGATCTCATACAGGGGGGTGCCTTTCTCCACCGTCAGTCCGTAGCAGCTCATGTGCTCCGGTTTCAGCTTCAGCACGTTTTCCAGTGTGTTCTGCCAGGCGGTGAGTGTCTGGCCAGGCAGACCGTACATCAGATCCAGAGATACGTTCCGGAAGCCCGCCTTCCGGATCCGCTGGTAGGCGGTCACCGCTTGGGCGTAGGTGTGGGGACGCCCAAGCTTTTTCAGGATGGCCTCGTCATCACACTGCACTCCCAGGCTCACCCGGTTGAACCCCTCGGCGTACATCCGCCGCAGCAGCCGGTCAGAGACGGAGTCCGGGTTGGCCTCGAAGGTAATTTCCGCGTCGTTTGTTACGTCAAAGTTCCGACGGATGGTGGTGAGGATGATGGCCAGAGCATCTGCCCCAAAGAAGCTGGGGGTACCGCCGCCAAAGTAGACGGAATCCACCTTGTATCCCGGCGCCAGAGCGCCTGCTTCCTTAATATGGGCGCAGATGGCATCCAGAAAGCTGTCCATCAGAGAATCGTCCTTGCATGCCAGGGAGTAGAAGTCGCAGTATTGGCACTTGCTCCGGCAGAAGGGAATGTGGACATAGATCCCCAGGGGCGTTTTGTTCATTCGTTTTGTGATAATGGGCATATTCTTTCCTCCATGAGGTCAATCGTCATCCAGCTTGAGTACCGCCATAAAGGCTTCCGAGGGGACGGATACGGTGCCAAAGGTTCGCATCCGCTTTTTGCCCTCCTTCTGTTTTTCCAGCAGCTTCTTCTTTCGGGTAATATCGCCGCCGTAGCACTTGGCAAGTACGTCCTTCCGCAGAGCCTTGATGGTTTCCCGAGCGATGATCTTGCCGCCGATAGCGGCCTGAATGGGGATTTCAAACTGAGCCCGGGGAATGTTCTCCTTCAGTTTCTCGCAGATCTTTCTCGCCCGGGGGTAGGCGTTGTCCGCAAACAGAATAAAGCTGAGAGCGTCCACAATGTCGCCGTTGAGAAGAATATCCAGCTTCACCAGACGGCTGGGACGGTAGCCTGTCAGCTCATAGTCCAGGCTGCCATAGCCCCGGGTTCGGGATTTGAGCGCGTCAAAGAAGTCGTAGATGATCTCGTTCAGGGGCATTTCGTAGTGAAGCTCCACCCGAACAGGATCCAGATAGACCATATCCTTAAATTCGCCCCGGCGCTGCTGGCACAGATCCATAATGTTGCCCACATATTCCTGGGGAGCGATCAGGTTGGCTTTGACAAAGGGTTCCTCTGCCAGCTGAATTTCCGCCGGATCCGGGTAATCCAGAGGATTGTCCACCATCAGCACCTGACCATTTATTTTCGTGACCCGGTAGACAACGTTTGGAGCGGTGGTGATGAGATCCAGGTTGTATTCCCGTTCCAGCCGCTCCTGGATGATCTCCATGTGCAGCAGGCCAAGGAAGCCGCACCGGAAGCCAAAGCCCAGGGCGATGGAGCTTTCCGGCTCGTAGCTCATGGAGGCGTCGTTTAATTTCAGCTTTTCCAGAGCGTCCCGGAGATCCTGATATTTTGCTCCGTCGGCGGGATATATGCCGGAGTACACCATGGGCTGCACCTGACGGTAACCGGGCAGCGGCTCCTTTGCCGGGCTTAGAACTCCCGTAACGGTGTCTCCCACCCGGGTATCGGATACAGTTTTGATGGAGGCGGTGATGTAGCCTACCTCCCCCGCGCCCAGACTGTCCTTGGGGCTGAGGCCGGTGGGGTTCATGGTGCCAACTTCCACCACCTTGTAAGCTGCCCCCGTTGCCATCATTCGGATGTCCATGCCGGGGGACACTGTGCCATCCATTACCCGGGTGTAGACAATGACACCCCGGTAGGAGTCGTACTGGCTGTCAAAAATCAGCGCCCGAAGAGGCGCTTCCCGGGAACCGGTGGGAGGGGGAAGCTCCCGGACGATCATTTCCAAAACGCTGTGGATATTGATGCCGTTTTTCGCGGAAATTTCCGGCGCGTCCTCGGCGGGAATGCCGATAATATCCTCCACCTCCGCCTTTACCTCCTGAGGCCGGGCGGAGGGAAGATCAATTTTGTTGATAACAGGAAGTACCTCCAGCCCCGCGTCGATGGCCTGGTAGGTGTTGGCAAGGGTCTGGGCCTCCACGCCTTGACTGGCATCCACCACCAGCACCGCCCCTTCGCAGGCGGCAAGGCTCCTGGATACCTCGTAGCTGAAATCCACGTGCCCCGGTGTGTCGATCAGATTCAGGTCATAGGTTTCCCCGTCGTCGGCGGTATAGCTGATCTGAACGGCGGTGGCCTTGATGGTGATGCCCCGCTCCCGCTCCAATTCCATGGAG
>CAZCLX010000086.1:5587-7240 GCA_964499615.1 uncultured Oscillospiraceae bacterium
GCCGGGTATCCACCGCGTTGCAGCTTTCCATCAGCCGGTCGGACAGGGTGGACTTGCCGTGGTCGATATGGGCGATGATGCAGAAATTTCGAATATGAGAAAGGTCTGTCATATTTTACCTCGCGCAAAACACTTATATAATTTCCAATTATAGCGGATTTTACCGGAAAAGTAAACCGTATGTTTTGGAGAAAACGAGGGAAAACTGATGCCGGTGGAAAAACGCGGAAGAAATCCGTAAAAAAACTCCATTCGGCCCTTGCCAAATCCGGGAAAAGGGGGTATAGTTTAAAAACAAAAATACTGTTTTCATAGAAAATCCGTGAAGAGGAATGTAAAGTTATGAGCACACCAAAGAAGACGCAAAAAACCGGGGAAGATCTCCAGGCGTCGCTGCAGACGCTGATTGCCCAGGGAAAAAAGGACGGCATGATCAGGGATACCGAACTGAACGCCCTGCTGGAAAAGATGACCTTGACCCCAGAACAGATAGAGAAGATCTATGACGGACTGGAAGCCATGAATATCCCGGTGATGACTGCCGACCTGGATCTGGATGACGGTTTGCAGGTTCTGGAGGGGCTGGGGGATGGCCTTGGCGAAGGTTTGGACGGAGATATTGACCTTCGGACGATGGAAGAGGAAGACCTGGTAGACCCAGTGGATCTGGCGGCGGAATACAGCCTGGATGATCCGGTACGAATGTACCTGAAAGAGATTGGTCAGATCCGACTGTTGTCTGCCGAGGAAGAGGTGGAGCTTGCCAAGCGGGTCTCTGAAGGAGATCAGGAAGCGAAGAATAAGCTTACCGAGGCGAATCTCCGGCTGGTGGTGTCCATTGCCAAGAAGTATTCCGGCAGAGGGCTTCACATTCTGGACCTGATTCAGGAGGGCAATACCGGCCTTATCCGGGCGGTAGACAAATTTGACTGGACAAAGGGAAACAAATTCTCTACATATGCCACCTGGTGGATCCGACAGGCCATCACCCGGGCCATTGCCGACCAGGCAAGGACCATCCGGGTCCCGGTGCACATGGTAGAGGTTATCAACAAAGCCACCCGCTGCAACCGGAAGCTGGTTCAGGAGCTGGGCAGAGAGCCTACTGTGGAAGAGATCGCCGACGAGCTGGGTCTGCCGGTGGAGAAGATCATCGAGGCCAACCGCACCGCCGCGGATACCTTGAGCCTGGATACCCCGGTGGGCGACGAAGAGGACACCTCCATTGGCTCCTTTGTGGAGGACGACCGGACTCCCGGCCCCGCGGATGCCACCTCCAACGCGCTTCTTGCCGAGGCACTGAAGGAGATCCTGGGCACCCTCACCGAGCGGGAAGCGGATGTACTTCGGATGCGGTTTGGTATGTATGACGGGCGCACCCACACCCTGGAGGAAGTGGGCCAGCTCTTTGGCGTTACCCGGGAGCGGATTCGCCAGATCGAAAACAAAGCCATTCGGAAGCTCCGCCACCCCAGCCGGGCAAAAAAGATTCGGGACTTCTATTGTTAAAAATATCCCACAGCCGTTTCTTGGCTGTGGGATATTTTTAACAGCGGTTAGCGGGTAGTTTTTTGGGGGTAGCGCAGCACTTTATTATACCCAAAGGATCGTCTCATTATGATCTTCATATCAGTATAATACCAAAAAATGGGC
>CAZCLX010000087.1:0-1951 GCA_964499615.1 uncultured Oscillospiraceae bacterium
ATTGGTGCCATCTCTATTTTGTTGAAATGATACAATACCTGCTCATTTTTCAAACGAGCCCTAATATTCGATAGCTCTGCGCCATGACCTTTCCCCCTAAATCAGCTGTGAAGATAGACAACCCGGCGGCGGCTTTCTTCCCCAGGTGGGGTGACACCTTCCACCCGGAACAAATCGTACAGGTTTTCCCAGCGTTTTTCCAGCTCGAAATAGCTTCCTTCTCCGTCAGAACCGGCATTACGCAGGGAAATGGCTTTCTTCATGTCGTTAAGGATTTCCCGCCCTCTTTCCCGGAAGCCCAGAATTCGGACATATGGGACGGGAGCGGCGAGAATATCCCGGGTGATGCCAAGGTAGGCGCACATCACCATCCGATCCAGCCGGGAGCGGGTGTAGCGCTTGGTTTTTGTGGCGGTCAGGATTTCCTCCAGGGATGCCTTTTCCCTGCAGGAGCGCATCAGCCGCCGCCACAGCCCCTCGGAGCCATAGGGGAGGGCTTCAAAATCCGAATCCTCCATGGTTCGCAGCCGGGCAAGCACCGCTCGTTCCCCCGCCTCCGGCGTATGGATCTCCGAAAGAGGGAAGCAGTCCGCTGCTTCCGCGGGAATGTAATCCAGATAGCTTTCCCCCGTTTGGATCCGCTGCCGCAGGAAGGCGGCAGAAGGATTCTCCCGATCGGGAAGCAGACTGCGGTATTCTCCTTCCCGATGCAGGGGCAGGGGCTTTATTCCGCTCTTTTGGGATAAAATGGCCTTGCAGTATTCCACCGCCAGAATATCATTGGGCATGGAGAGAAGGGAAGCATCTGCTCCCAGTCGATTCAGCGCCGCCTGACGGGCGGCAGGAAAAGAGATCCCCTGGGCCAGCTCCTGTTTCAGGATTTCCGGAAACGCCGGTGAAAGGAGCTTATCAGCGGCCTGAGTAAGGGAGTCCACACCCCCGGTTTCACAGCCGAAAGCAAGGTAGTCGCAGAATTTTCCCAGGATTTCCACGCCGCCGCCGGCAAAACCTTCGGCGGAGGAAAGGCACACCGGCACCGGAAGCTCCAGCACCAGATCCGACCCGCTTCTCAGCGCCGCCTCTGCCCGGCGCGTCTTATCAAATATTGCAGGCGCGCCCCGCTGAACGAAGTTTCCGCTCATCAGGCAAACAATCCCCACATTCTGCCCCAATGCCTCCCGAATCTGCCGGAATTGCTTCCGGTGTCCCAGGTGAAAGGGGTTATATTCGCAGATAATACCGGCGGTCAGCAAAAAGGATCGTCTCCCTTCAAACAAAGTGCATCATTTTCCCCGTGACCGGGAAAATATCGCGCCAAGTGACGGACTGTAACCGTAACGCGTTTGCTCCGAGCCAACAACGGCAAAAAAATTTCGCCAAGGGGTTGAGAAAATGGAAAAGATAGAATATAATGTAATTAGCTATGGCAATCATACCACATATTTCACGAAAAGAAAACAAAATTATTTAGGAGGAAAGATTCCATGAACGTTCTGGTTATCAATGCCGGAAGCTCTTCCCTGAAGTATCAGCTGATGAACCCCGAGACCGGTGAGGTTTCCGCCAAAGGCCTGTGCGAGCGGATCTACATCGATGGCCGCCTGACCCACAAGGTTGGGGACAAGAAGGTTGTTAAGGACATTCCCATGCCCACCCACTCCGAGGCAATTTCCGCAGTGCTGGAGATTCTGGTGGATCCCGTGGACGGTGTTATCAAATCTGTAGATGAAATTGACGCCGTGGGTCACCGCGTGCTCCACGGCGGCATGAAGTTCTCCGATTCCTGCATCATTGACGACAAGTGCATCAAGGCCATTGAGGAATGCATCCCCTTGGGGCCTCTGCATAACCCCGCCAACCTGATGGGCATTCGCGCCTGCCAGGCGGTGATGCCCAAGACACCCCAGGTCGCCGTGTTTGATACGGCTTTCCATATGACCATGCCCCCCAA
>CAZCLX010000087.1:1961-7169 GCA_964499615.1 uncultured Oscillospiraceae bacterium
GTACGCTATTCCCACCGAGTACTACAAGAATGACGACATCCGCCGCTACGGCTTCCACGGCACTTCCCACAAGTATGTTGCCCGCCGTACCGCCGAGCTGGTTGGCAAGAAGGAATTCAAGATGGTGAACTGCCACCTGGGTAACGGCTCCTCTTTGTCCGCCGTGAAGGATGGTAAGTGCATGGATACCTCTATGGGCCTGTCTCCTCTGGCCGGCGTCCCCATGGGCACCCGCTCCGGCGACATCGATCCCTGCGTTGTACAGTTTATCTGCAATAAGTACGGCATGAGCGTTGACGACTGCCTGACCATGCTGAATAAGAAGTCCGGCGTTCTTGCCATTTCCGGCGTGTCCTCTGACTTCCGGGATCTGGATGACGGCGCTGCCAACGGTAACGAGGATTGCCAGCTGGCGCTGGATAAGTTCGGCTACGAGGTCGCCAAGTATGTAGGCGCTTACGCTGCTGCCCTCAACGGCATCGATGTGCTAACCTTCACCGCCGGTGTGGGTGAGAACTCTCCTGGAGTCCGCGCTGATGTGTGCCGTTACCTGGAGTTCATGGGTGTAAAGCTGGATCCGGAGAAGAACAAGGTTCGGGGCAAGGAAATGTGCATCTCTACCCCCGACTCCAAGATCCAGGTGTGGGTGGTTCCCACCAACGAAGAGCTGATGATCGCTCAGGATACCGCCGAGCTGGTCAACGCCGCGAAATAATATGGAAGCAAATGAGCCGCCGCGATTCGCGGCGGCTCATTGCGGCAGAATTGGAGGAAATTATGGAAACTGTCGCGCAGCGTTTTTTGCGCTATGTGTCTTTTGACACCCAGTCCGACGAGCGCTCCGCTTCCTGTCCGTCTACGGATAAGCAGAAGCTTTTGGGTGCGGCGCTGGTAGATGAAATGAAAGCAATGGGTATTGCGGATGCCCAGATGGATGAATACGGCTATGTTTATGGAACCGTCCCTGGGGATCCGACACTACCCACCATTGGCCTCATTGCCCACATGGATACCTCCCCGGATGCCCCGGGAAACAACATAAAGGCGAAGACCGTTCTGTTTGACGGCAGCGATATCTGCCTGAATGAGGAAAAGGGGATCTTCCTGCGGGAAGCGGACTATCCCATTTTGAAGCGGAGCCGGGGTAAGCACCTGATCGTCACCGACGGAACCACCCTTTTGGGTGCCGATGACAAGGCGGGGATCGCGGAGATCCTCACCGCCGCCCAGGAACTGCTTACCCGGGGTGGAAAGCACGCCACGCTGAAAATCGGCTTTACGCCGGATGAGGAGATTGGCAGAGGGGCGGATAGATTTGACATTCAGGACTTTGGCGCGGACTACGCCTATACCGCTGACGGCGGCACTTTGGGAGAAATTGAGTACGAAAACTTCAATGCCGCCGGCGCGAAAGTGGAGTTCCGTGGCCTCAGCATTCATCCCGGCGCCGCCAAGGGAAAAATGATCAATGCCCAATTGGTCGCCATGGAGTTTCACAGTCTGCTCCCGGCGGGCCAGCGCCCGGAATATACGGAAGGGTACGAGGGCTTCTTCCACCTGACACAGATGGAAGGCCATGTGGAAAACGCCTCCCTTTCCTATATCATTCGGGATCATGATATAGAGAAATTTCAGGAGAAAAAGCGGGTCATGGAGGCAGCGGCGGATTTCCTCAACCGGAAGTATGGAGAAGGCACCGTGATCCTCACCATTCGGGATAGCTATTTCAACATGAAAAAATGTATCGAGCCATGCATGTACGTGGTGGATCGGGCAAAGGATGCCATGAAAAAGGCGGGAATGGAGCCAAAGGAGGTAGCCATTCGCGGCGGCACCGACGGAGCGAGGCTGTCCTACGAGGGCTTGCCCTGTCCGAACCTGTGTACCGGTGGAGAGAATTACCACGGGCGGTTTGAGTATATCCCCGTGGAGGATATGGAAAGCTGTGTCCGGATGCTGACGGAGATCTTGTATTGCTGATAAATGTCCATGCCGCGACCGGCGCCACCAAAAATGAAAGCACTTGACGCATGGACATTTATTGTGCATCAGCGCCGGTTGCCCCGTAAGGGGCGAGGCGCTGGCACTTAAATAAATCTTACTGTGAAAGTCAGGAAAAGTTTGATATTTTGCATGTTTTCAGAGACTTTCACAGTAAATAGCCCTATGTGTATGACGCGCACATAGGGCTTTTCCTATTTTTCGCCATAGTGGCCTTCTGTTTCCATCCGGCAGCTCCAGGTATAGCATGGCTTGTCAAAATGCAAGTGGCCCAATTCCCTTTTTCTGTTCCGGGATAGAAAGATGCTGTGCTTAAATCGCGTACAGCAGCACAGCAAAGAATTGGAGCACACTTCCCAGAATCACAAAGATATGAAATACGGAGTGCATCCATTTCTTTTTGGCTCCTACACCGTAAAGAATTGCTCCTATGGTGTAGGCAATGCCTCCCAGAAGCAGAAACAGAAAGCCTGGGAAGGTGAGCACCTCCAGTGCCTGCTTGGCAAAGGGAATGATTGCCCAGCCCATGCCAATGTAGCAGATCATGGAAAAAACGTTGTATTTTTTTAGATCAATGGCGGTAAGTGTGGCGGCAACGGCGGCCATCACCCATTCAAAGGCAAATATGCCCCATCCCAGCGCCGGGTAGACTGGGCGGAAGGCAGAGAGGGCAATGACGGTGTAGGTGCCGGCTATCAGGAAATAGATGGTGCAGTGGTCTATGACCTGCATTACTTTTTTTCCCAGATTAGGTCTCAGCCCGTGGTAGACGCTGGACACACTGTACAGGGTAATCAGGGAAACCCCATAGATGGCAGAGCCTACCACTCCATACCCATTGTGATGAATGGCGGCAAACACAATGCACAGCGCCAGGGCGGCAATCCCAAGAGCACCGCCCACAATGTGGGTGACCATGTTCATAATCTCCTCACCTCGGGTGTAGTTTGGCAGCTTGCGGTCAGATAGCCTGGTTCGTTTCATAGCGGTTCCGTCCTTTTTGCTGAAGTGGACTTAATATATCACAAATTCCGTAAAAAGAAAAGAGAAATCGCTATTCTACCGGTAGGAGGAATGATTTCTCTTCGGGGTAGAGAAGAAATAGGGTTGACAAACGGCTTTTCGTCCACTAGAATTTAGCAAGAGAGATTGGAAGGAGAGCATTATGAAGAAAATCCCGTTTTTAACCCTGGAAAAAGCCCAAGAAATTATCCGGGAAATCCCTACCCCGTTTCATGTGTACGACGAGGCAGGAATCCGCCGCAACGCTCGGGCACTCAAGGAAGCATTTATCTGGAACCCGGGTTTCCGGGAATATTTTGCGGTGAAGGCCACCCCAAACCCCTATATTATCAAGCTCCTCCATGAGGAGGGCTGCGGCTGTGATTGCGCCACCTATACAGAGCTGCTGCTGGCTGAGGCGGCGGGTGTCACCGGTCATGACATTATGTTTTCCTCCAATGTGACTCCGGTGAAGGACATGGAAAAAGCCCGGGAGATGGGGGCGTATATCAATCTGGACGACGCCACCTATGTGGATTTCCTGGCAAAGCTGGGGCCTCTGCCGGAGACGGTCTGCCTGCGGTATAATCCTGGCGGCTCCTTCAGCCTGGGTAATACCATTATGGATATGCCCCGGGATGCCAAGTATGGCATGACCGAGGATCAGATGGCGGGGGCGATCCTCCGGCTGCAAAAGCTGGGAGTGAAGCATTTTGGCATCCACGCATTTTTGGCCTCCAACACCACCACAAACGAGTACTATCCCGAGCTGGCGGGGAAGCTGTTCCGTCTGGCGGTTCGCCTGCGTAACGCCACCGATGCGGACTTTACCTTCATCAATCTGTCCGGCGGCATCGGCGTGGACTACCGCCCCGAGCAGCCCAGCTGCGATATCCGGGTGATCGGAAAGGGTGTCCGGGCTAGGTTCGAGGAAATTCTCACCCCAGCCGGCATGGGAAATATTGCTATCTATACTGAGCTTGGCAGATTTATGCTGGCCCACTATGGGCACCTGGTGTCTACGGTGCTTCATCAGAAGCATATCTACCGGGAGTATGTGGGATTGGATGCCTGCGCGGCAGACTTGATGCGCCCGGCAATGTACGGAGCTTATCACCATATCACCGTCCTGGGGAAAGAGGACGCGGTGCTGGATCATGTGTATGATGTTACTGGCGGACTGTGCGAAAATAACGATAAGTTCGCCATTGAACGCAGCCTTCCGGAAATCCAGGTCGGGGACATCCTGGTGATTCACGATACCGGCGCCCATGGCCACGCTATGGGTTACAACTATAACGGTAAGCTCCGCAGCGCGGAGGTGCTTCTGAGGGAGGACGGCAGCTTCCAGCAGATCCGCCGGGCGGAGACACCGATGGACTATTTTGCCACTCTGGACTGTACGGAGTTCGCTTTCCACAACTAATTCGTGCAAAATGCACAAAACCTGACGAATTTTTTTGGATACGAAACGTCAATACATACAAGAAAAGTTCATGCATTTTGGCTTCCCTTGTGCTATAATAATCAAGGGTAGGAAAGCGCCGCTTCCTGGCGGCGTATCCGTATGCCCCGCAAACCTGTGCGTAAAGGAGAACCCTATGAATAACATCTTGTTTTTTCTAATGCCAAAGGCAATGTGCTCGTACCTGTATGATGACTATACCCTTCGTCAGGCGCTGGAAAAAATGGAGGCGGCGGGATTCACGGCTTTACCGATCCTTAACCGTCGGGGAGAGTATCGTGGTACGCTGAATGAAGGCGACCTGCTGTGGGCGATGAAAAATATTTGCTATATGGATATGCGTCAGGCGGAAGCTCACCGGATTATGGAGATCAACCGCCGGAAGGACTGCATCCCGGTTCGTGTCACTACCTCTATGCACGACCTGGTTGATCGTGCATCAGAGCAGAATTTTGTTCCCGTGGTGGATGACAAGGACGCTTTTATCGGTATCGTCACCCGCCGCTCCATCATCAAATACTGCCGGGAGATGCTTTTCCCTGAGGACTGATTTAAAAAAACAGCGCCGTGCTTCTACATAATGAAAACCCCACCGGGAACAGACGCAAATCTGTTCTCTCGGCGGGGTTTTGTATCCTGTGCTACCGGAACGCCGACCCCGGCGTTCCGGTAGTACCAAGCTGATAATTTAGGCTTTTTCTGGCGAATTCGTAACGCACCCCTATTCTCCGGGGTTGCCT
>CAZCLX010000088.1:0-7136 GCA_964499615.1 uncultured Oscillospiraceae bacterium
CTGCTCCCTTGACGGTCATGGCGGCCTACAATAAGATAAACGGTGTGTATTGCACTAACAACTATGATCTTCTGGCGAAAGTGCTGCGCTGTGAATGGGGATTTGAAGGGCTGGTCATGTCCGACTGGGACTCCATGAAAGCCGAGCGCTCAGACTGCATGAGCGCCGCCACCGGCGATGTGCTGAAAGCGCCGGAGGCACAGTGCGATCTGATTTGTCCCGGCCGCCCCGACCAGATCGAGGCGTTGACAAAAGCACTGGAGCAGGGATTCGTTGATCGGGATGACATGGAACGCAGCGCTGAACGAATACTGAATCTGATCCGTAAAAACACGGTTTTATCTATAAAGGAGTAAAGTATGAGAAAAATCATAGATTTCAATAAAAACTGGGTCTTCACCGATCCCAAGGAGCGCTGTGTGCTCGATCTGCCACACACTTGGAATGCCGTAGACGGGCAGGATGGCGGAAACGACTATTTCCGGGGTCCATGCACCTATGCCAAGAGTTTTTCGCGGCCGGAAGGGGAGTGCGTGTTTCTGGAGATTAACGGTGCGGCCATGAGCTGCGAGGTGAGCCTTAACGGCGTAAAGATTGCCAGCCACGAGGGCGGCTACTCTGCCTTCCGCGTGGATCTGACGGAGCATTTGCAGGAAGAAAACGAACTGGTACTCACTGTGGACAACAGCGCCAATAACCGGGTGTATCCCCAGAAGGCGGATTTTACTTTCTACGGCGGTCTGTATCGGAATGTGAATCTGATCTTGGTTCCTGCGGAGCATTTTGAGCTTTTGAAGGATGGCACACCCGGCATCAAAGTCACGCCAGTGGTAGACCTGAAGGACAAGAAAGCAATCGTCAAAGTGGATACCTGCCATAACGCCAGGTTTGTGGAGATCACGGTAAACGGCGAGACTAAACAAGTCGAATCCTCCGCCGAGTTTACAATCGAGGATGTCCATCTCTGGGACGGGCTTGATGATCCTTATCTATACACCGCAACCGCCAGGCTCGAAAGCGGAGATGAGGTTTCTGCCCGCTTTGGCTGCCGGGAGTTCCATGTCGATCCGGACAAGGGCTTCTTCCTCAACGGCCGCAGCTACCCCTTACGCGGGGTTTCCCGCCATCAGGATCGATGGGCAAAGGGCAGTGCGCTGAGCCTTGATGACCACAAAGAAGACTTGGGTTTTATCCGGGAACTCGGTGCGAACACCCTGCGTTTGGCTCACTACCAGCAAGCGCAGGAATTCTATGATCTCTGTGATGAAAACGGCCTCATCGTATGGGCCGAAATCCCATACATCACCATGCACATGCCGAATGGTCGGCAGAATACCCTGGATCAAATGCGGGAACTCATCTCCCAATGCTATAACCATCCCTCCATTATCTGCTGGGGACTGTCAAATGAGATCACGGCAGCCAGCCAGGTGGACGAGGATCTGCTGGATAATCATCGCATGCTTAACGACCTCTGCCACCGCATGGATCTGACACGCTTTACCACTATGGCGAGCGCTTTTATGCTGGAGATCGACAACCCCATTCTGGAGATTCCGGATGTGAACAGCTATAACCTCTATTTTGGATGGTATTTGGGGGAGTTGGAGCAAAATGAAAACTTTTTTGATGAGTACCACGCAAAGTACCCCGAGCGTACAATTGGATTTTCCGAATACGGCGCAGACGCCAATCCCGCCTTTCATAGTTCTGATCCGGGAAAGGGTGACTATACTGAGGAATATCAATGCGTCTACCATGAGCATATCCTGAGTATGATTGATGAGCGGCCTTGGCTATGGGCAACCCATGTGTGGAACCTGTTCGATTTTGCTGCCGATGGGCGGGACGAGGGCGGCAAGAATGGGCAGAACCAGAAGGGTCTTGTCACCATCGACCGTAAAATGAAAAAGGACGCCTTCTATCTCTATAAAGCTGCATGGAGCCGCGAACCCTTTGTGCATCTCTGTGGCAAGCGTTATGTTGACCGCACGGAAGAAACAACCGAGATCAAAGTGTATTCCAACCAGGCGGAGGTCAGCCTCTATGTAGACGGCAATCCCCTTGAAACAAAGCAAGGGGAAAGGATATTTACGTTCTCAGTCCCCATCAGCGGAGAACACAGCATCTCTGTGAAAGCGGGCGTATGCCAGGATAGCATGACCATTCGCCATGCTGCCGAAGCAAATCCCACCTATACCTTCTGCAAAGGTGGGGATGTGGTGAATTGGTTCGATAAGGATGAGTTCGATCCCAACTGTTTCTCTATCCGTGATACGATGGGCGAACTCTCAAAAAACCCTGAAACGGCGCCCATCGTCAAAGCCATGATGGACAAGATCCGCGCCAGCAGAGGCGATGTAGCACAGGCCACTGCAGGCAATGTGGGACTAGAAAAGATGCTCGCCCGCATGAGCCTGGAAAGCCTTCTCAAGTATGCGGGGGATGCCATCTCTGCCGAGATGATCCAGCAGTTGAACGCTACGCTGCAGAAAGTGAGAAAATGAGGCCGCTCTGAATTTATCATATGTTGGCACCGGAGAAAGTGGCAAAAAAGAACGGAGTAAGCAAGGAGGTTTTTTCATGCAGATGACATTTCGTTGGTATGGTGAAGGAAACGACACCGTCACACCGGATATGATCAAACAAATTCCGGGGGTTACTGGTCTTGTATGGGCCTTACACAACAAGCCGACAGGAGAAATATGGGAGATAGAAGAAATAGAAAAAATGCGTCAACAGATTGAAAGCGCCGGCTTTCACATGGAAGTAGTTGAGAGCGTGAATGTCCATGATGACATTAAGATTGGTCTTGCTACAAGGGACAGGTATATCGATAATTATATAACGACCTTGAAAAATCTGGCAAAGTTTGGAGTAAAGGTTGTGACATATAATTTTATGCCTGTCTTTGACTGGACAAGAACAGATTTGTTTCATCCGCTTGAGGATGGATCAACAGCATTATATTATGAGAAGGGTTATATTCAGGATGACTATCGCGGAATGGCGGATTATATTCTGAGCCATCAGCAAGGCATGACGTTTCCGGGGTGGGAGCCGGAGCGAATGGAAAAATTAGATGGACTTTTTGAAGCCTATCGTCCCGTGACAAAGGAAAAGCTCTGGGAAAACCTGAAATACTTTCTGGAGGCGATTATGCCGGTCTGTCATGAAACGGGAATTAAAATGGCAATACATCCGGACGATCCACCGTGGGACATTTTTGGCTTGCCGAGGCTGTTATGTGATAAGGAGTCTATCGGACGTTTCCTTCATATGGTAGATGATGAACATAATTGTCTTTGCCTGTGTACCGGTTCATTGAGCGCGAATCCGGATAACCAGATTGCCGACATTATTCGATCCTACTGTGGGCGTATTGCGTTTTCTCATGTCCGCAATGTGAAGCATTATCCTAATGGAGATTTTTCAGAGGTTTCGCATCGTGATTGCGATGGAGATACAGGAATCGTGGATATCATGAAAGCTTATCATGACTGCGGATACACCGGCTATATCCGACCGGATCACGGACGTCATCTCTGGGGTGAGAAATGCAGGCCGGGATATGGGCTTTATGACCGCGCCCTCGGTGTGATGTATCTCTGGGGATGCTGGGACATGCTTGAAAGAACCGAAGGGAAAATCAGAGGATAAGGAGGACATTTATGGTTCCATTTATGGATCAGGATTTTCTGTTGTATTCATCGACAGCAAGACAGTTGTACCACGAAGTTGCTGAAAAAATGCCCATCATTGACTATCACTGTCACATCAATCCCCAGGAGATTTACGAGGATCGGAAATTTGAGACGATTACCCAGGTTTGGCTGGGGGGCGACCACTATAAATGGAGGGTCATGCGGGCAAATGGCGCGCCGGAGGAGTTGGTGACGGGGAACGGAGATGACCGTGAGAAGTTTCGGGCCTTTGCCGCCGCAATGCCGAACCTGATTGGGAATCCCCTGTACCATTGGAGCCATCTGGAATTGCAGCGGTACTTCGGGATCACGAAGCCCCTCACGCCCGCGACCGCAGACGAGATTTATGATGAGGCCAATGAAAAGCTGAAAAACTGGTCCGCCCGGAAATTTATGGCGGAAAGCAAGGTCAAGGCCATCTGCACTACGGACGATCCGGTTGACTCCCTTGAGTGGCACAAAAAAATCGCCGCAGACAAAACAATGCCGGCAAAGGTTCTTCCCGCGTTCCGTCCGGATAAGGCCATCGACATTGAAAAGCCTGGCTTTGACGTCTATATCCGGAAATTGGAGGCTGTAGTGGGATACCCCATTAAATCGGCGGAGGATGTTGCGAAAGCGTTGAAAAACCGGATCGACTACTTTGCCGCCTGCGGCTGCCTGTGCGCCGACCATGGTCTGGATTATTGTATGTATGCTGAGCCGGACTCCGGCGCCGCCAACCGTGCGTTCCAGACTGCTATGAAGGGAGAACGGCCCTGTAAGGCGGAGGCGGATGCTTTCAAGACACTGGTGACTGTCGCCTGCGCCAAAGCATACGCGGATTTGGATTGGGTTATGCAGATCCATTTCGGCTGCCTGCGGGACAACAACAAACCTCAGTTTAAGGCCCTTGGCCCCGATACGGGGTATGACGCGGTGAACAGTCAGTCCGGTGTTGAGAACCTTTCCCCGCTGCTGAATGCTTTCGCTGAAAATGGCGGCATGCCGAAGATGATCCTGTATTCCCTGTCCCCAGCGGACGACACGGCGATTGTCACCATTATGCAGTGCTTCCAGGGCGGCGGCACAGCGGGTAAAATGCAGCACGGCTCCGCCTGGTGGTTCAATGACAACCGCCCCGGTATGCGCAGGCAGATGGAGGATCTGGCGGCCAACGGCGTTCTGGGCCGCTTCGTGGGTATGCTGACGGACAGCCGCAGCTTCCTAAGCTACACCCGCCACGAGTATTTCCGCCGCATCCTTTGCGAGTTGATCGGCGAATGGGTAGAATCCGGCCAGTATCCCGATGATGAAGAAGCACTGGAACGGCTGGTTGCTGATATCTGCTACAACAATACAAATCATTTTTTCAATTTTAATGTTTGATTTTGGAGGTGAAAAATATGTTGAATCTACCGTTGAACATTGATTTTTCGGGCAAGGTCGTGGTGATCACAGGCGCCGGCGGCGTCATTTGCGGAACGATGGCCCGGGCTTTTGCCCAAGCTGGCGCGAAGGTAGCCGCTCTGGACTTGAACGAGGACCGGGTGAAGGATTTGGCAAACGAACTGAAAGCCGAGGGCTTTGTCTGCGAGGGCTACCGTGCCAATGTTCTGGAGCCGGAAGCGCTGAAAGCGGTCCACGACCAGGTGCTTGCCGATCTGGGGCCATGCGATATCCTGGTGAACGGCGCCGGCGGCAACAATCCACGGGCTACCACGGACAATGAGTATCAGCATGAGGCTGCAAGCATCGAAAACTGCAAGACATTCTTTGACCTGGACGCCGGCGGCGTGGACTTTGTGTTCAAGCTGAACTTCCAGGGAACACTCCTGCCCACACAGGCCTTTGCCAAGGACATGGTGGAGAAAGGGAGCGGCTGCATTTTGAATATTTCTTCTATGAATGCGTATATTCCGCTGACGAAGATCCCCGCTTACTCCGGCGCCAAAGCAGCAATCTCCAACTTTACCCAATGGCTGGCGACCCACTTCGCAGGCTCCGGCATCCGCTGCAATGCTATCGCGCCGGGCTTCCTGGTGACGAACCAGAACCGGTCCCTGCTGTTCAACCCTGATGGCACTCCCACCGCCCGCTCCGCCAAGATTTTGGAGGGAACGCCTACCCACCGTTTTGTGGACAGCGAGGAGCTGTTGGGCGCGACCTTCTTCCTGTGCGATGACAAGGCCGCCAGCGCCATCACCGGTGTGATTCTGCCTGTGGATGCGGGCTTCGCTGCGTACTCCGGCGTGTAGGCCGTGTAAGTGAGGTGAGATTACCATGAATGCATTGAATCAAGCAATTTCCAACATCGGTGTGGTTTCGGTGATTAAGCTGAACCACCCGGAGCGGGATGCCGCTCCTTTGGCAAAGGCGCTGTGTGAAGGAGGCCTTCCCGTTGCGGAGGTCACATTCCGGGCTGCCGGGGCTGCCGGGGCCATCAAGACCATGAAAGAAACTTGCCCCGAAATGATCGTAGGGGCTGGGACCGTTCTCACCACCGCCCAGGTCCAGGAGGCCTGTGACGCGGGGGCACAGTTCATTGTCTCTCCCGGTTTTAACTGCAAGCTGGCGGACAAATGTCAGGAATTGAACCTGCCCTATTTCCCCGGCTGCACGACTCCTACGGAATACCAGATGGGGCTGGAATACGGTCTGGAGATACTGAAATTCTTCCCTGCGGAGCAGTCCGGCGGTTTGGCGAAAATCAAGGCTATGTCCGCTCCTTTCCCCATGGTGAAGATCATGCCCACCGGCGGCATTAACCTGAAGAATCTGGAGAGTTATCTTTCCTGCCCGGTGATTGCGGCCTGCGGCGGCAGCTACATGGTCACCGCCGATCTGATTGACAATCAGAAGTGGGATGAGATCATCGACCTGTGCCGCCAGTCTGTGGCGATTGTGAAGAAAGTGAGGGGTTAAGCTGTGGCAAGAGTAATCACTTTTGGCGAATTGATGGTTCGCCTGCAGCCTTACAACTATGAACGCTTTGTCCAGGCGGATCATTTGGAGTTCAGCTTTGGCGGCGGCGAGGCGAATGTGGCTGTATCCTTGGCAAATTATGGCGTGGACGCCGCTTTCGTTACCAAGCTGCCTGCCCATGCCATCGGTCAGGCGGCTGTGAACAGCCTGCGGCGGTACGGTGTGGACACCTCCCTGATTACCCGGGGCGGCGACCGTGTTGGCATCTATTACAACGAAAAGGGTGCCTCCCAGCGGGGCGGCGTCTGTATCTATGACCGCGCCCACTCCGCCATTCAGGAGGCCTGCAGCGCTGATTTCGACTGGGACAAAACTTTTGAAGGCGCCGACTGGTTCCACTTCACCGGGATTACCCCTGCCCTGGGGCCCAATGTGGTGGAGATTTGCAAAGAGGCCTGCAAAGCTGCCAAGGCGCACGGTGTGAAGATTTCCTGCGATCTGAACTACCGGGGCAAGCTGTGGACGAGA
>CAZCLX010000089.1:0-7091 GCA_964499615.1 uncultured Oscillospiraceae bacterium
CGGTTCCACTCACCATCTGTGAGTTCATATCGTTTTGTTCCCATATGCTTAGTTTGCATAATTCTAAGCATTTGTGCAAGTTTTATTTTTCAAACAAGCCCTAGTATAACGATTTACGTTTTCTAAAAGATAGTCCCAAAAATTTTCGCCGAGAAAGGCAAATCTGCCACTTCCCGGCGAAACCAAAATAATTTACTTTTTCTCCGCTTTCTTGGCGGCTTTGGCCTTTGCCTTGGCCTCCTGAGCCTTCTTTGCCTCCGCCTTCGCGGCTTCGGCTGCGGTCTCGTTGGAGGAGATGGCCCACTTGGCAAGCTCGATGCGAACCTGATCGGCACCGGTCTCAATGACGACCTTATCTTCCTTCACGTTGACAACAGTTCCAACAATGCCGCCAATGGTGGTAATCTTGTCCCCAGTCTTTACACTGGAACGCATTTCCTCGGCTTCCTTCTTCCGTTTGTTCTCCGGACGGATCAGCATGAAGTAGAAAATGGCGAGCATGATGACCAGCATGATAACGGTGCTGCCCAAGCCGCTTGCGGCATTTGTGTCGGCTGATAGAAAATTGAGCATTTGGTTTTTCCCCTTTTTTTATTTGATAGTGTTTATTATACCATTCCCTCGGCAAAATGCAAGGATAATTTCGGATATTTACATCATCCAATACTTTGGGAACCTCTTGAATAATGAGGCGAAAAAAGCAGTGAGAGATTTTGGCTCACTGGAAAGTATGGAAAGCGAGGGAATACTGTATGTATTTCCCGCTTTTCATACTGCAGCAGTGGGGCAAAAAATCCGCTGCCCAGCCGACACCGAATTGTTCAGAGGTTCCTTAGATACGTCTTCCCAATTTTTCGGAATATTCCCGGCGGAATTCCCCGAATGTGCCTTCGTCCAACGCATTTCGGATTCGGCGCATCAGTTCGTTATAGAAATATAGGTTGTGAATCACGGAAAGACGCATCGCAAGCATTTCTTCCGCCACAAACAGGTGCCGAATATATGCCCTGGAATAACGGCGGCACACCGGGCAATCGCATTCCGGGTCGATGGGGCTGTCGTCCAACTGATATTTCGCGTTTTTCAAATTGATGGCTCCCTGCCAGGTAAACAGCCGGGCATGACGGGCGTTTCTCGCCGGCATCACGCAATCGAAAAAGTCAACACCCCGCGCTACGCTTTCGATGATATTTGACGGAGTACCCACGCCCATAAGATACCGGGTTCTGTCGGCAGGCATATATGGCTCCACCGCCTCGATAATATCGTACATCTCCTGGGTGCTTTCCCCCACCGCAAGGCCGCCGATGGCGTAACCCGGGAGGTCAAGCTCCGCGATTTTCTTCATGTGCTCCACACGAATGTCAGCGTAAGTACCGCCCTGGTTGATGCCCCACAGCATTTGACTGGGGTTCACCGTATCCGGCAGACTGTTTAGCCGCTGATTCTCCGCCTTGCACCGCACCAGCCAGCGGTAAGTTCGGTCTGTGCTTTTCTGAACATAGTCCCGGAGCGCGGGATTCTCTATGCACTCGTCAAAAGCCATGCAAATATCGGAACCAAGGTTGGACTGGATTTGCATACTCTCTTCCGGGCCCATAAAGATCTTGTGTCCGTCAATATGGGAGGCAAAGTACACACCTTCCTCCTTGATCTTTCGCAGGGACGCCAAGGAAAAAACCTGAAAGCCGCCGGAGTCCGTGAGAATAGGCCCGTCCCAGGTCATAAACTTGTGCAGCCCGCCCATTTGACGAACCACGGAATCGGTAGGCCTGAGATGGAGGTGATAGGTGTTGCTAAGTTCCACTTGGCAGCCGATATTTTTCAGATCCTCCGCGCTAAGTGCGCCTTTGATGGCTCCCTGGGTTCCAACATTCATAAACACCGGAGTCTGCACCGTCCCGTGGGCGCAGGTAAATACACCCCGCCGGGCTTTTCCTTCTGTTTTCAGCAGTTCAAACATGGGATAGTCCTCTTTCCATACAACATTAAATAATCAGCATCGCATCACCGAAGGAGAAGAAACGGTAGCGTTCGGCGACCGCCTGGCGGTAGGCGTTTAGGACGTGCTCTCTTCCGACAAAGGCGGAGACCAGCATCACTAGGGTGCTTTCCGGCAGGTGGAAATTGGTGATCAGGCCGTCCATGGCTTTAAAGATGTACCCGGGGTAGATAAAAATATCCGTCCAGCGAGTCTTCGCTTCAAAGCTTCCGTCGTCGTTTACCAGGCTTTCCAGCGTCCGGCAGGAGGTGGTTCCCACGCAGATGATCCTGCCTCCCTGGCGGCGGGTTTCATTTAGGACGGCGGCGGTCTCCTCGTTCATCATACACAGCTCGCTGTGCATATGGTGGTCGGTGATCTCCTCCGCCTTCACCGGACGGAAGGTACCAAGTCCGACATGAAGGGTGACAAAAGCGGTTTTTACGCCTTTTTCCCGAATTTTATCCAGCAGTTCGTTGGTAAAATGCAGTCCGGCGGTGGGTGCGGCTGCGGAGCCAATTTCCCGGGAATACACCGTCTGATACCGTTCCTGATCCTCCAGTTCTGCTTTGATATAAGGCGGAAGGGGCATTTTCCCCAGCCGCTCCAGAACTTCCAGGAAGATCCCCTCGCAGTGGAATTCCACCACCCGGTTTCCGTCCTCCCGAACTTCCTTCACCGTGGCGGTTAGCTCTCCGTCTCCAAAGGTGACGGTGCTGCCCGGCTGCATTTTCCGCCCGGGCTTACACAGGCATTCCCAGTGATTGTCCCCTAAATCCCGTAGCAGCAGCACTTCCACAGCTCCGCCGGTAGGACGGTGCCCCAGCAGCCGGGCAGGCAGCACCCGGGAATCGTTCATCACCAGGCAGTCGCCGGGATTTAAGTAGTCCAGGATATCGTAAAAATGCTTATGGGTCACCTCTCCTGTCTGCCTGTCCAAAACCATCAGCCGGGAGGCGTCCCGCCGCTCCAGAGGGGTCTGGGCGATCAGTTCCTCGGGAAGCTCATAATAAAAATCATGGGTTTTCAATCTCATTTCCTCCAAGTCTTCACTAGACCGACTTTTTTCGCTAACAAGTATAGAGCATTTCCCGGAAAAATGCAACAGACAAAATTGTGCTGCCCGTCATAGACTGACCCGGAGGTGTCTTTCTATGAAAAAACCTGTCTTTACCGGGGCATGTACCGCCCTGGTGACCCCTTTCTTTGGAGGAAACGTCAACTATCCCATGCTGGATCGGCTGATCCGGCGGCAGCTGGACGCGGGAATGAACGCAATTGTTTTCTGCGGTACATCCGGGGAATCTGCCACTGTGTCCGATCTGGAAAAGCTGTCTATCTTCCGGAGAGCCAGAGGATGCATGGGAGAAAAGGGAATTTTGATTGCTGGAACCGGCTCCAACTCAACAGAGCACGCCGTCTCCCTGAGTGTCCACGCCCAGCAGTGCGGTGCGGACGCGCTGCTGGTAGTATCCCCCTACTACAACAAAGCGACCCCCGAAGGGCTAATCGCCCACTATCGGGCCATTGCCGACGCGGTGGAGATCCCCGTGATCCTCTATAACGTTCCCTCCCGCACCGGGGTAGACATTCCGGTGGAGGTTTATCGGCAGCTGTCCGCCCATCCCAACATTGCCGGGGTGAAAGAAGCGTCCACTGACATAACGAAAATCCTCAAAATCCGTGCCGCCTGTCCGAAGGATTTCTATGTATGGTGTGGAAACGACGATATGGCTGCGGCGGAGATGGCTCTCGGAAGTATGGGCATCATTTCCGTTGTCTCCAATATCGTTCCGGAACTAACCAGCGCTATGGCGGAAGCGGCCCTGGACGGAGACTTTGATACCGCTCTGGCCTTGCAAATTGAACTGCTCCCCCTGACCCAGGCGCTGTTTCGGGAGATCAATCCCATTCCCGTCAAAGCGGCAATGGCACAAATCGGATACGACTGCGGCATCTGCCGTCTGCCCCTCACCCCGCCCTCCAAGGAAACCGTGGAAGCCTTAAAAAGCCTGTTGCCTACGGAATAAAAAGGTGCTATACTGATGCAAAAGGAGTGGTTTCCATGAAATATGTACTGATCGGTGCCGGTTCCCGGGGAATGATCTATGGCTCCTGGGCTGTGACCCATGGCATCCAAATCGCCGCTGTTGCCGAGCCAAGACCGGATCGCCGGATCGATGCCGGGGAAAAACTGAATATCCCCGAAAACATGCGCTTTCCCGATGCTTCCCAGGTGTTCGCTCTGGGAAAAATCGCTGACGCCGCTATCATCGCCACCATGGACCGGGATCACTACCCCCACACCATGGCAGCCCTGGACTGCGGCTACGACATTCTTTTGGAGAAGCCTATCTCTCCGGATGCCAAAGAGTGTATCGCGATTGAGGAAAAGGCGAACCGGCTTGGCAGAAAAATTACGGTCTGTCACGTTCTCCGGTATACCAACTTCTGGATGGAGATCAAAGGAATCCTGGACTCCGGCGAACTGGGAAAAATCGTCGCCATTAAGCACTCGGAAAACATCGGAAATTTCCACATGGCCCATTCCTTTGTCCGCGGCAACTGGCGGAATGACCATCTTTCCAGCCCCATTATTATGCAGAAAAGCTGCCACGACCTGGATATTCTTCTCTGGCTCACCGGCGCCCACTGCACTCGGGTATCCGCCTTCGGAGGGCTCAGCTATTTCCGGGAGGAAAATGCCCCCGCTTTCTCCACGAACCGGTGCCGCGACTGCCCGGTGGCAGAAAGCTGCCGGTTTAACGCCTATCGGGTCTATACCCCCATCCTGGGCCAGTGGCCGGCGGACGTGGTGTGCCTGGAGCAGACCCCTGAGGCGCTGGATGAAGCCCTTCGCACCGGCCCTTACGGACGATGCGTCTTCCGGTGTGACAACAACGTCTGTGACCACATGAGCATGATCCTGGAATTTGACGACGGTGTGACGGCGACCTTCTCCCTCACCGCTCAGACAAACGGGGTTCACCGGAACATTCATATCATGTGCGAAAATGGGGAGATTCTGGGCGACGACGCCCAGAGGCAGATCGTTGTAAATCACTTTGTCAGCAGCCAAGCGGATACCTTCACCACCCGCACCGTTAATGTCCGCACCAATTCCAGCGGTCACGGCGGCGGCGACGCGGGGATCATGGAGGATTTCACCGCCGGGCTGGAAAGCCATGCCGAGTCCAGAAGCTCCATTTCCCGCAGCGTGGAAAGCCATCTGATGGCCTGCGCCCTGGAGCAATCCCGTCTCACCGGCAAAACCGTGGAGCTTGCCCAATTCCGCAAGTCCTTATCGGAATAAAGTCCATACACGCCCTCGCGGCGGCAGTATTTTTACTGCCGCCGCGAATATTATTGCGTGAAAATCAGCCGGATCCCAAAGCCCTCCCCTGGGGAGGCGGTTCCGGCGAGCTGGACATCGATGCACAGCTTCTCGGAAAACTTTTTCACCAGATACAGACCCATCCCCGTCGCCTTCTGCCGGTTCGGGTGGTTTCCGGTAAAGCCCTTGTCGAAAACGAAGGGCAGATCCTCGGTTGGGACACCTTCCCCGTTGTTCCAGATCACCAAACAAGTTTTCGCCCCGGTTCGGCTCATGGAGACGGATATTTCTCCTTTTTCCCCGTCCGCGTACTTCACCGCGTTACTCATCAGCTGGGAGAGCAGGAAGTGGAGCACCTTTTTATCGGTGAGAACCGTGAGGGGCGCAAGCTCCGTCCATAGGGAAATCTTCCGCTCTTCCATAGCGGTACGAAACTCCCCCGCCACCTCTTCCACGGCGCCGTCCAGCCGAATTTCCGTAAATTTGTAATCGGCGTGATCCGCCTGGAGCCGGGCATAGTAAAGGATCCGATCCACGTCCTGGGAAAGCAGATGGGAAATGTGATCCAGCCGGCTTTTGACATAGGGAGACATTTCCTCCCCGTGACCATCCGCCACCAGGGACAGGAGAAACAGAGGCGTTTTGATCTCGTGGACCCAGGCTTCGATGAATTCCCGGTAGGCAAGCAGCTCCCCGGTTTTCTCGCTTAAGTCCGCCTGAGCGGAGGACAGAGCGTCATACAGAGTCTCCACCGTCTTCTGCCATGGCTCTCCCAAGGATTTTTCCAGAATGCTTTTGTTTTTTCCTTCGGGGGTTTCCAGAAAATCCGCCAGGGCCTGAAGGGTCTTTTCCCGACGGCGGCGCTCCATCCAGAGCCCGGCAAACGCTTCTATCCCGGAAAACAAGAGGATAAACAGCAGCACATAGGAAAAGGCATCCGGGCGAACGATCCAAACCAGGAAGGCAAAAACCCCGTCCGAAAGCAGAAGAAACAGGATCCATGTAGGAATTCTCTTCACGTCGTCTCCTCCCCCAGGCGGTAGCCCTGGCCCCGAACTGTCTTGATTCGTCCTTCCAAGCCAATGCCTGCCAGATCCTTTCGCAAGCGAGTCATGTTGACCTGGAGAATGTTTTCATCCACGTACGCTTCCGTGCCCCAGACTGCGGTAAAGAAGTCCGATCTCGGCACCAGCTCCGGGCTTTGCTCCATTAGAATTTTCAGGATCTTCCCCTCCGTTTCCGTCAGGAGAAGGCTGGCATCTCCGAAAATCAGCTTATAGGTTTCCGTGTCCAGGGAAATATCTCCCGACTGGATCACCGAACGAACTCGCCCGTAGGTTTGGAGAAGGCGCTCCGCCCTGGCGAGCAGTCTGTCCGGGTGACAGGGCTTTGTCAGAAAATCATCCGCCCCAAGGCCCAGGGCCGTCAGTTCATCGGACAGGGTGTCCCGGGCTGTGAGGATCAGAATGGGAAACGACGCCCTGGCCTTTAACGCTTTGCAAAGCTGATAACCGGATTTCCCCGGAAGCCCCACATCCAGCACCGCAAGATTCGGCTGCCTTTCAAGAAGCTGTTCATCCACTGCGGTAAACGCGGTGACGCCCCAGGCATCGTATCCCCGCTTTTGGAAAAAGGATACCAGCTCCTCCCGCAGGTAGGCGTCGTCCTCTACGATAGCAATTTGCGGCATCGTTTCCCCTCCTCCATATCGTTAAATCATGTCTAAGGAAGCTCTGAATAAATCGGCAAGAGCTGGTGGCGAAAGATTTTGTCCCA
>CAZCLX010000090.1:0-7013 GCA_964499615.1 uncultured Oscillospiraceae bacterium
CTCTGATTCGCTGTCCACAAATTTCGTATGTGTCATTATTTGTGGAATTTAGGTTAAGAGAAATTCATATACTTTTGAACATTGAAACTGGCACGTAACAAATGAAAAACACTTTAGAAGCTAACTTTTTGCTAGTTGCATCTAAAGTGTTTATCAATTATGGCAGAGGATGAGGGATTCGAACCCCCGCAAACGGAGTCAGAGTCCGGTGTGCTACCGTTACACAAATCCTCTATGGTGTTCCTCTTAGGAACGTTCCTATTATACCCAATTTTTCCGAAAAGTCAAGGTAATTTTTCAAAAATATGAAAAATTGAAGAGAGTAATATTAAAAGCAGAAGAAACCGGGAACGGTTTTGACTGCTTTTTCTTTATTTTCATGGCAGGAAAAACAACGAACAGGAGGTTACAGAAATGAAGAAAGACGATTATTATTTGACGTTCGATCAGCGCCTCGAAATTGAGAGAATGTACAATTCGGGCGCTCGAGTAGTTGATATTGCCGCCCACATTGGAAGAGGTGTCACCACTGTTTATGCGGATTTGAAACGCGGCAATACCGGGGGGAGGAACGCAGACAGGCGAAAGACATACAGTGCGGAGCAGGCACAAACAGTTTTCCAAGACGCTATCGCCCAGCGCGGCGCCAGCCACAAAAGTAGTCCAATAAGACGGACGGAATGGAGGTGAAAGCGTGTATATCCATGAAGCAATCAGAGAACGGACTAACACTGCGTCATGAACCCATTGCAGGAAAGGATGAAAACAATGACGGAAACCATTACCAATTCCGATCTGCTGGATCAGGACTTAGTATGCATGATACAGCGGGGCAAGACCCTACCCCGGGTGGGAGTGCGGCTTGTCAATGAGGAAAACTACCAGAAAATGTACAAAGCGAAGGCAGACCTGGACGAATCCCGGGCGGACTATGTGGAGCTGTCGGACAAGATGGATCGGCAAACCCACGCGGTAGAGATCGGTCGCATAAGAGGCGTGGTGTGCTGCGCCATTATCACGGCGGCAATCCTGGCCGGGGTGGCTGCGGATATTGTCAATGCGGTCTACGGCTGTGCCATTGCCGGGGTGTGTTGCTTACTGGAGGCATGGTGCTGGCGTGGGAGCAAAGATGTTTGACGTAAGCGCCCGGTGCGCCCGGCTTTTCCCGGCGTGCATCTGCCCCCGCTGCGCCCATGACGCAATCGTGCCAGCCTGCGGCGTCCGCTGCTGCGGGACGGCTCACCACTGCAAAACCACCCTGGGCACCCGGTGCGCGGTTACGCGCTGCCCGGATTTTGAGCAACAAAAAACCGCCCCAGTCACGGCACGACCAGGGGCGGCAAGGAATAACTCCATGCCCCTATTATAGGGCAATCAGAAAGGAAAATCAAGTATGGATATTCGCATAAAAACGCTCCATTTGGAGAATTTCAAGTGTCACAAGTCCTTGACCTTGGATTTTGGCGGCGAAGACGCCGCTATCTATGGCGACAATGCCACTGGAAAGACCAGTGTCTACGACGCACTGACCTGGCTGCTGTTTGGCAAGGACAGTGCCGGAAACGGTGAGAAGAACATTGACATTAAGCCTCTTGATCCATCCGGAAACGTGAGGGATCACCAGACGCTGACGGTAGTTGATGCAGTATTCCTTGTGGACGGTGAGGAACTGGTTCTCCGCCGGACATATCGGGAATTGTGGTCTACCAAACGGGGCAGCAGTGAGACAACCTATGATGGGAACACCTCGGAATACTACGTGGATGGTGTGCCATGCAAAAAGAACGCTTTCCAGGATCGGGTCAATCAGCTGGTGAATGAGGATACCTTCCGAATGCTGACCAGCGTGAGCTATTTTGCGGCAGGAATGTCCTGGCAGGATCGGCGGGAAACGCTGTTCCGGGTTGCGGGCGTGGCGGACGATCAGCAGATCCTCCAGACTGACAAGCGTTTTCTCCCGCTGGTGGAGAGTATGGGAAAGCTCTCCCTGGACGGATATAAAAAGAAGCTCCTTGCGGAAAAGAAGGGACTTGAAGGGGCAAAGTCTGATATCCCGGCCAGAATCAGCCAGTGCGAAAAGACCATAAATGACCTTTGCGGCCTGGATTTTACAGCAGAAAAAGCGGAACTAGAAGTCCTTAACGCGAAAAAGGACGGCATTGCCGCCCGGATTTCGGAAATTGAGCATGACACTGCGGCAGATCAGAAACGGCTTGCCATCCGGGAAGTCCAGTTGGAAATTACCAGCCTCGAACACGAAAATAAAGTATTCCGGGATGCCCAGAGCGCGGGGGTGCAGAATGCCGGCGATATACGGCGGGAGATGGTTTTGCTTCAATCCCGTTTGGATAACCGGAAAATGCTTCTTACAACCACAGACAGGACGATTTCTGACTGTAATGGTAAGATCCAGAAATCCCGGGATCTTTGGAAGACCGTCAACAGCGAGGTATTCAGCGGCGGCACCTGCCCGACCTGCGGACAGCCCCTCCCGGAGGAGCGCCGCAAAGAATCGGAGCGTGCCTTCGCCGAGCAGAAAGCCCAGCGTCTAAAGGAAGTGGAACAGTCCGCCGCATACACAAAGGACACTAAAGCACAGGCGGAGAAGCGCCGTGAGGAGCTGCTGGAAGATATTTCCGGCATGGAGGCGCAGATCCAGGAGAAGAATGATCTGCTTGCCAGCGTGGAGAGCCAAAGTCTGGATGTTAAGGACATGGACGGTTATACGGACAGAATGCGGGAGCTTAAAAACCGCTGTGATGTACTGAACGGAGAACTGTCGGAGCTGATGAAGGGTACTTATGATGTGAAGGAAAGTCTGCGGAAGGAACTGGCGTCGGTCAGCGCCCAGATCAGCGAAAAAATGGCAGCTATCAGCATGGAATCTCTGTTGGAATATAATCGAAAACAGGTTGAGGAGCTGCGGCAGGACGCGAAAAACGCGGCTGCCTGTATGGAAGCCATTGAAAAGATGCTGCACCTCATGGACGAGTACAGCCGTTACAAGACCCGTTTCGTGGAGGAGACCGTGAACAGCTGCTTCCGGATCGCCAAATTCCGCCTGTTCCGGGTACAGGCAAACGGAGGCATTGAGGATCGGTGCGATGTAGTCTATGACGGCGTCCCCTATATAGGCTTGAACAATGGAATGAAGATCAATGTGGGCATCGACATCATCAATACCCTTTCCACCGCCTATGGCGTCTGCGTCCCGCTGTTTGTAGACAATGCGGAGGCAGTGACCAGGCTTGAACATTCCAATATGCAAATGATCCGGCTGGTTGTGTCGGAAAAAGATAAGGAGCTGAGAATTCAAAATGGCAAAAATTAAAGATCGGTCAAAGCCCAGCATTCCGCCGGTAGCACCGGGGACGTACACTGCAATCTGCGTTCATGCAATCGAGATTGGTGAGCAGCTCACCACCTTCCAGGGAAGCAAGAGTTACAAGAATCAGGAGCTGTACACATTTGAACTTGTGGGGGAGTTCGTTGAAATCGACGGGGAAAAGAAGCCCCGCACGCTGAGCAAGCGGTTCAATATTCCGAAAAGCGAGAAAACCGAAAATAGCGGACTTCGGAAATTTGTGGAAAGCTGGCAGGGGAGGAAATTCGCCAACGATGAATGGGCGGATTTTGATATGAATGACCTTGTTGGCAGGGAATGTATGATTGGCGTTGTCCTGAACGATTCCGGGGAGTATGCGAACATCGATACTGTTATGGGGCTGCCAAAAGGCATGAGCGCCGGAACACCCCAAAGCGAGCTTATCCGGTTTGATATTGACCCTTGGAACCAGGAGACGTTTGAGAAACTGCCCGATTGGGCGCAGGAGATTATTAAGAAATCCACCCAGTACCAGAAGGAACACGCCCCTGCTACCACGGTTGCCGTCACGCCCCAGGCCGCCCAGGAGGAATGCCCAATATGATTTTTACAGCGCTTGCTTCATCATCCGCTGGGAACGCTTACATAGTTAACGATCAGGATACCCGCATTCTTTTGGAGTGCGGGATATCCCATAAGAAACTGAAACAGCTTTCGGGCTTTTCTCTTTCCCAATTTGCCGCCTGCCTGGTCAGTCATGAGCACAAGGATCACGCAAAGGCGGTCAAGGATCTTATCAAAGATGGAATGACCGTATACATGAGTGAGGGGACTGCTGACGCCCTGGAAATGGACGGCGTGGAGCTAATTTCCTCCATGGAGCAGTTTAATATTGGCAGTCTGGACATTGTGCCATTTACCACGTTCCATGATGCTGCGGAGCCTCTGGGCTTTCTGATAAAGTCCAGGACGGACGGGGATGTGCTGGCGTTTGCCACAGATACGGTCAACCTGCGATACCGGTTTCCGGGGGTGAACATCCTGGCGATTGAAGCCAACTATGACAAGGAAATTCTGGCACGGTGCGAGAGAATGCCGGAAAAGGTGCGCTACCGGATCACCAATTCCCACATGGAGATCGGAACGCTGTGCGAATACCTCAGAACGCTGGATCTGAGCCGGTGCCGGGAGATTCATCTGCTGCATCTGAGCGACGCCACCAGCCACGAGGGCCATTTTATCAATCAGGTGCGCCGGTGCGTGCCGCCGGGTGTGGCGGTAACGGCGGCCTGCCGCAGAAAGTTGAGGTAGTACCATGGAGAATCGAAAACAGTTTACGTTCTATCGTTCCTACTTTGAGGCAATTCAGGATCTTGGGCAGAGAGATCAGACGGCTGTCCTGATGGCGGTGTGCGCCTATGCGCTGGACGGTACAGAGCCAACGCTGAGCGGTTCGGCATCCGCTGTGTTTAAAGTCATTCGTCCCACACTTGACGCCGGGCGTCGGAAAGCAATCGGCGGGATGTCTGGTAGACCCGGTAAAGATAGCAAAAAGACATTCTGTGAAGTTTCTCCCGAAGTTAGAAAGATAGAAGAAAGATACAAAGAAGATACCGAAAAGGAGAAAAAGAAAGAGAAAGAGAAGGAGAAAGAGATAGAGATAGAGAACGAATGTTACTCCCCCTACCCCCTCTCAGAGCAAGAGCAACGCTTTTCGGCATTTTGGAATTCCTATCCCCGGAAGACAGGGCAAGAGGAAGCTTTGCGCGAATGGATGCGGCTAAACCCTGACCAGGGCATAGAAAAGGAAATCATGAATGGTCTGGCTGCCTGGAAGCAAACGGCAAGCTGGCATCGGGAAGGGGGCAGGTATGTACCTTCCGCCAGTAAATGGCTATCTGATCAGCGGTGGAAGTGGCACCCCGCACCTGAGCGGAGTATGCCCGATGGGGCAAGTGGCGATTTGGGCGAGGATGAGCTGCTGGCGATCCAGCGGGTGCTAGGGGATACAACGCTGTCACAGGAGGGCACACAATGAGCCAGAAAATTGTAAAACTCGGCCGGAAAATTCGGTTTGACCCGTACAAGGAGCGGGGAATCGGAAAGCCCGAAATGGAGGGGACTTTCACCGGCACGGTGGACTACATAAACGAGCCGCACCGCTGGTTCGGAGTGGTGTACGGTGCGGGGTTACAGTGAAGTGAAAACCCCAGAGGAATACATGAAATGCACAAAAGAAGGCCTTGCGCAGCTGTGCAGCATAAAGGACAAGAACAACAGCATTTTCGCGGCCCGGTACGAGGCAGCCAGAGCGGTCATTGACATCATCGCAAGGGAAGTCGGCATCGACCCGGAGGAAAGCGGCCTATGGCTGTACGCGCCCAACGAGGACGGGACGACGCCGATCTCGGACAGGATAAAAAGCTGGATGGACAAGAGCGGCGAGAAAGCGAAACTCAAGCGCCGTCTGCAAGAGCTGGAACAGGAAAACGCGATCCTGCGGTCAGTTTTGCAGAAATAAGGGGGGAGACAGTATGGATAAATGGATCAGCGTGAAGGACAGGCTGCCGGATAAATACGGCACTTACCTGATTGTGCGAAACGGATGTGTAATGTTTGCCAATAGAGACGAGCTGTTAAGACGCCCGATTTGGAATGCGGAAACCTATCAGCTTTCCATTATTCCAGATTCTGAGGTAACACACTGGATGCCGCTGCCGGAGCTGCCGGAGGAGGCGAAAGAGGGATGAAACAGGAACAAAAGCCGGATCTGCTGGCGGAAGCCTCTTCTGAGGCACTCAGCTTGGGAATGAGCTACGGGGAATTCTCTGCTATGTGCAGCAAGATGTTTCCGGTGTCCAGGAACCCAATTTCCCTCTATTTTGAAGACCGTCATAAAGCGGAAATTGCCAACGCGATTAACCGAGGAGAAAAGTACAAGATATGCCCGGTTTGCGGAACAAAGTTCCTGGTATCTGGGTCCCATCAAAACACAAAGTATTGCAGCAAAGAATGCTACAACGAAGTAGGTCGGGAAAGAATGAGAAAAAGATATTACTTGAAAAAAGAAAAACGGTTAGCAGAAAAAGAAGCGGGAAAAACCGGACAAGGAGATTCAGAAGAGACAGGCCAGGAAAGCCAGTAGAGAAAACAGTTAGAGGAGGAGCGGAACCTGTGGACTGGAAGCGTGAAGCCGTGGAGAAGCTGCGGCAGTATGAAGCAAAAAAACAAGCGTTGGAAAGCATCCCGGCAGAGATCGCACGGCTGGAGTCGAAAGCTACCAGCATTCGGAGCGCTACCGCAGATGGCACTCCGGTAAAAGGCGGCGGTTCCGGCCGTGAGGACATGATGCTGAGCAATATCGTCCACCGGGAGGAACTGGGGCGTTCCCTGGAGCAGGCAAGGATCTGGGTGCGGCTGGTGGATGCCGGGCTGGAGCTTTTAAGCCCGGAGGAGCGGCTGATCCTGGATCGGTTTTACATCAACCCCGCCAAGGGCAATGTGGACAGGCTCTGCGGGGAGCTGAAGATTGAGCAGTCCAGTGTCTACCGACGGCGGGATAAAGCCCTGCACCACTTTACACTGTGCCTATATGGCTGCATAGAAAGTTGAAAAGTGGGAAAAAAACGGGAAGATTTTTATCAGCAAGTGTGCTATACTGGTAAAAACGAAAGTGGCAAGCGAGAGG
>CAZCLX010000091.1:0-6963 GCA_964499615.1 uncultured Oscillospiraceae bacterium
TGATACTAATTTGTTACTAACCTGTTCAATTTTACCCCTACCCACACCGCAAAAACCGTTGAAAATTCAACGGTTTTAAAGGGTAGCAAAGTCATATAAATTATGGTATAATATCATATATTATGTAGAAAAGGGAGGACACAGTATGACTGATTCCTATTTTGACCAGATTAGACCGTCCATTATGACTACCATGGGCGCCGGATCTACCCTGCTGTCGATTCTATGCTATGTACTCACCGCTTTGGCGCTGTATACCCTGGCTTCCCGCCGGGGGATTCGTAAGCCCTGGCTGGCCTGGATCCCGGTGGTAAATGTGTGGATCCTGGGTTCCCTATCCGATCAGTACCGCTATGTGGTGCGGGGTGAAGTCCGCTCCAAGCGGAAGTGGCTGCTGGGACTGAGCATTGCGGAGACGGTTCTGACCGTGGTGATGATTGGTATGCTCGGTTCCATTTTCATCAGCGCCGTGGTAGGCGCTCTGCGGAATGCTTCCGAAAGCTATATGATCGAGAGACTTCTGCGCCAGCTTATGACCATTATCCTGATCGCGCTGCCCTTGCTGGGAGTCAGCATTGCCTACATGGTACTGCGCTTCATGGTGTTGTACGATATTTACACTTCCTGCGACCCGCGGAACAATGTTCTGTTTCTGGTGCTGAGCATTTTGATCGGGATCACAAGACCGATTTTCCTGTTCTGCAATCGGAAAAAGGATTACGGTATGCCGCCCCGCCGTCCGGTTCCTTCCCAGCCTGGACCGGAAAGCTGGAACGAACAGCCGGAATATGCGGACGATCTATAAATAAAATGGGGCATCCGCCAGGGTGCCCTTAAAATAATGCGATTCTTCGCGGAATTGACACCGGCCGGAAAGAATGGTATACTTTTGATTGAAATATTGAAAGGAGACAGTGCTATGGGACTGATCAAAGCTGGCATGAGCGCCCTAAAGGGTACCCTCGCTGACCAGTGGAAGGAATTCTTCTATTGCGACGCTATGGAGGGGGACGTACTTGTGACAAAGGGAAGAAAACGTGTCTCGGGGCGATCTTCCAATACCAAAGGAAATGACAATATTATCACCAACGGTTCCGGGATCGCCGTTGCCGACGGCCAGTGCGTGATCATCGTGGAGCAGGGTAAGGTGGTGGAGCTTTGCGCTGAGCCTGGTGAGTTTACCTACGATGCCTCCTCGGAGCCATCTGTTTTCACCGGGGATTTGGCGGACAGTGTCCTTGCCACCTTCCAGACCATTGGCAAACGGTTTACCTACGGCGGTGACACCGGGAAGGATCAGCGGGTGTACTACTTTAACACCAAAGAGCTGATGGACAATAAATTCGGCACCCCCAATCCCATCCCCTTCCGGGTGGTGGACTCCCGGATCGGGCTGGATGTGGATGTGTCGGTGCGGTGCTCCGGCGTCTACTCCTACCGGATCGCGGATCCGCTGCTGTTCTATGCCAACGTCTGCGGCAATGTGGAATATGAGTACCGGAGAAGCCAGCTGGAAACCCAGCTGAAAACTGAGTTCATCAGTGCCCTCCAGCCTGCCTTTGGGAAGTTGTCCCGGCTGGAGCTTCGGCCCAGTGAAATCGTCAGCCACAACACGGAATTGGAGCAGGCGATGAACGAGGCGCTGTCCGCCAAATGGGGAAAGCTTCGGGGTCTCCAGGTGGTCAGCGTTGCTCTTGGCTCTGTGACCCTGCCCCAGGAGGACGCGGAGATGATCAAGCGGCTCCAGCGCACCGCCGTTATGCGAGATCCCACCATGGCGGGGGCGACCCTGGTGGAGAGCCAGGCGGACGCTATGCGCACCGCTGCCGGAAATAAGGCGGGAGCCATGACCGGATTCATGGGCATGGGAATGGCGTCTTCCACCGGGGGCATGAATGCCCAGGAGCTGTTTGCTATGGGCGCTAAGAAGCAGCCCCAGCCTGCCGCCGACCAGTGGAAATGCGTTTGCGGCGCGGTCAATACGGGGAAATTCTGCGCCCAGTGCGGCAGGCCCAGGCCGGGGGTCACCGGATGGACCTGCGTTTGCGGCGCGGTAAACAAAGGAAAATTCTGCTCCGAGTGCGGCAGGAAAAAGCCGGAAGGTGCGCCTCTGTACCGGTGCGACAAGTGCGGCTGGGAGCCGGAGGATCCGGCACATCCCCCTAAATTCTGCCCGGAGTGCGGAGATCCCTTTGACGAAGAGGATCGGAAATAACCCCAATGCGGTCATGCCCCAGGGAAAGGAGTGATTTCGTGGCAGCTTTGCAGGATTATAAATGCCCCTGCTGCGGCGGCAACATCCAGTTTGACAGCACGGTGCAGAAGTTGAAGTGCCCCTACTGCGACACGGTGTTTGAGATGGACGCCCTTCGGGCGATGGAAGAGGAAAAGGACTCCCAGCGCCCTGATGGGACAAGCTGGGAGGAAAAAGAAGGCGCCTACTGGCAGGAGGGGGAGAAAACCAATCTGCGGCAGTTCGTGTGCCGTTCCTGCGGCGGAGAAATCATCACCGAGGAGACTACCGCCGCCACGGTATGCCCCTACTGTGGGAACCCGGTAACCGTTACGGGAAATTTAAGCGGAATGCTGAAGCCGGATCTGGTAATCCCCTTCCAGGTGGATCAGAAGACCGCAAAGGAATCCCTTGCCCGGTACTATCGGGGCAAGCGGCTGCTTCCCAAGGTGTTTCGGGATGAAAACCATATCGATGAGATCCGGGGCGTCTACGTTCCCTTCTGGCTGTTCGACGCCGATGCCAACGCGGACATCACTTACGCTGCCAAGCGAACCCGGCTGTGGTCGGACAGCCGGTACAACTATTGTGAAACCAGCCATTTTCGAGTCATACGAAGCGGGCGTCTTTCTTTCCGGGACATTCCCGTGGACGGCTCTCAAAAAATGCCGGATCCTCTGATGGAGTCCATTGAACCCTTTGACCTGAGCAAGGCGGTTCCCTTCCAGCCGGGATATCTGTCCGGCTTCCTGGCGGATAAATACGATGTGGCGGAAAACAGCTGCCGGGGACGGGTAAACGAGCGCGTCCGGGTCAGCGTGAGCGATACCTTTGCCGGTACGGTAGGCGGCTACGATACGGTAACCGTCCAGTCCAGCAGTGTCCGCCTGTCCGGCGGAAAAGCGAAATACGCCCTTTTACCGGTATGGATGCTCAGCACTACCTGGCGGGGGCAGCGGTACATTTTTGCCATGAACGGGCAGACCGGGAAATTTGTGGGAGATCTGCCGGTGGATAGAGCCGCCTACTGGAAGTGGTGGGGCGCCGCTGCCGGAGGCCTGAGCGTCCTGTTATTCCTGCTTCTGGCGCTGGCGTTTGGGCTGTAAGGAGGGAATATGAGAAGAATTTTGTGTATTCTCCTGACCCTCCTCTTGGTTGGGGCATTGCTCCCAGCCGCGGTCAGTGCCGCGTCCACGTATTCCCGACTGACAGACAGCGGAAACCTCTTGTCCTCCAGGGAGGAACAGGAACTGCTGGAGCAGCTGGACGAAATCAGCCAGCGGCAGCAGTTTGATGTTGTGGTTGTCACTGTAGACTCGATCCCGGCGGGATCCTCCGTTTGGGACTATGCCGACGATTTCTTTGACCGCAACGGCTTCGGTCAGGGCAGCAGCCGGGACGGGTGCCTGCTCCTGATCAGCATGGAGGAGCGGGATTGGTATATTTCCACCCGGGGCTACGGAATCACCGCCTTTACCGACGCCGGAATCCAATACATCGGCGAGCAGATGATTGAAAACGGCTTGTCCGATGGAGATTATCTGGAAGCCTTCCAAACCTACGCCCGGCTGTGCGACGATTTCGTCACTCAAGCCAGGGAGGGGCGTCCCTACGACATGGGGAACCTGCCAAAGGAGCCCACACCCTGGGCGCTCATTACCATGATCGCCGTGGTGCTGGGGTGCGGACTGGCATTTGTTCCGGTTTCCGTGATGAAGGCCCAGATGAAGTCGGTAAAAAGCCGGCGGGACGCGGGAGATTATGTCCAGCGGGGGAGCCTGCAGCTTACCCGCAGCCGGGATGTGTTCCTGTACCGAAACGTTACCCGTACAGCCATTCCCAGGAATGAAGGCCCCCGTGGTGGTGGCCGTGGCGGCGGCGGAAGCAGCGTCCACACCTCATCCTCCGGCGCCAGACACGGCGGTGGCGGCGGGAAGTTTTAATTCGATTTTTGATAAAATGAATTTAGGGAAACTCTGAACAAATCGTCTGCGGCTGGATGGCGGATCTTTTGTCCCATCCATGCAGTGTTAAAAATGGGAAATACATACAGTATTCCTCCATTTTTAACACTTTTGTCTGGAACAAAATCTTTCGCCACCAGCTCTTGCCGATTTATTCAGAGCTTCCTTAGCATACCATTTTTATTTTATGAAGTGATATTATGCCTATTAAATTTATTAGAAACGATATAACCAAGCTCACCTGCGATGCCATCGTCAACGCGGCCAATTCCACCTTGCTCGGCGGCGGCGGTGTAGACGGTGCCATACACAAAGCTGCCGGAAAAGGCTTACTTTTAGAGTGTATGAAGCTTGGCGGCTGTAAAGTAGGCCAAGCAAAGCTTACAAGCGCCTACAAGCTGCCTTGCCGCTATGTGATACATACAGTAGGCCCGAAATGGAAAGGCGGTCAGAACGGCGAAAAAGAGCTTCTGGAGAGCTGCTATAGAGAGTCGCTGAAATTGGCCTTTGAAAACGGGTGCGAATCTGTAGCCTTTCCGCTTATCTCCAGCGGTGTTTACGGATATCCGAAAGATCAGTCTCTTCGGGTTGCTGTAGATATCATTACCGCTTTTCTCATTGAGCATGATATGCTTGTTTATATTGTTATATTTGATAAGGCGGCATTTCAGATCAGCGAAAAGCTGTTTACGGATATTGTTTCTTACATTGATGATAAGTATGTCGGTACTCGCTTTGAATTCAAGTGCCGCCGGGATGATTGGGCAGAAGATACACTTTTCGCGGAAACCCGCATTCTCCCGGATGAGGAGAAATCGGAAAAACTTCCTGCTCCGCCTGTTCCCTGCCCACAGGCAACTTTGATGCCGAAGGCTGCTTCGTTGGAGGATTATGTGAAGCAGATCGATGAAAGCTTTTCGGAAATGCTGCTCCGGAAGATTGATGAGAAGGGAATAACGGACAGTCAGTGCTACAAGAAGGCCAATGTGGATCGGAAACTTTTCTCGAAGATCCGGAGCGACATCCATTATCACCCCAGTAAAACAACGGCAATTGCGTTTGCAATAGCGTTGGAACTCAGTCTGGAGGAAACAAAGGATATGCTTATGAAGGCAGGCTTTGCGCTTTCACACAGCAATAAATTTGATATCATCATTGAGTATTTTATTTCAAACGGGAACTACAATGTATTTGAAATAAACGAGGCGCTGTTTGCATTCGATCAAAGCTTGCTAGGAGATTGATTCCCGTGATTTATACTGACGGTACGAAAAAAGCTTTAAAGCTGTGTTTTGAAGCCCATAAAAATCAGGTGGATAAAAGCGGGATGCCATACGTTTTTCATCCGTTTCATCTTGCAGAGCAGATGAAAGATGAAAAAAGTACAATTGTTGCCCTGCTGCACGATGTTGTAGAGGACACAAATTGCACTTTTGATGATTTGAGAAATCTCGGATTTGATGATGATGTCATAGAAGCGCTTATGCTGATGACACATGATGATGCAGTTCCCTATATGACTTATGTGGCAGCGGTAAAACAAAATCCAATTGCCTGTGCAGTCAAACTCGCGGATTTGCAGCATAACAGCGACTTATCCAGACTTGATATAGTGGATGAGAAAGCTCTAAAAAGAAAAGAAAAATATTCTGCGGCGATCAAATTGCTGACAGAGTAATTGTCGCTTTTCATGCGACCATTCACACCGGTAAAATCCATATAATAAAGCCATAAGGTCAAAGCAAGCAAACGACAAAATGATTTTATTGGAGGGTTTTATCATGAAGAGCAAAAACAACACGACGGAGCTGGTCTTTATTTTGGACCGCAGTGGGTCAATGGCCGGCCTGGAGAGTGACACCATCGGCGGATTCAACGCGCTAATCGAGAAACAGAAAAAGCAGGATGGCGAATGCTATGTGTCAACCATTTTGTTTGACAATGTCAGCGAGGTGCTGCATGACCGGTGCAAGCTTGCGGATATTCCGAAAATGACCGACCGCGATTATACCGTTCGCGGATGCACCGCCCTTATCGATGCTATTGGCGGAGCGATTCACCACATCGGCAACATTCATAAGTATGCCCGGCCGGAGGATGTGCCGGAGCGCACCATGTTTGTGATCACAACCGACGGCATGGAGAACGCCAGCCACAACTACAGCAGCGATGAAGTCAAAAAAATGATTGAACGTCAAAAAGAAAAATACGGTTGGGAATTTCTTTTCATCGGCGCCAATATCGATGCCGTAGAAACCGCAGCGCATTTCGGAATCGCCCGCAACCGTGCAGTCAATTACAGAGCGGATTCCCAGGGCACGCAGGTACTGTATGAAACGGTCTCTGACACCGTGTGTGCCATGCGAGCAGATAAGCCAATCAGTAATACATGGGCACGCAAGATCCATGAGGACAATAAAAAGAGAAAATGATACCGATATTCAATAAAAATGTTTCATCCGAAGGGTTGAAGCTGTCATTTTGATTGAATATCAGTATGAGTTAGGCTGATCAGAGAAAACGAAACCATAAGAAATTGTATCAGAGCTTCCCTGACGGGGCAATTTGCCTTTAAAAAATGTCCTTTCTTCGGTACTCCCAATAGGCGGCAAGGATCCCACCGGCAGTCAGGGCAGCGCCTACGGCGGCCATTCCGGTGTCCGTTTGCCAGAATGTCCGCACCTTCACAGTAGCCGAAGGAAGTAATGTATCTATAAATGAGCAAATCTGAAAAATAACGAAAAAAGAATAAGGCATTCCTCAAAA
>CAZCLX010000092.1:0-2731 GCA_964499615.1 uncultured Oscillospiraceae bacterium
CATTGGAGATGCACACGTCCACATACTGGCACAGGTCGGTCATGGCTTCCCGTGCCTGCTGCCGGGTCCACAGCTTTCCCCGGTAATTTAAGTCACAGGAGATCTTGCAGCCGTGAGCCTTGGCGGCCTTGCAGGCTTCCTTGCAGATTTCTACCAGATTGCCGCCCAGCGCCGGAGTAATGCCGGTAAAATGGAACCACTCCGCGCCGTCAAAAATCTTATCCCAGTCAAAATCCTCGGGCTTTGCCAGGGCGATGGCGGAATTGGCCCGGTCATAGATGCAGACGGAACCCCGCTGGGAAGCGCCCTTCTCATTGTAGTAGATGCCGACCCGATCCCCGCCCCGGACAATCATGGAGGTGTCCACACCGTACCGGCGGAGACTGTTCACCGCCGCCTGACCGATGGCGTGAGACGGCAGTTTGGTGACATAGGCCGCGTCCACGCCGTAGTTTGCCAGGGAAACCGCCACGTTGGCTTCACCACCGCCGAAGGTAAACTCTACATGGTCGCACTGAACAAAGCGCTCATAGTTATATGGCTGAAGGCGGAGCATCAGCTCACCAAAGGTTACTACTTTTGCCATTGTTAACTCCTCACTTTCTTGACAATAGCCACGGACTGACGGCACAGGTCAATGATCTCATCCCACTTCTGGTTATCGATAAGATCGGCAGTGACCATATAGCTGCCTCCGCAGGCGGCAATCACCGGACAGGACAGGTAGCTTTCCAGATTTTTCAGATTCACGCCGCCGGTAGGCATCACCTTCACCATGGGGAAGGGGGCGGACATGGCCTTGATTTTCGCGAGACCGCCGGACTGCTCGGCGGGGAAGAATTTCAGAACCTCATAGCCGTATTCCAGGGCCATCTGATACTCGGTGGGGGTGGTGCATCCGGGGAAATAGGGCAGGTTCCGCTCCCCGCAGGCATCCGCCAACTTGTAGTTAAAGCCGGGAGACACGATAAACTGCGCCCCTGCCTCGTAAGCCTCCTGAACCTGGGCAACTGTCAGCACCGTGCCGGCGCCTACGATCATCTGGGGGCAAGTTTCCTTCATGGTTCGGATAGCACCCGCCGCGCCGGCAGCCCGGAAGGTAACCTCCGCCACGGGAAGGCCGCCTTCACACAGCGCTCTTGCCAGGGGTGCAGCATCCCGCTCCGGGTGGTTCAGTTTGATCACCGGCACAACGCCGATGTTGGAAATTGCCTGATTGAAAGCATTCATAGATGATCCTCCTTACACGCCGGAGTAGGCGGCAAAGCCCGCGTCCACAGGCAGAACCACACCGGTGATGGCGCTGGCGGCTTTATCGTCACACAGGAAGAATGTGGCACCCAGCAGCTCCTCGCTGTCCACGAAGCGGTGTGTGGGGGTGCCCTCCAAGATCTTAGCGGAACGGGCAGTGGGGGTTCCGTCGGGATTAAACAGAAGAGCGCGGTTCTGGTTGGTCACCAGGAAGCCGGGAGCAATGGCGTTGCACCGGATGCCGCAGCCGGCGAAGTGGGTGGCAAGCCACTGGGTGAAGTTGGAGACAGCCGCCTTCGCACCGGAATAGGCGGGGATCTTGGTCAGCGGGATGTAGGCGTTCATGGAGGAAATGTTCAAAATGCAGCCGCTCTTCTTGTCCACCATGTCCTTAGCAAAGGCCTGGGTGGGAAGCAGGGTGCCCTGAAAATTCAGCTTGAACACGAAGTCCACGCCGTTGGGATCCAGGTCGAAGAAGGACTTGCCGCCCTCCTTTGCCTCGTGCTGGTACTCATTGTCGGTGGTGGCACGGGGGTTGTTGCCGCCGGCGCCGTTTACCAGAATGTCGCAGGTGCCCAGGTCCCGAACAACCTGCTCATGGACGGCCTTCAAAACCTCCGGATCCAGGACGTTGGCCTTATACCCTTCGCAGATATAGCCCTCCCCTTTCAGCTCTTCCGCCAGCTTCTTCACGGCGTCCTCGTTCAGATCCAGGGCGGCAACCTTCGCCCCCGCCTGAGCGAACGCCCGGGCCATGGTGCCGCAGATCACGCCGCCGGCACCGGTAATAATCACAACTTTTCCGGTAAAATCAATGTTTAATGGTAGATTCATCATTTTTTCCTCCAATTATTTTGAAAATTTATCCAGAGCGTCCCAGACGCCCAGCATATACATAACTCCCAGCGCGCGGTCATACAGGCCGTAGCCGGGGCGCACCGTGCCGGGGCCTTCGTCCCACAAGTGACGGCCATGGTCGGGACGGATGTAGCCGGTAAAGCCGCAGTCGTGGTAGGCCTTCAGAATGTCCAGGATGCCGGTATCGCCGCAGCAGTCCCGATGACTGGCCTCGGAGAAGTCTCCGTTGGGGAAGTGCTTCACATTGCGGATATGGGCAAAAGCGATCCGGTCACAATGCTTCCGGACAATTTCCGCCACGTTGTTTTCCGGGTTGGCGTTCAGGCTCCCGGAGCACAGGGTCAGGCAGTTGTAGGGATCGTCCACCATGGAAAGGAACCGGTCAATGGACGGCCCGTCCACCAGCAGCCGGGGCAAGCCGAAGATATCCCATGGTGGATCGTCCATATGGATGGCCATTTTGATGTCGCACTGGCGGCAGGTGGGCATGATCGCCTCCAGGAAGTACCGGAGATTCTCCCACAGCTTTTCCTTGGTCACCGGGCGGTACTTCTCAAACAGCTCGTCCAGCTTTGCCATCCGCTCCGGCTCCCAGCCGGGGCAGGTCATATGGTACTTTTCC
>CAZCLX010000092.1:2741-6889 GCA_964499615.1 uncultured Oscillospiraceae bacterium
TAAAGGACATGACGTAATCCGCCATCTTCTTGGGGTCGTCCTGGATCATGTCCTTCTGGTAGTAAAGAGCCGTGGATCCGTCCCCCACCGGATGGAACAGGTCCGTTCTGGTCCAGTCGAAAATGGGCATGAAATTGTAGCAAATCACCTTCACGCCGAACTTGGACAGGTTGCGGATGGTCTGTTTGTAGTTTTCGATCAGCGCGTCCCGGGTAGGCAGGCCGATTTTGATGTCGTCGTGGACGTTCACCGACTCCACCACGTCCATGTTGAAGCCGTTGGCATGGATCTGATCCGCCACCGGCTGGATCTCCTCCACCTCCCAAATTTCTCCCGGGAGCTTACTGTGGAGCGCCCAGACAATGCCGTCCACCCCGGGGATCTGCCGGATATCGGAAAGGCTGATCTGATCGTTCCCTTCGCCGTACCAGCGCCAGGTCATTTGCATGATGGTTCCTCCTTTAATTGAAAATACCGGGCGGCGTTGCCATAGCAGATGTCTGCCACCAGGCCGCCCAAAGCCTCCATATCGTCGGGGTACTCCCCATCTGTCACCCATCGGCCCAGCAGACAGCACAGGATCCGGCGGAAATACTCATGACGGGCATAGCTTAAGAAGCTGCGGGAGTCGGTGAGCATCCCAATAAAGTTCCCCAGGATCCCCAGCTCCGCCAAAGAAGTAAGCTGCTCGGTCATGCCATGCTTGTGGTCATTGAACCACCAGGCGGAGCCGTGCTGGATCTTTCCGGGAACCTCTGGCCCCTGGAACGCGCCCAGCAATGTGTCGATCCAGGCATTGTCCGCTGGATTCAGAGAATACAGAATGGTTCTGGGCAGCTCCTCCGTTCGCTCCAGCGCGTCCATCAGCCGGTAAGCGGCGGCACAGCTGTCGGTGACCGCCATGGAGTCGAAGCCGGCATCCACTCCCAGCTGATCCAGCATCCGACTGTTGGGGTTGCGCATGCAGCTGAAATGAAGCTGCATAACAATACCCAGCCGGTGGTACTCCCGGGCGCAGTGGCACAGCAGGGCGGTCTGCCATACTTCCGCTTCCTCCCGCGTGACCGCTTCTCCCCGCCTGGCCTTTTGCAATGCGGCGGTTGCTTCGCCGTCGGTTCCCTCCCGGAACATCAGGTAGTCCAGCCCGTGGTCGGCTGCCCGGCAGCCATGCTCCGCAAAGTATTCCAGTCGGGCCGTCAGCGCCTGCTTCATATCCTCCACCGTGTTGATGGAAAATCCGCACACCTGCTCCAGCCGCTCCACATACGAAATAAATCCCGACTTGTGGATATTCAGGGCCGGGTCAGGCCGGAAGCTGGGAAGCACCGCCACCGGGAAGCTTTCGTCAGAAGCCAGCTTTTCGTGCCACTTCAGGTCGTCGCAAGGGTCGTCGGTGGTGCCGATCATGGAAACATTGCTCTGAAGGATCAGCCCCCGGGCGCTCATGGCAGGGTCAGTGCGCAGTTTCTCATTGCACAGATCCCACACCTCCTGGGCAGTGCTGCCGTTCAGGACGCCGTCATAGCCAAAATAATTTTTCAGCTCCAAGTGGCACCAGTGCACCATAGGATTGCCCACCGCTCTGGGAAGGGTCTCGGCAAATTTTTGGAACTTTTCCCGATCCGGGGCGTCCCCGGTGATGTACTTTTCCGGAATGCCGTTGCTTCGCATAAGCCGCCACTTGTAATGATCCCCGCCCAGCCAGACCTGAGTGATGTTCTCAAAGCGCCGGTCCATCCATATTTCCTTTGGGCTGATGTGGCAGTGGTAGTCCACAATGGGCTGCCGGGACGCATACCGGTGATACAGTGTTCTTGCCGCATCGGTATCCAGAAGGAAATCGTCTGTCAGAAAAGCCGCCATAACTCCACCTCCTGTAAAATCTACTATTAGTATACCGGAACCGACCGTTTTTGTCTGGGCATATAGGGCTTGAAATATGGCAAAAAATGCTGTATTCTATAGGCAAAAAGGAGGGATACGGATGGCACAGTATCGGGATATTTTCACACCGCGTCAAACCATGAACCGCAAAGACTTTGAATTTTACCATTACCTGGACTTGGATCCTCCCACGGTGACGTTCCATCACCACGATTTTTACGAGGTGTTTTTCTTCGTTTCCGGAACGGTGACCTACACCGTGGAGGGGCGAAGCTACCAGCTTCGGCCCGGGGATATTCTGCTGACCAACAACCGGGACATCCACCGTCCGGAAACAGCCCCTGGAAAGCCCTATGAGCGGTACGTTCTGTGGATCACCGACAGCTTTTTGCAGCAGCTGCAAAAAGCCGGCGACGATCTCACCGCCTGCTTTCGGGATGCGGAGCAAAAGCAGTACAAGCTTATCCGGCCTGACGGAGACGTTCTTATTCGGCTGCAAAAGCTGTACGTCCGAATTCTCCGACTTCAGCGGGAGGATGCCTTCGGCTCTTCCACCCTGCTGTACGCCGCCGTTTCCGAACTGTTGGTCTACCTGAACCGGGCCTATTTTGGCACTCCCTCCGCCATCCGCCAGGACGTGGCGGAGGATGAGACCGTCAACCGGGCGGTGCGCTATATCGAAGCGCATTTGACCGAGGATCTGACACTGGACGATCTGGCAGAAGCGGTTCATTTAAGCAAGTTTTACTTGAACCGCCGTTTTAAGCAGTTCACCGGCCTGACGGTTCACCAGTTCATTTTAAAAAAGCGGCTGATCACCGCCCGCACCATGCTTCTTTCCGGTGTCTCCGCCATGGACGCCTGCATGGGCTGCGGCTTCAATGACTATTCCAATTTTCTCAAAGCCTTCAAGCGGGAATTTCTCCTGTCCCCGCGTCAGCTCCTTGGGGGCCGCACGCCGCCTGATATTCCATAAGAGCCGGTGGATAGTGGACAATTGTAAACTGTTAAATTGCCTTGTACAAATTATGACTTCATCAGTTCGTCTGTCAGCCGCAGGATCTCCGGGGCGATCCGCTCCCGCTGCTTTTCGGTAACATGCTGATAGACAGGGTATGCCAGCGCAACACCGACAAGGCCAATAAGGCCGACGGCAATCCCTGGGAAGAACCAGACGCCGCCCCACACCAGGCAGCAGCTCATGCCGATTTCCAAAACAGAGGTTCCGGTGACTCCAACGATCAGGGACAGAATCATTCCTTTTTTTGTCACGCTTTCATCCAGACTGCGAAGCTGCTCCATTTTATCGTCCTCCTTGGGAAGATACTTCCTTCGGATGCTCTCCACCTCGCTTCGCTCCTTGGCGGAATACGTATAGTGAAAGGTTTTTTCTTCATTCTCCATTGCGGTTCTCCTTACATTCCTTTGTAGACCGGACGATCATCGTAACTGCCATCATCAGCACGAAAAGGCAGACCGCTGTACCTGTGGCGGCGGTCATGACAGTACGAAAAACGGGGCTTTCGTCGCCGCCAAAAGCCGTGAGCATGGCGGTTTCCAGCGTCAGCATGGAAACGGACGCGGCAGCTAAGCGGATGGCTTTGGATGCGGACAGAACCGGGCTGTTATACTTCCGGTACTTCACGAGATCAATGATTGCCAAGGTCATGGCGGTAAAGGTGTATGCGGCCATGGCGATGGTGGTGATCTCATGATGCCGGAAGGTTCTCCCCTGCCACACGATATAGCCGACGATCACCCCGAGGATCAGGTTCATCCCCAGCAGAAGCACGCCGCAGAGGCGGTACCGCTTCCACTGCCGAATCCTGTTCTCTCCGGGATCGGTCCGCCTTATCTCCACCGCCAGCATGAGACGCATTCCCGTCAGCAGAGAATACCACACCGTCTTCATTTTGTGATAGCCGGTCACAACGCCGTGCTCGATTGCTTTGTAGCCGGTAACCGCGCCATGTGCCACCTTCTCACCGATTTTCTCCGCCAACTCCAGCGTCGCCTGTTCCTGCTGTAATTCGGGAATATTTGTTTCCATTTACAGATCTCCTTTGCTTTTATTGATAGCCGTATTCTACCAGACGTTTGTTTTCGGAGTTTTAGAGAAATGTTTCCGAAATGTTATTACGATATGCGTATTTCCCGGAGCCGCGTTCTGGAACAGCTCCGGGATTGTTGGATATCTATGGAATTATAGGGAAGCTCTGAATAAATCGGCAAGAGCTGGTGGCGAAAGATTTTGTCCCAGACAA
>CAZCLX010000093.1:0-6836 GCA_964499615.1 uncultured Oscillospiraceae bacterium
TCTGGGTTAAATTCGGGAAATCCGGCTTCACAAAACGCCGGAAACGCCTGTATTTACACGGTTTTTACTTATCAAGGCTTTTCATCGTCGGGAACAACAGCACATCCCTTATGGAGGCGGAATCGGTCAGGAGCATTACCAGGCGGTCAACACCCAAACCCAGGCCACCGGTGGGGGGGAGGCCGTATTCCAGGGCAGTGACGTAGTCATAGTCCACCTGGGCGCGGCTATTGGGGTCCAGGGCTTTCCGCTGGGCAACCTGCTTTTCAAACCGCTCCCTCTGGTCAATGGGATCGTTCAGCTCGGAGAAAGCGTTGCCAAACTCCGTGGCGTTTATGAAGTACTCAAACCGCTCGGTAAAGGCGGGGTCATCCGGCTTCCGCTTGGCAAGAGGAGAGTTCTCCACCGGGTAGTCGTAGATAAAGGTGGGCTGGATCAGCTTCTCTTCCACGAAGGCATCGAAGAACTCCGACAGGATGGCACCCTTGGTAGGTACCTCCGGCAGTTCCACATGGTGCTCCTTAGCGGCAGCAATGGCTTCTTCATCAGAAGCAATGGCGGCGAAGTCCACACCGGAATACTTCTTTACCGCCTCCGCCATGGTCATCCGCTCCCAGTGGCTCAGATCGATTGCCTTGCCCTCGTATGTGATCTGTAAAGTGCCGCAGACATTTTGCGCCACGGTCTTCATCATTTCTTCCACCAGATCCATCATGCCGTGGAAGTCGGTATAGGCCTGATACAGCTCCACTGTGGTAAACTCCGGGTTGTGGGTGGGGTCCATGCCCTCGTTCCGGAAGATCCGGCCCACCTCATACACCCGATCCATACCGCCTACCACCAGCCGCTTCAGGTACAGCTCGGTTTCGATCCGCAGAACCATATCCATGTCCAGAGTATTGTGGTGGGTATAGAAGGGACGGGCGGCGGCGCCGATCTCAAAGGGGGTGAGAATGGGGGTATCCACTTCCAGGAAACCCTTGTTGTCCAGGTAGCGGCGCAGCTCCCGGAGGATCATGCTCCGCTTCACAAAGGTATCTTTTACCTCGGGGTTCACGATCAGATCCACATAACGCTGACGGTAGCGGGTCTCCCGGTCGGTGAGACCGTGGAACTTCTCCGGCAGAGGCAGCAGCGCCTTACTGAGCAGAGTCGCCTCGTGAACCCGGACGGAGATTTCTCCCCGCTGGGTCTTGAACACGTCCCCGGACACACCCACAATGTCGCCGATGTCGTTTTTCTTAAAGCGGTTGAAGGAGTTTTCCTCCATCTCGTCGAACTTCACGTAGATCTGGATCTTGCCGGTGTTATCCTGCAAATCGCAGAAGGACACCTTGCCCATGCCCCGCTTGCTCATGATTCGCCCGGCAAGCCGGACGGTTTGCCCCTCCATGGCGTCAAAATTGCTTTGAATCGCAGCGGCGGTAGATGTCACCTGATAGCTTGTCTCCCGGAAGGGATCCAGCCCCTCTGCCCGAAGGGCGTCCAGCTTTTCCCGGCGGACCCGCATCTGATCGGACAGGGGCATCTCCGCCTGGGGTACATACTTTGCCATCGATCAGCCCTCCCGGGTGACGCTGATTACCGTCATGGTGAAGGAGCCAGCGGGAGCGCTAACAATGAATTTCTCGCCTGCTGCCTTGCCTACGATGGCCCTGCCGAAGGGAGAGTCGTCGGACAGCCGGTGCTCCATAGGATTAGCCTCCTGGGAACCGGTGATCCGGTACTCGGTCCTTATGCCCTCCTCGTCCTCTACCACTACGGTGCAGCCAAGACCCACTCTGCCGCTGGCATCGTTCTCATCTTCAATGATCACGGCATGGGACAGAACGTCTTTGATTTCCGCGATCCTGCTGTACAGCTTTGCCTGCTCATTTTTCGCGGCGTCGTATTCAGAGTTTTCCGACAGGTCACCGTAGGACCGAGCCTCGGAGATCATGGCGGCGATTTCCCGCTCCCGGGTAGTCTCCAAATAGTTCAGTTCTTTTTCCAGATCCGCAAGACGCAGACTTGTAATCTTATATTCCTTTGCCATATTCAAAATCCTTTCTTCAAAGAAAAATTGATAGCTTCAAACATTATAGTGGATGAATTGCCAGTAGTCAAGGAATTTTTCCCCATTTCTCCTGAAAGACGGTTGAAAAGTCCAGCCGGATGCTACATAATATAGAAAAAAAGGAAGAAGGCGCTGACCATGGCAGTTACGGTCTACCAGCCCCAGAAGCATCGCCCGGTTTTGGGGGTTCTATTCGATATGGATGGGGTGATCCTGGACACGGAGAAATTATACACCCGGTTTTGGCAGGAGGCGGCATGTGCACTGGGCTATCCCATGACTCGGGAGCAGGCGCTGCAAATGCGAAGCCTTAACCGGGAAGCGGGTGCAGCCAAGCTGCAAAGTTTTTTTGAGAAAGAGGTTTCCTATCATGCAGTGCGTCAGGAGCGGATCCGGCGAATGGATGCGTATATGAAAAGCCACGGTGTGGAAGCAAAGCCCGGGATCCGGGAACTGCTGGACGCGCTGGAAGCAAGAGGGATCCCTACCGCCATCGCTACCTCGTCTCCAATAGAGCGGACAGAGCGGTATCTTGGGCAGCTGGGGCTATACCACCGGTTTACCAAAATTTGCAGCGGCTACCAGGTTTCCCGGGGAAAGCCAGCTCCGGATATTTATCAATTTGCCGCGGAAAGCTTATCTTTGCCAACCGAGAACTGCCTTGCTCTGGAGGACTCCCCGGCGGGGATCTTATCCGCGTATCGGGCGGGATGCATGAGCGTCCTGGTGCCGGATCAAGACCCGCTCAACTCCGATATGCTCGCCCACTTATACGCCTGCGCCGACTCCCTGACGGATGTGATTGACTTGCTGTGAATCCGCATCCATCGCGATTTCCGTTCCAATTTGACTTCATTTTTTCTCGCTGGAGCCCCGGGGGATCAGCTTTCCGGAGACTACCACGGAGCCATTCCAGGAGCGTTTTCCGGTCAGCTTTTCCTGGAGACGACACACTGCTGCCATTGCCATGCCATCCACATCCACCCGGTAGGCCGTCATGTCAGGAGTAGACAGCCGGGCAAAGGGACTGTCGTCGTAGCCCACCACGGACACGTCCTCCGGTACCCGGTAGCCCCGGTTTTGCAGTTCCCGGATCAGGTGAAATCCCACTTCATCACAGCCACACACAAACCCGTCAGGCATTTCTTCGGGAAAATGAAGGGGAATGTAGTGGTCGTCGGAATCCCGGTCCTCTATCCACCGCACCTGACAGGGCGACACACCTGCCTGAAGCATCGCTTTTTCAAAGCCTAGATACCGATCCATATTGGAAGTGGTGGCAAAAATGCTTCCCACGAAGCAGAGCTTTTTCCGCCCCTGGCGGAGCAGGTGCCGGGTGAGCTCATAGCCGCCCCGGGTATTGTCGCTGAGAATGGCATCCTGAATGGCAGGAACCTCGCTGTTGTAAAAGTCCAGCAGCACTGCGGGAAGCTGGCACTGAAGCACCGCTTCCAGGTAGTTTCCTCGAACTTCCCCCAGAAAAATCAGCGCGTCCACTTTTTTGTCGCTGACCAGCAGCGGCAGAACGCCGTCCCGCTCTGACTGGGCCGGAATCATCTCCATCAATGCCGAATAGCCCAGCTTAGAGCACTCCCGGGAAACTGCTCGATACAGCCCAACGTAGAAGCTGTTGTCACAAAAAAAATGATCCGGGCACAGGATCCCGATGTTGGTTCCGGAAGGATTTCTTGCCCCGGAACGAACCACCGGCCCATAGCCCATTTCTTTTGCCGTTTCCAGAATTTTTGACCGCATTTCCTCGCTGACGCCGCTGCGCCCGGACAACCCGTTGGACACCGAAACCACGCTGATTCCCAGCCGGTCTGCGATGTCTGTCATGCGAACCGATTTCATTTCCGACCTTCTCCCATATATTTCTGATTTATTTTGGTTCAATGAAAAAAGTTGTGTGATTTACATTTTGTTACAAATATGATCTTGCAGTCAATGTAGTGAATTTTGCATCCTGCGCCCCGAGGGAGTGTAGACAAGGGAGTGGAATGTTCAGAATCCGACTCATGTTGCATGATGCTGCTTCGTGCCGAAACGCCCAAACACACAAACTTTTTCATTGAGGCTTTATTTTATTATATCAAGAATTAATTAAACAGTCAACAGCAGATTAAATTTAATTGATTCATTAAAAAATATTCCCAGGCAGTTCCTACCGCCTGGGATTTCTATTATTCATCCAGAGCTTTCCGAGCCTGGCGGACTGTTTCCTGACTGGTGCGGCTGATGTGCCATTCATCCAGCCCTGGAAGTCCCATGGGCACTCCTTCCCGGCGGAAGAGCATTCCGCTGGGCACTTCGGTTTTACCGCTCATGTGGAAGGATTGGGCACTGGGCAGTTTCTCCCGAAACTGCCGGATCACATCTGCCTTTACTCCCGCGCCAATTAGCACCTCTGGGCCTCCTTCCGCTTCCCGAAGCGCCAGCATCCGACCTATGGTTTCCATACCCTGGAGGCAATTGCCAGCACCTCCACTGGTGAGGACAGTATCCATCCCCAGTTTCCCTGCCTGATACCAAGTATCCACCGGATCTCGGGATACATCTACTGCCCGATGGAGGGTTATGCCCTTATCTCCGCAGGCATCGATCAGAGGCTTCATAGCCTCTGTGTCCAACGCTCCCTCCGGGGTCAGACAGCCAATGACGAAGCCGTCGGCGCCTGCCTGGGAAAGCTGCCGGATCTGGATGCAAAGCATAGCGATCTCCTCCGGTTCATAGAGAAAATCTCCTGCCCGGGGCCGCATCAGGCACCGTACCGGAATATTCAACATTTCCTTGATTTGCTCCACCAGGGCAAGATATGGACTTAAGCCGCCGATTGCCAGGGCAGAGCATACCTCCAGTCGGTTCGCGCCTCCTGCCGCTGCTGCCCGAGCGGAGGCAAGGGAGTCTACACACACTTCCAACAATTTCATGACGGGTCCCCTCCTTTTCTTCCGATTATATTGACTTTTGGCTTCTAAGGCAAGGCAAAATTGGGTGGCCTTTTGCCTTTGGATTTGTACAGATTTGTTGTTGACATTTTACAAAGTCGGTGCTATTATTTTGTGCAAATTCCATTAAGTCTGGGAGGAATCCTATTTATGAATCACAGGCGAACCAAAGATCTCACCAGTGGCGCACCTTTGCCGCTGCTGCTGTCGTTTATGCTGCCACTGCTGCTGGGGATGGTGTTCCAGCAATTTTATAATATGGTGGACACCATGGTGGTGGGCAAGTCCCTGGGAATCCGGGCCTTAGCGGGGGTAGGCTCCACCGGGTCCGTCAGCTTTCTGGTGCTGGGGCTGTGCAACGGCATCTGCGCCGGATTTGCCATTCCCGTTGCCCAGAAGTTTGGACAGCACGATTACGACGGAATGCGGAAATTTGTTGGCAATATGATCTGGCTCTGTGCTGTCATTGCCGCTGTCATCACTTGTATCACCACCGCCGCCTGCGGAAAGATCCTTCAGTGGATGCGGACGCCGGAGGATGCCTTCCAATATGCCTACAACTATATTTTCTTGATTTTTCTGGGCATTCCTGCTACCATGCTGTATAATCTCTTGTCGGGGATCATTCGTTCTCTGGGCGATTCCCGGACGCCGCTGTACTTTCTGATTTTTTCCAGTCTGCTGAATGTGGGGCTTGACCTGCTGTTTATTGTCACCTTCCGGATGGGGGTGGCAGGAGCGGGATTGGCAACGCTGCTAAGCCAGCTGATTTCCGGCGTGCTGTGCCTCTTTTACATTGCCAGGCATCTGCCGCTACTGCGGCTGACCCGGGGGGATCTGAAACCAAGCTGGCGGATTATGGGCCACCTTTTGTCCATGGGGCTTCCCATGGGGATGCAGTATTCCATTACCGCTATTGGCAGCATCCTTTTGCAGACTTCGGTCAATTCCCTTGGCTCTTCCGCTATGGCTGCTATGACCGCAGGAGGCAAGGTAAGCATGTTCGCGGTGTGCCCCTTTGACGCCATTGGTTCCACCGCCGCCACCTTTGCCGGTCAGAACATCGGCGCGGGCAAGCCGGATCGGGTTCGGGAGGGTGTCCGGGACGCGGGGCTTCTGGGGGTTCTCTACAGCTGCGCCGCACTGGTGGTGCTGGCTTTCTTTGGCGGCAATCTTACCACCCTGTTTCTCGACACCCAGGATCCTCAGGCTATGTCGGAGATCCTGCCTTTGAGCCGCCAATATCTATTGTGCAATGCGTTTTTCTATGTTCCTCTGCTGTTTGTGAATCTGCTGCGGTTTACCATTCAGGGGGTGGGCTACCCCAGCCTCGCAGTGCTGGCAGGGGTGTTTGAGATGGTGGCTCGGGGGATATTTGGGTTGTGCCTGGTGCCCATGCTGGGCTTCAATGCGGTATGCTTTGCCAGCCCCGCCGCTTGGGTCATGGCAGATGTATTTTTGCTGCCCGCCTACCGGTGGTGCCTGAAAAAGAAAGGCTGCTCCTTCCGCCGCCTTCACCTCTTCCCGGCAAAGGTCAGCGGGTAAAACGTATCCGTTTGTAGAGCAGGACTTGCCCCTGCCCTATGCCTCCAAGGAATAAAATTTCCCCTACCGACTAAGTGAACTGCGGTAGGGGAATTGCTTTATCTCCGGAAAGGATTCTCGGTGGGATAGGGCAGGCTCTTGGGCTGGTTATAAGCAATATCCTGGACACCCAAGTATTTGAGGACTTCGTAGAGCGCCTTGCCGCAGTGAGCGAAGGCCACCGCGCCGTGGTGCGGATACCGCTTCTGGATCAGCACATGGCGGTAGAATCTTCCCATCTCCGGGAT
>CAZCLX010000094.1:0-6796 GCA_964499615.1 uncultured Oscillospiraceae bacterium
TATGGTTTCTGTTCGTCAGGCCAGAGTTTTGCCGCCGCCTTTCTTCAGATTCCGTCTCACGACGGACACCCTTGACTTTGGCTATATCCTTCCCGCTGCCGGACGGATTCGGGTCTTTCACCCGTCAGATCGTGCGCTCACCGGGCGCACAAAATGGAAAAAGCCCAGCAATATGCTGGACTTTTTCGACACTTTGATCGGAGCGGATTTTCATCCGCTCCGATTCCTCTGGCTTGAACGTTACACTGCGTATCCGCTGGCGCGGATGGCGGCAACCACAGTGTCTACATGCTGCTGGCAAACATCCTTCGACTCCGCTTCCACCATCACCCGGATCACCGGCTCCGTGCCGGACTCCCGAACCAGAATCCGCCCAGTGTCGCCAAGGGCGGCAGCGGTGGAAGCCACGGCGGCTTTCACCTGGGGATCCGCTTGGGCTGCGGCCTTATCGGATACCCGGACGTTTTGCAGCACCTGGGGATAGAAGGTGAAGCCTTCGCACAGCTGGCTTAAGGTGCGTTTCTTTGCAAGCATGGCTTCCATCACCTTCAAGCTGGTGAGAATCCCGTCGCCGGTGGAGGCGTATTTGGAGAAAATAATGTGTCCGCTTTGCTCGCCACCCAGGCGGCAGCCGTTCATCATCATATATTCGTAGACGTACTTGTCGCCCACAGCGGTTTTGGCGTAGTCAATACCCAGTTCGTCAAAGGCCTTGTACAGACCAAAGTTACTCATAACGGTGGTCACAACGATATTACCCAGCAGGGTACCGTTTTCCTTCATGTATCTGCCGCAAATGTAGAGAATGTGATCGCCGGTGATAACCTCTCCCTTTTCGTCTACGCAAAGGCACCGGTCAGCATCGCCGTCGTAGGCAAAGCCTACGTCCAACTGATTCTCCAGGACAAACCGCCGGAGGGCATCAATATGGGTGGAGCCTACGCCGTTATTGATGTTATATCCGTCAGGCTCCGCACCCATTACGAAGGTTTTCGCTCCAAGGGCATCGAATACCGACTTGGCAATGTTCCAGGCACTGCCGTTGGCGCAGTCCAGGCCGATCCGGATCCCCTTAAAGGAGTAGACCCCCAAACTGATCAGGTAGCCCACGTACCGGTTTCTGCCTGCCACAAAGTCCACCGTTCGGCCAAGCTGCTCCCGTTTGGCAAGAGGCAGGGTTTCCCACCGGCGGTCAAAAGCCACCAAATTGCCGTCCAGATAACTTTCTACCAAGGAGATGACGCTTTCGTCCATTTTCTCCCCGGAGCCGTTAATCAGCTTGATGCCGTTATCGTAAAAGGGATTGTGGCTGGCAGAGATCATAATACCGCAGTCGAAGCCGTCCGTCCGGACAACATACGCAACCGACGGCGTAGTGGTGACGTGGAGTAGGTAGGCGTCCGCGCCGGAGGCCACCAGACCGCCGACGAGGCTGTATTCCAGCATATAGCTGGAGCGACGGGTGTCCTTGCCGATGACCACCCGGGCAGGGGAGTCAATGCCGGAGCGATGTCTCAGCTGACAGTAATACCAGCCAAGAAAACGGCCTACCTGGAAGGCATGTTCGGCGGTTAGATTGATATTCGCTTCCCCCCGGAAGCCGTCGGTTCCAAAATATTTACCCATAAAGTTAAACTCCTTTTACTGCTTTTTGACGACCAAGCCGCCGGTTTTCCAGATGCTCCCCTCCGGGACGACGCCCCGGACACAGGAGGTGGGATAGATGTTACTGTTTCTTCCGATGACGGTGCCGGGATTCAGCACACTGTTGCACCCCACTTCTACGAAGTCTCCCAGCATGGCCCCGACCTTTTTCCGTCCTGTGGGAATTCCCTCCGTACCGTTTTTGATGACCACCAGGGATTTATCAGATTTTACATTAGAGGTAAGGCTTCCCGCACCCATGTGGGAGCGATAGCCAAGAATGCTGTCCCCTACATAATTATAGTGGGGAACCTGAACGTTATCGAAAAGAATCACATTTTTCAGTTCCACAGAGTTACCCACTACGCAGTTTTCGCCTACCAGGGCGCTGCCACGAATGAAGGCGCAGTGCCGTATTTCCGTTCCAGGACCGATGATGCAGGGGGCACCCAGATATGCGGTGGGCGCGATGACAGCGGTTTTGTGGATCCAAACCTGAGGGGCAGGGGAGATGTAATCAACTCCCAGAGTTTCCCCAAGGGATAAAATCAGCTCCTTTATCCCGGCGAGGGCTTCCCATGGGTATGTAAACTGGGAAAGGAAAGATCCTGCCATACTGTGGCTCAGATCAAAAAGCTGTGAGACCGTAACCATATATTGCTCCCTTCTCCGGCATCCGCTGCCGAACACGATGGGCATAGTATACACCAGAAGAGAGAAAAAGTCAATCTTCAATGCGATTTTTATATTTTACAACTATAATCTTATCAATTTCTTTCCTGCCACAGAAAACAATATCCCCCGGCAAATCCTTCACTTGCCGGGGGACGGTATGGCGTCTTTTTCGTTTAAAGGTATTTCCGCAGATCCTCCGCTATGCGGGAGATAAATTGTGCGTTGGTGGGATGTGGAACGTTGCCGTCGGCGTTTGCCGGGAAAAAGCGTTTCCAGACTTCATTGTCCCGATGTTCCCATGCTTTTTGAATCGCAGATCGGATGGAGCGCTCGACCAGTACTCCAGTGGTATCAAAGATCTTGCCTACCGAGGGATAAAGTTCCTTTGTGATAGACATACCCGGATGGTTTGCCATGAGGATGGACGCTTCCTGGAGAAAAGCATATCCCTTCAGTTTGGAGAGAAAACCCAACTCCGTTAAATTGCTTATGATCCTGATCCTTGGATTTATGGCGCGGGGAGGCGGATCCTGCCTGCAAAGATCTATGACCCGCTCTGCGATGGCAGCAACATCACAGGGTTTCAGCATTAGGTAACCGATTCCCAACCGCTGAACGTTCTCAACCACATAGTCGCTGATAAGCCTGGTGGTGGCGAGGATGGTTGGATGCATGTCCTGCTGACGGAGGGTGTATAAAAGACTGATTCCGTCGATTTCCGGCAGCATGAGATCCAGAACAATTACGTCCGGGAAGTTATTTTTCAGAAGATCCAGTGCTTCCTTCCCATTTTTACAGCAGAAGATCTTAAAAGAATCCTGAAGTGCAACAGAGAGAGACAGCGCGAATTCTTCAGAGCTGTCCGCTATCAGCAGATTCGGCATTCCCATTTGCGTTACCCCTTTTTCTTTCTCTGAAAAAAGAATAGCACATTTTTCTTCATTTTTCAATCTTGTTTTTCTCGAAAAAAGTCGTTTCTTTACGACAAATATTCGACAATATTCCAATTATGTAGACAATCCGGATGCCTTATATACATCTTAGAGACGCCTCCCTTTGGGAAGCGTCTCTAAGCGTAACTTACGGACAAATCAGCCGTTATTGCCAAAGAAGCGGCGGAAGTAATCGTACCACTCGTTATAGTCGCCTTCATCGGGCATGGACGGATCGCTTTCCACGCTGGGGGTTGTGTCCAGATCCTTCGGGCGCTCATCCAGATGGATGGATAGAGTCAGTTCCTGACCGCTCCGAACAACGGTAATGGTGGTTTCATCATCTGCATCAAATTTCCGGAGGATCCGGGTAAGCTCATTGCTACTGGAAACAGAATAGTCACCAAGACCAATAATGATATCCTTCGGCATGACGCCTGCACGATCGGCGCTGTAGCCTTCCACCACTTCTCTTACCAGAGCACCGTTGGGTAGTCCATACAGGCTCACGGATTCATCGTCAACATCGGTGACAGTAATGCCCAGGTATGCGCCGGTGACGTAGCCCAAATCCCTTAGATCTCCAATGATGCTCATCACATCATCGATTGGAATTGCAAAGCCAATACCTTCAATGGAAGCGCCGGAAGAGGTGGTGCCGGAATACTTTGCAGTGGTGATGCCTACAACCTCGCCATACATATTAAAGAGAGGCCCGCCGGAATTACCGGGGTTAATCACTGCGTCGGTCTGGATCATGTTAATAATGCTGTTATCGGTGGTGACCTCGCGGTTTTTCCCGCTGACGTAGCCCACGGTCTGGGTGGCGCTGAGGGTTCCCAGGGGGTTACCAATAGCTACCACCATATCACCGATCTCCAGATCATCGCTACTGCCAAGAGCCACGTAGGGAAACTCATCACCCTCAATTTTCAAAACCGCCACATCATTGGTGGAATCCTTGCCCTGAATAGTGGCAGTATATTCATCGCCGGCGTTGGTAGTTACGGAGATGGAAGTGGCATCCTCAATGACATGGTAGTTCGTAACTAGATAGCCGTCAGAGGAAATCAGGAAGCCTGAGCCGGTGGAGGTTCCCTCGGTGGTCTGACCGTATACACGGGAGGTGATGGTGCTGGTAACAGTGACAACTGCGCTCACATTCTGGGCGTAGACCTGTCCTGGCGTCATCAGATCTCCGGATACGGTGGGCGTCCCAACGGTACTGTCGCCAGAGGGAAGAGCGCTGCTTTCAATTTGGTCTTCCAGCTGTTCAATTCTCTGATTGAGCTGATCCATGGCTGTGCTGTTTCGTTTTTCCCACCGGCTATCCACGACAGAGGCAGTGACCAGGCAGCCGCTTGCCACCAGCACCACTGTCAGCACAGCCGCAAGAATCGGTTTCCATACGTGACGGCGCTGCTTTTTTTCTTTGGGCTTCTTTTGGGGCGCCTGAGGCTGATATTGGTACTGATAGTAGTTGGGATCCTGACGGGGTGCCGCACCGGTCTGGTATGGGGAGTCTGCATATGGGGATTCCCTGCGCCCAGTACCCGCACCCCGATAACCGCTGTTCTCCGTATATTCCGGTTGGATCCTCGCTTCGTTGGGAGCGGGATTTCCCGCCTGAGGAATCGTTTCCGATTCGGAAGTGCTTTCTGGCTGGGGAATGTCTTCCGGATCCCCGGAGGAAAAATTGTTGTTATTATATTGATCCATGTAGAACCCTCCTCTTTATTTACTGTTGACATCATAAAATCCACTTGTGAAAAAAATATGTACCCCAATAAAACGATATTTTAACATTTTCCTGCCGCTATCATATCCTAAAAATCCCAGTCCGTCAAGAAAAAATGCTCGCGGCAGATCGGATTGTCTGCCGCGGGCTGAGATTAAGTTTACTTCTTACGGAAGGACTTACAGTCAGTGCATTGATCCACGGTAGGGTTTTCCTCGTGGGTGCCCACCAAAATGCGGTCGAGGGCACAATAGCCCTCGGTATCGCAGTGGTTTGCACACTGATAGACGGTGCATTCAATGCTCTTATTGGCATGGCAGCTCATTTGCGGTTCCTCCTTTTCTGTAATTTCGATAATAGTATGCTTCTGTCGGGGGCGATCCATACTGGTAAAAATTGGATTTACTCTTTGGGGAAGATTTCTTGGTCTGTCTTGATTTTTTTAATATTCACTGTATAATAAAAAGAAAGAGGTGACGCGCTTATGCAAAGATTGGGCTTTATTCATGATATGCTGGATGTGAAAATCCTAATTCTGTTTGTTCTTGCCAGGGTCAGCTATCCGGTAAACGTGCAGCAGATTTATGAGCTTTGCTTCCAGGACGATTCGCTGAGTTATTTTGATGTCTGCACTGCCATCCCCCAGATGGTGAAATCGGGCCATTTGAAGGAGTTGGAAGGGGAGTGCTACGAAATTACGGAAAAGGGGAAAACCGACGGGGCGACCACGGAAGATTCCATCGCCTATTCCGTAAAGTGCCGGGCAGAGAACGCGGTGGCGCGGTTCAACCGGCAGATCCGCCGCAGCAGCTTCGTGCGAACTCAGATCATCCCAAGATCCACCGGCGACTATTCCGTGGTCATGGCGCTGGATGACGAACAGGGGAATCTAATGACTCTGGAACTGGTGGCACCCAATCAGCGCCAGGCGGTTCGGCTGAGCCGGCTTTTTGAACCCAAGGCGGAAACAATCTATAATTTGACTATGGCAGAACTGCTGGACGGTGAAGACGAAGAAGATTCTTAAAAAGAATATTGGCATTTTCACCAATCGCCCCTTGTCATAAATCGAGAATTGTGGTATAATTATACTACACCGGAGAACCGGTAAAAGGAAAGGAGCTGCCGCATATGAAATTTCAGTACAGTGAGAAGAAAGTCAAGCTGCCGGAGAAGGTTCATGCCTACGCCGAAAAGAAGGTTATGAAGCTGGCCAGATTTTTTGAGGATGATGCGGAAGCCTTAATTGTTTTTTCTGTGGAGAAAAACCAAAACCATGTGGAACTGACCGTCCATGGTGCAGGCACCTGGTTCCGGGCCAGCGAGAGCACTTCCGATATGTTTGCGTCCATTGATGCTGCTGTGGGCACCATTGAAGGCCAAATCCGGAAAAATAAGACCCGCCTTGCCCGCCGTCTCCGCCAGGATGCCTTCACCCGCACCGTTCCGGAAGAGACCTCCTTTATTCCGGAGGCAGAGGATGAACTGAACATTGTCCGCACCAAGCAGTTCTACTTCCGGCCTATGACCCGAGAGGAAGCGGTAATGCAGATGAATCTTCTGGAGCATAGCTTCTTCGCTTTCCGAGATGAGGACAACGGTGGCTGTTTCGCAGTGGTTTACCGCAGGAACGATGGCGGCTACGGACTCATTGATGATGCCGAGTAATTTAGCGGCGTTTAGCCGATAGGTATTGAAGGAGATATATCAGGCAGGGGGCAGTAAAAATGCCCCCTGTTTTTGAAATTTATTCTTGACAAATTTGGATCCCGGTGGTAATATAAGCAGGCTGCTCGGGAGCGGGAGC
>CAZCLX010000095.1:0-6785 GCA_964499615.1 uncultured Oscillospiraceae bacterium
TTGTCTGGGGCAAAATCTTTCGCCACCAGCTCTTGCCGATTTATTCAGAGCTTCCTTTTCATTTTGATTGAATATCAGTATGATTCCTTTATTTTTGCTTAAAAATAAAATAGGTCTTTCGTTTTTGCAAAGAATATGCTATAATCATACGAACGGTTCCATGCCGTTTCATTACAGACCGAATTTCACATTGATTTGCCGCGCCTTACGCGCTTTTTGGAGGTATTCCCTATGGAAAATGAAAGTAACAGCAGAAGGAGAACGAAAAAGTCCCGGCAGGAGTGGAATCCCCACTGGCTGATTAAGCTTCTCTACACCGTCTTTTCCACAGCGCTTTCCGCAGTGAAGATTGCCATCGGCGCGGCGTTTACCGTGGCGCTGATCCTTGTGGTCTGCGGATTGGTATTCGTTGGCGCTCTGGGCAATTATCTGCAGGACAATATCTTGACGGAGGCTGCCGACTGGTCTATGAACGACTACGACATTGACGAAACCTCCTTTATATATTATGTAGATAGCGATGGAAATATTCAGCTGCTGCAGCAGATCTATGCCACCACAGACCGGCAGCCTGCGACCCTGGATGAGATCCCCCAGGATCTGATCAACGCTACCGTGGCCATTGAGGACAAGCGGTTTTATGAGCATCAGGGTGTGGACTGGATCACCACGATTAAGGCCTGTGCTAATATGTTCTTCGGCGGAGACTCCCAGTTCGGCGGCTCCACCATCACTCAGCAGTTGGTGAAAAACATTTCCGGAGAAAAGAGCGTCACCGTCCAGAGAAAAGTGATGGAAATTTTCCGTGCCCAGCTGTTCGAGCGGGAGTATGATAAAGATCTGATTATGGTAGAGTACCTGAACCGGATTTATCTGGGCAGGGGCTGCATCGGTGTCAAAAGCGCCGCGGCTACCTATTTTGGCAAGGAACTTCAGAGCCTGACCACGGCGGAATGCGCCAGCCTGATCAGCATTACCAACAATCCTTCCATGTTTAATCCCTACTCCACCAGCGTGTATATGTATAAGGGTGAGGAGCGGGACGGCGCCGGCAGAAACCGCTACCGTCAGCTCATCGTTCTCAGCGAAATGAAGGATCAGGGGTATCTGACTCAGGAGCAGTATGACGAGGCCGTTGCCCAGGAAATGGTGTTCAAAGACGGCATCGACAACGAAGACCGCTGGGCACTGTGCGATACCTGCGGCTACGGCGGTACGGTGGGTACCTTCCGACAGGAAGGGGATCACTATTTCTGTCCCTCCTGCGGCAGCCAGACTTCGGTGACCCTCAGCGCTTCCCAGCATATCTATTCCTGGTTCGTGGACGCGGTGTTGATCGACGTGGCGTCGGATCTTGCCGCCCTGGACGGTGTGAACTGGGACGAGGCCGGGGAAGAACAGCGCAACTATTATTTGGAGCGGATCCAAAAGGGCGGCTACCACATTTACACCACCCTGGATATGGATGTCCAGAACCAGGTGGATAAAATCTACACGGATTTAAATGAAATCCCTACTACCCGCAGCGCACAGCAGCTGCAATCCGCTATCGTGGTGATCGATAATACCACCGGCGACATTGTGGCGCTGTCCGGCGGCGTAGGGGAGAAAACGGACTTTCTGGCATATAACCGTGCCACCCAGGCAAAGCTGCAAACCGGATCGGCGGAGAAGCCACTTTCCGTCTACGCCCCCGCCTTTGAACTGGGAGGTTACAGCCCGGCGACGGTGATTCAGGATATGCCGATAAGCTACAGCGACGGCGCCTTCCCCAAAAATGTGGATCGCGTTTATGACTATTCCAGTACCATTCTCAACGGCATTATCAATTCAGTGAATGCTGTGGCGGTGAATACGCTGAACCAGATCGGTCTGGAATACAGCTATACCTTCGCAAAGTATCAATTCGGCCAAAGCTACCTGACGGACAGCTATACCACCTCTTCCGGGAATTCCCTGTCGGACGTGGCTTTCTCTCCCTTAGGCATGGGCGCTCTGACATTGGGATCCACCGTCAGGGAGATGGCGGCTGCCTATGCCACCTTCGCCAACGACGGCGTCTACCGGGAAGCGAGAACCTATACGAAGGTATACAATTCCCAGGGAGCGGTTGTCCTGGATAACACCCAGGATACCCGGCAGATCATCAGCGAAAAAACCGTCAACTATATTAACTACTGCCTTTATAATGCGGTAAGAAGCGGAACCGGCTCGGCTGCGGCATTTGCGGGGCAGAACATTGCCGGAAAGACCGGCTCTACCTCCAGCAACCGGGATCGCTGGTTCTGCGGGTATACCAAGTATTACACTGCCGCCGTGTGGTGCGGCTACGATCAACCGGAGGTGATTAACCTTACCGGCACCACCACCAACCCCGCTGTCCGGCTGTGGAAAAAGGTGATGCAGCCAATCCACGACGGTCTTCCGGCGGTAGGACTGTACGACGGCAGCAATTTCCGGACGGTCACCGTCTGCCTGGACTCCGGAAAGATCGCCACGGCGGCATGCTCGGCTGATGTCCGCGGCATCAGCCGGGTGGCAACCGCTGTCTGCTATCCGGAGGACACCCCCAGCGGAACCTGTGATAAGCACGTTCAGGTGGAGTACTGCCTTACTGGCGGCGGTGTGGCGACGGAATACTGCGCGCTGTTCCCGGATGCCAATATTGTCACCCGGTCCCTGGTTCGCATGACCCTGGACGAGGTGGACGAGATCCGGGCGGCTATGAATTCCGGCCTGAATAGCATTTACTATGACGATTCCTATGTCTATCTGGTGGATGCCAGCGGAAATCCCCAGCCCTGGCACGGTTTCCGGAACAACGCCAACGGGGACTTTGATGAGCCGTATATCGTCTGCCCTCTGCACAACCAGCAGACCTGGGAGGAGTACCAGCAGTCAACGGAGCCGACGGAGGACGAATACTGGGGTGGAGAAGAGAGCGATCCCCCGGTGGAGGACTATGACCCGCCTATCGACGAAGGCGGTAACAGCGGTATTGAATGGTAACAAAGAGAGGATAAGCGATGCTTTGGTTATCGGATCAATGGAAGGAATATGAGGTTTTGGACGCATCCGATGGGGAGCGACTGGAGCGGTGGGGAAAATATATTCTGGTTCGCCCGGATCCCCAGGTGATTTGGAATACCCCTCGAGAGGATCCCCGATGGAAGAAATTTGATGCCCGGTATGTCCGTTCCTCTACCGGCGGTGGGCACTGGACGGAAAACAGCCTCCCCCAGAGCTGGCTGATCCGCTACAGGAACTACCTGACATTTCACGTTAAGCCAATGAATTTCAAGCACACCGGGGTATTTCCGGAGCAGGCCGCCAACTGGGACTATATCCGGGAAAAGGTGGCGGATGCCCACCGCCCGGTGCGGGTGCTGAACCTGTTTGCCTATTCCGGCGGCGCCACCCTGGCGGCTGCTGCCGGTGGGGCGGAGGTTTACCATGTGGACGCTGCCAAAGGAATGGTGGCTCTGGCGAAGGAAAACGCGGAGGCGTCGGGGCTTGACCGCAAGCCCATTCACTGGATCGTGGACGACTGCGGCAAGTTTATCCAGCGGGAGATCCGCCGGGGACGGCGCTATGACGGGATCATTATGGATCCCCCCAGCTATGGCAGAGGCCCCAGCGGTGAAGTTTGGAAGATGGAGTCCAGCTTCTATCCCTTCCTTTTGGAGGTTGCCAAGCTGCTGACAGAGGATCCTCTGTTTGCGATCATCAATTCCTACACCACCGGCCTTGCCCCCTCCGCCGTGGGGTACGCGGCGGACGCGGTGTTCGGAACCCGGTACGGCGGGAAGACTGCCGCCGGAGAATTGGGACTGCCTGTGACCGGCTCCGGGCTGGCGCTGCCCTGCGGGGCAACCGGCAGATGGACGCCAAAGGGGGAGGCGTAAGTATGGGTACTATGATTTCCGTGGAGCATGTGGGTTTCACGTATCCGGCTTTGGAGGACGCACCCGGCGTCCCGGTTTTTGAAAACCTGAACCTTCAAATTGAAGAGGGAAGCTTTACCGCCATTCTGGGCACCAACGGCTGCGGAAAGTCCACCCTCGCCAAGCTGTTTAATGCAATTCTGGTTCCCACAAAAGGAAGGGTGACGGTATGCGGCATGGATACCTCCGACCCGGATCGGCTGATGGCGGTGCGGCGGAACGTGGGCATGGTATTCCAGAATCCGGATAACCAGATTGTTGCCAACGTGGTGGAGGAGGATGTGGCTTTCGGACCGGAGAATCTGGGCATCGCCAGTCCGGAGATCCGCCGTCGGGTGGATCAGGCGCTCCGTCAGGTGGGCATGTATGACTATCGGGAGCATTCCCCCAGTCTCCTGTCCGGCGGGCAGAAGCAGCGAATCGCCATTGCGGGAATTCTTGCCATGGAGCCAAGATGCATCGTCCTGGACGAGCCAACCGCCATGCTGGATCCCCGGGGCTGCCGGGATGTGATGGACACGGTAAAGCGGCTGAACCGCGAGAAGGGAATCACCGTGATCCTGATCACCCACCACATGGAGGAAGCCGCTGAGGCGGATCGGGTGGTGGTTCTCAGCCAGGGGAAGGTGGCATCCGACGGCACGCCGAAAGAGGTTTTTTGCCAGGTGGAGCTGCTTCACAGCCTGGGTCTTGCCTCTCCGGAGCCGGTGGAGCTGTGCTGGGAATTGAACCGGAAGGGATACGCTTTGCCCCAGGATGCTTTGAATCCCGAACAATGCGCGCAGCTACTTTATCATTGGATAGAGGGCTGACCCGTAGGAGGAATCAATTTGGAACCTATTTTGCAGGTTAAGAATCTGAGTTATATTTACAGTGCCGGGACGCCCTTTGAGCACAGGGCGCTGGATAACATATCCTTTTCCATAAATCGGGGAGAATTTGTGGGCGTCATCGGCCATACCGGCTCCGGAAAATCCACCCTGATGCAGCAGCTCAACGGCCTTCTGAAGCCCACCTCCGGGCAGGTACTTCTGGACGGGGAGGATATTTGGGCAGATAAAATGAAGACCCGGAAGGCAAGGTTCCGGGTAGGACTGGTGTTCCAGTACCCGGAATACCAGCTGTTTGAAGAGACGGTCTATAAGGATATCGCCTTTGGCCCGAAAAATATGGGACTGGCGGCGGAAGAAGTGGATCGCCGGGTTCGGGAAACTGCCGCGCTGGTAGGGCTGAATTCGGAGCAGCTGGAAGCTTCCCCCTTTGACCTATCCGGCGGACAGAAGCGCCGGGCGGCCATTGCCGGTGTGATGGCAATGGAGCCGGATGTGCTGATTCTGGACGAGCCTACCGCCGGGCTGGATCCTGTGGGCAGAAAAGAGATTTTGGAAAAAATCACGCTGTATCGCCAGACAAAGAACGCGGCGGTGCTGATGGTCAGCCACTCCATGGAGGATGTGGCCAGGCTGACAGACCGGCTTTTGGTGCTGTGCGAATCCCACCTGACCATGGACGGAACCCCTGGGGAGATTTTCTCTCAGGCGGCCCGTCTGGTGGACATGGGCCTGAGCATCCCCCAGGTGACGAGCGTTTTCCTCCGCCTCCGGGAGATGGGGCTGGATGTGCCCAGCGTCTACACCCTGGATCAGGCGGTGGAGGCTCTGACGGCGTTAAAGGAGGGAAAAGCCCATGCTTAAAGACATCACCTTGGGGCAGTATTTTCCCGGCAGCTCTCCCATCCACCGGCTGGATCCCCGAACCAAGCTGATCGTTCTGGTGCTGTATATTGTGGCGCTGTTTGTGGCGAAAAGCTGGATCTCCTATGCCCTGATGCTGGTGTTCCTTTTGAGCGCCATCCGGATTTCCCAGATCCCAGCGAAGGCCATCGTCCGGGGCATGAAACCCCTGGTGGTGATCCTGCTGCTGACGGGCATACTGAATCTGTTCTATACCCCGGAGGGGACAGTCCTGATCCGGGTTTGGAAACTCACTGTCACCACCGGTGGCGTAAAGCGGGCGGTATTTATGATGGGGCGGATTTTGATGCTGGTGACGGGCACCTTCCTGCTGACCTATACTACCTCCCCCATCTCCCTGACCGACGGCTTGGAGAGCCTGATGGGGCCGCTGAAAAAGTTCCATTTCCCTGTCCACGAGCTTTCCATGATGATGTGTATTGCCCTGCGGTTCATCCCCACCCTGATTGAGGAGACGGACAAAATCATCAGCGCCCAGAAGGCCCGGGGCGCGGACTTTGAGACCGGCAGCATCCTGGATCGGGCAAAGGCACTGATTCCCATTTTGGTGCCGCTGTTTGTCAGCGCTTTCCGCAGGGCGGACGAGCTGGCGACGGCTATGGAGTGCCGGTGCTACCAGGGCGGCGAGGGCAGAACCAAAATGAAGATGCTCCGCTATCAGAGAAACGATCTGCTGGCCTTTGTCCTGGGCGGCGTCATGGTGGCGTCATCGGCGGTGCTGGCTCACTTCGGATTGTGAGGGAAGCTATGCGGAATATCGCGTTGCAGCTGACCTACCTGGGCACCTCCTACCACGGCTGGCAGGTGCAGAAAGGGCTTCCCACCGTGGCGTCCACCCTGGAAAAGGCGGTGGCGGCAGTGGTGGGACACAGTGTCCATATCACCGGCTGCGGCAGAACGGATGCAGGTGTTCACGCCCGGTGCTATGTGGCGAATTTCCGGACGGAGTCTTCAATCCCCACCGAACGGCTCCCTTATGCCCTCAATACCCATCTGCCCTGCGACATCGTGGTGACCAAGGCGTTTCAGGTTCACGACGGATTCAACGCCATCGGTTCCTGCGTCCGTAAGGAGTACACCTATCAGA
>CAZCLX010000096.1:0-6733 GCA_964499615.1 uncultured Oscillospiraceae bacterium
GCAAGGCAGTGCGCAGAATCGTGTGCTGCGTGCAGAGTAGCCTGCCTTGAGTGAGTATGCGGGGAAAGGGGACCAGGCGGCGTCTGCTATGGCCATAGCGACTGCCGAGATCGCCTCTCGAAACCATCCTTGCAAAAGAGGCTAAGACTGCGGTTCGCTTTGTTGTGGAAAACACCTAGGCTGTCGTAGCTGGGCAGGCAGGGGATTACAGTACGGACTAAGTGGCAATCGGGTATTCAGGTGGGCGACGCCTGAACGGACGGATGAAATGGAAACGGCCTGCGCGGCAACGGCAGGTTCTGTCCGGGGAAATCCAACCCGACCTAAGCCGTAAGATTTATCCTGCCTGCTGCCGTTTTTTGCGGAAACTCCATTAATTATCCATATTTGGGGGAAAAACCTGTGTCAAAGCCTGACGGGGCGCAAGCGAAGAAAGAACGAAACAAGACGGTTCGCTGGGTTGTAACGATTTTCTTTATTACGATTTTTGTATCCGGACTTATCAGCTTCCTTTCCGATGTTATCATGGAAGAAAGCAGCATTGCTGTCGCATTCCTGATTTTGCTGACCATCGTACTTGTGGGTATTGTTTTTGATGTGGTGGGTGTTGCGGTAACGTCGGCCAATGAAAAGCCCTTTCACTCCATGGCTGCCCGGAAGGTGCCCGGTGCCAGGGAGGCCATTCAGCTCCTTCGCAGCGCCGAGCGGGTCAGCTCCATATGCAATGATGTGGTAGGGGATATCTGCGGCGTTGTTTCCGGTTCCGCTTCTGCCACCATTGCGGCGCAGATCCTTGTAAATTTTCGTTTCACCTTTCCGGAGGTGATCTCTCTTGTCATGTCCGCCCTGGTGGCGGGACTGACCGTAGGCGGAAAGGCCATAGGCAAAACCTTTGCCATCCGATCCAGCACCGCCATTGTCCATGGCGTCGGCAGAGTGATCTATACGAAAAATCACTTTCTGGCGATGTTCCGGAAAAAGAAAGAATCATGATAGGTCGTGTAATGCGTGGAAATATTACAGAGAATCAACGGTCACGATGATCTGATTCGTTTGACCGATAAAGAGCGGGAGCAGCTGTGCGGAGAGATTCGCCAGTTTCTGATAGACAGTGTCAGCAAAACCGGCGGACATCTGGCTGGGAACCTGGGGGTCGTAGAACTGACGGTTGCCATTGAAACGGTATTTAATACAGCGGTAGACCGCCTGGTATTTGATGTGGGTCACCAGTCTTATGTCCATAAGTTGCTGACCGGCCGCCGGGCGGATTTTACGCATTTGCGGCAGTTTGGCGGAATGTCCGGATTCCCCAAGCCGGAGGAAAGCATTACCGACGCTTTTGTGGCAGGGCACGCTTCCAGCTCCGTATCCATTGCCCTGGGAATGGCTCGGGCGCGGACGCTTTTGGGGGAAGACTATCATGTGGTCGCTCTGATAGGTGACGGCGCAGCCACCGGCGGAATGGCCTTTGAGGGACTCAACAACGCCGCTGTGAGCCGGGAGCCAATGATCATCATCCTGAATGACAATGAAATGTCCATCGGGCAAAACGTGGGCGGACTGTCCCGGCACCTGTCCCGGATCCGTTCCAGCGAGCGTTATCTTCATGCCAAGCGGTGGTACCGCTCTACCTTGAAGAGCATCCCTGGCGGAGAGGTTATTTACCGGTTGACCAGCGCTATCAAAAACCGGCTGAAACGGTTATTGATTCCTTCTACCATCTTTGAAAATATGGGGCTTACCTACCTTGGCCCGGCGGACGGTCATGACCTTCCGGGGTTGATCGCGCTTCTGCGATCCGCAAAGGATATGCGGGAGCCGGTTCTGGTTCATGTGGTCACCAAAAAGGGCTGCGGCTATCCCTTCGCGGAGGAAGACCCGGCCAAATATCACGGAATCGGGAAATTCGACCCCGTGACCGGGAAAAAGCTGTCGCCAAAGGTTCGCACCTTCTCCGACGCATTTGGAGACTGCATGGTGGAGCTTGCTGCGCTGGATAACCGGGTGTGCGCCATTACTGCCGCTATGCCTGGCGGTACTGGGCTGCTTGGCTTTATGCACCGCTTCCCAAAGCGGTATTTTGACGTGGGCATCGCGGAAGAGCATGCTGTTTCCATGGCTGGAGGCCTTGCGAAACAGGGGATGATTCCGGTGGTGGCCATCTACTCCACATTCCTTCAGCGCTCCTTTGACCAGATTTTACAGGATGTTGCCATGCTCCACCTGCATGTGGTTTTTGCGGTGGACCGCGCCGGTCTTGTAGGCGACGATGGGCCGACCCACCACGGTGTTTTTGATGTGGGCTATCTGCGCCAGGCGCCGGGGATGCTGATCCTTGCCCCGCTGAATTTCGCGGAGCAGCGGGATATGCTCTCCTGGGCGGTGGAAGGGTATGACGGCCCTGTAGCCGTCCGGTATCCCCGTGGCGGAGAGGGCCGGTTTGTCGAATCCCAGTGGACGCCGGTGGAAAATGTCAGTAAGCATGGGCTTCTCCACTGCCATCGGAAGGGAGACAGTGCAGCCTTGATCACCTATGGCCCTATGCTGGAAAACGTGATGGAAGCGGCAGAGCTTTTGGCGGCAGAGGGCGTTGAAGTTTGTGCCCTTCGTTTGCTGACCCTGAGCGCTTTCCCGGTGGCGGATATTTTGACCCAAACGCCGAAAGGAAAGCCAATCATTGTGGTGGAGGAGGCCTACCGGAACTCTGGGATTCGGGACGGTCTGACCCGGGAATTGGGTGAAGTATGCCCTAAGTGCCGGATTTCCGGCATTGATCTGGGAGAAGCGTTTGTTCCTGCCGGATCCATAGATGACCTGCATCGCTGTACCGGCTTGGATCCCGCGTCTATTGCCGCATATACAAAAGAGGTGCTTGCCCGTGAAGATTAAAAAACGACTGGATATTCTTTTGACGGAACACGGCTACGCAGACAGTCGGGCAAAGGCTCAGGCCGTTATCATGAGCGGTCTTGTCTATGTAGACGGGCAGAAGGCGGACAAGCCGGGCACATCCTATGAAGAGAGTATATCCATTGATGTTCGGGGGGCGGTATGCCCCTATGTCAGCCGAGGCGGCTTGAAGCTGGAAAAGGCTCTGCGGGATTTTGGCATTCATCCTGACGGATATGTTTGCAGCGACTCCGGGGCGTCCACCGGCGGGTTTACTGACTGTCTTTTGCAGCAGGGGGCAAGGAAAGTCTTTGCCATCGACGTGGGCTACGGGCAGCTGGATTGGAAGATTCGCTCGGATCCCCGGGTGGTGGTGATGGAACGAACCAATATCCGCTATGTCACCCCGGAGCAGCTGGGGGAGCCGCTGGATCTTTCCGTAGTGGATGTCAGTTTTATTTCTCTGAAAATTGTTTTACCTGCCATCCGGGCGCTGCTGAAACCGGAAGGACAGGTGGTGTGCCTGATTAAGCCCCAGTTTGAAGCGGGCAGAGAGAAGGTCGGTAAGAAAGGTGTCGTACGGGACAAAGCGACCCATCGGGAGGTCCTGAACAATTTTGTTTTCCTTGCCGGAAAGCTGGGGTTTCGGATCTTAGGGCTGACCTATTCGCCGGTAAAGGGACCGGAGGGAAACATTGAATTTCTTGCCCATCTGTCTTTGGCGCGGGGGGAGGATGCCGCTGTAAATACAGAGAGAATCGTTGAGGAAGCCCATAACGCGCTGGATAAGGGGATAGAGGAATGAAAAATGTGATAGTTACCTCGAATCCCTATCGGGATCCGAATTTTGAAACCGTCCGGGCGGCTATGGAGATTTTGAAAAATGCCGGCATCCAGGCTAAGCTGTGTCTTCCTTTTGAGGTGGACCGAGCCTGTGAGCTGCCCCGGGATCTGCGCCTGCACCGGCTGGATCGGGAGCTTCCCAGCGCGGAGCTGGTGATCTGCTTCGGGGGAGATGGCACCATTCTCCACATGGCAAAAGCGGCGACCCGGAAGGGGATCCCGCTTCTCGGGGTCAACATTGGAACCATGGGGTTTATGGCGGAGCTGGAAAGCTCGGAGCTGGACAAGCTGGCAAGACTGGCATCCAACGACTTCACACTGGACAGCCGCCGGATGCTGGATGTTACCGTCCAGCGGGATCGGAATATTATTTTCCATGATATTTGTCTGAATGATGTAGCCGTTACCAAGGGAGCTGTGGCACGGATCGTTTACCTTTCCGTAAAATGCGACGGCGTTCAGGCAATGGAGTGCGGCGGCGATGGGGTGATTGTCGCCACCCCCAGCGGTTCCACAGCGTACAGCTTCTCCGCTGGCGGCCCCATTGTGGAGCCGGAGGCGGAAAACATTCTGATTACGCCAATCTGCGCCCATGACGTGGGAAGCCGGTGTATTGTGGCGTCGGATCGCCGTATTGTGACAGTGGAGATGTCTCGTAATGCCCGTCGGAATGCCTATCTGTCCGTGGACGGGGGAAAGGCTCTGCGGCTGAATATGGGCGATGTGGCCACCATCCGTCGCTCCAAACTGGAAACCAAGCTGGTCAGGCTGAAACAGCGCAGCTTTTATGACGTAGTCAATACGAAATTCAAAATCATCTGAGGGGGCGCCAGCATTGAAAGCAAAGAGACAGGCAAAGATTATGGAAATCATATCCACCACCAATGTGGAAACCCAGGAGCAGCTTTTGCAGGAGCTTCAGGAGGCTGGTTTCTCCAGCACCCAGGCGACCATTTCCCGGGATATTCGAGAACTGAAAATTGTAAAAGAGCTGACGAAATTCGGCACTTACCGCTATACCGCCGCCTCTGAGGATCTGAAGAACCCTTTTTCCGAGCGGCTGAATACCATTTTCCGGGAGAGCGTCACAAGCTACGACTATGCCCAGAATATCTGCGTGATCCACACCCTTCCAGGGCTGGCAAACGCCGCGGCCTCCGCTCTGGACGCTATGAACATGAGCTTTGTTCTGGGAACCCTGGCAGGGGATGATACGGTGATCACCATTATGCGGGATAACAATTCTGCTGCCGCTTTCTGCGGGGAAATCAAAAGCTTGATGGAGTAAGGAGGGGATTACCGTGCTGAGTCTGCTGCACATTGAGAATATTGCCGTCATTGAGCAGGCGGACATTTCCTTTGACCGGGGTTTTAATGTTCTCACCGGTGAGACCGGTGCGGGTAAATCCATTGTCATTGACGCCATTTCCGCTATTATGGGGGAGCGGGCCTACCGGGATATGATTCGAACCGGGGCGACCAAGGCCTCCGTTCGGGCAATTTTCACCCAGGTGCCAGAAAGCCCCTGGTTTCAGGAAAACGGCGTACCCTACGACGAGGAAACGGTGATCCAGCGGGAAATTTACCTGGACGGAAAAAATGTGTGCCGAGTCAACGGAAGCCTGGTTTCCGTATCCATTCTTCACCGGTTGGGGATTCAGATGGTGAACATTCACGGTCAGCACGATTCCGCGTCTCTTTTTGACGAGGAAAACCACCTTGCCTTCTTGGATGCCTTTGCGGGAAACGAAGAGCTGCGGGAAAGCTACCGGGAAAAGTACGACGCTGTTGCCGCCCTTCGCCGGGAGATTGACCGCATGACCATGGACGAGGGAGAGAAGCTTCGTTGGACGGAAACGCTGAAATATCAGATTGCTGAAATTGAAAAGGCTGACCCGAAAGCCGGCGAGGATGAAACCTTGGAATCCCGGAGAAAGCTGCTGCAAAATGCGGAGAAGCTGGCAAGTGGCATGGAGGAAGCGGTGGAGTGCCTATACGGCGGAGAGGATTCCGACGGTGCGGCAGGATTGCTCGCCCAGGCGGAATACGCCCTTTCCCGAATTGCCCGATTCAGCGACAGGCTGGCGTCCCTTCATGAGCGGGTCTCAGACCTGAAATATCAGGTTCAGGACGCCGCCGAGGAAGTAAGGGATGCCCGGGATGAACTGAGCTATTCCGCCGACGAATTGGAGCAAATTGAAAGCCGCCTAGACGTGCTTTACCGTCTCCGCCGGAAATACGGCGCGACCTGCCAGGACATTCTGGACTATTTGGAAAAGGCAAAGCAGGAGCTGGATGAAATTGAGTTCGCTGACGACCGGCTGGAAAAGCTGAAAAAGAAGCTTGGAAAAGCTGAAAAAGAAGCCTGGGACGCGGCGCTCACACTGAGGAAGAACCGTCAGACCGCTGCGGAGGCCATGTCCCAGCGTATTCTCACGGAGCTCACGCAGCTGGATATGCCCAGGGTGCAGTTTGCCTGCCGGTTCCGGGAACTGGATCTCACCCCGGAGGGGGCGGACGCCGCCGCCTTCTATATGTCCGCCAACGCCGGTGAAGCGTTAAAGCCTATGAGTAAGGTGGCTTCCGGTGGTGAGCTGGCGCGAATCATGCTGGCGATGAAAAACGTTCTTGCGGAAAAGGACGCAGTGGGCTGCCTGATTTTTGACGAGGTGGATACCGGCGTGTCCGGCAGAGCCGCCCAGAAGGTGGCGGAGAAGCTGAAAAGCGTGGCGCTCCACAAGCAGGTGCTGTGTGTCACCCATCTTCCCCAGCTTGCCGCCCTGGCGGATACCCATCTGCTGATTCATAAGGAGGAGCGTGGGGGCAGAACCTACACCAGCGTAACACCGCTGGAGCTGGAGGGCAGAAAGCAGGAGCTTGCCCGGATCATCGGCGGCACCCATATTACGGAAACCACGCTGAAAAGCGCCGAGGAAATGCTGAGGAATTAGGGAAACTCTGAACAAATCGTCTGCGGCTGGATGGCGGATCTTTTGTCCCA
>CAZCLX010000097.1:0-6631 GCA_964499615.1 uncultured Oscillospiraceae bacterium
TCGGCGTTCCCTACGCAAAGACGGCTTGCTGAGTTAAGCCGATAAGCACAAAAAAGTTTAATCCGCAGGATTAGCCATTTTATCAAAAAATAGTATCAATCCTTCCTTCTGTTTTGCAGCCAGCGCCTGGCTTGATGCATTTCCTCATTTTCCGGGCAGATCTGAAGCACATACGAAACCTGTCCCAAAAGTTTTGCGGCATACGCTTCCTCGGAAACCGTCTGCCCGGAGCGCGTCAAGTGCTCCCGGATGCCAAACTTCCGGCAATAATACAGCTCCTGCCGAAGCTTACGCAGATATTCCCTGGGTACGCCCGGCTTTTCATTTACTACAATGCCGGTGACGGTCTGCCGCTGTCCTGACCGCTGGATCCGGGTCTTCTGGCCGTTGAGCAAAAAGCCCCGCGCTTTCAGTTCTCCCCGGACAAAGGCAATCACTTCCTTTGGGTCAAAGTCGCCGGAAAAGGTCATATCGTCACAGTACCGGGTGTAGGCAATTCCCCGTTTCCGGCACCACGCCCCCAGCCGCTCATCGAAATCCCGCATCAAAATATTGGTGATCGCCGGAGAGCTGGGCGCCCCCTGGGGGAGGGAATTCTGCCAGTAGCACAGCATAGCAAGAAGGATCCTGTTCTGTTCACTGTAAATTTCCTCAGGGAACGCCTTCTCCTTCACGTCGCTGTAGCGGATACTGTCGAAGAAATGGAGAATGTCCAGCTTCAAAACCATCGGCTGATTCACATGGAAAGACGCGTTTTTCAGGGTGCTGCCCCCTGGGCGGTACGCCATGGCATACCGGGAAACCGGCATGCCATCCAGCAGCACATCGGCAATTCTCCGCTGGATCTTCTTTAGAATTTCATCCGGGACGGTTAGGATTCGTTCACCCCCGCCCCGCTTGGGGATCCGCACTTTCCGGTAATGGCGGCAGTTACTGACGGCATACAGCGTCTTTGCCGGGATCCCCAGATCCCGCTCCAGGGAGGAAAGCTCCCTATATACAATCATGGAACTTCCCTCCCCCGGTTTGGGAACAGTACAATGCTGTACGGCGACCTGTGCGGCGGTATCTTCAAGCACACGCAGTGTGCAGAAATACCGCAAGCAGGCTCGCCTGAGCGCAGCGAATACGGTAAGATTTGCGTTCCGGCGGCGACTCGCCGCCGAAGCCAGGGAAACCCGGACAAACGCTACTGTTCCAATTTCATTATAGCACAGCTCCCCCGCCAACGCAAGACCGTTCCTTTTTCCATCTTTTTTATGTACATTCCCGGTTTGCTGTGATACAATGGAAGTACCGAACAAAAACAGGAGGGAAACAATATGAATGAACTGGAAGTCATGGGCCAGCGCCACAGCGTGCGGGCCTATCAGGAAAGAGCGCTTTCACCCGAGCTGGAAGCCGCCCTTCGTCAGGAAATCCAACAGTGCAACGCGGAAAGCAGCCTGCACATCCAGCTGGTGGTAAATGAACCGAAGGCCTTTTCCGGCAGGATCGCCCACTACGGAAAGTTCAGCGGTGTTACCAGCTACCTTGCCCTTGTGGGGAAAAAAGGTCCCGGACTGGATGAAGCCTGTGGCTACTATGGGGAGCGGCTGGTGCTGTGGATGCAGCGCCAGGGGCTGAACTCCTGCTGGGTTGCCCTGACCTATGACAAGGTGCCCGGGGCATACACCGTTTCCCCCGGGGAAAAGCTGTGCCTGGTGATCGCTCTGGGCTACGGCGCGAATCAAGGCACTCCCCACCGTTCCAGACCTGCGGAAGAGGTTATGGACTGGGTGGAGCCTATGCCCAAGTGGTTCCGCTCCGGAGTGGAAGCGGCTCTGCTGGCGCCCACCGCCATGAATCAGCAGAAGTTCCGGTTTATTCAGGACGGTACCGCCGTCACCGCGAAAGCCGGACTGGGACCCTACACCAGGGTTGACCTGGGCATCGCCAAGTATCACTTTGAACTGGGCGCGGGGAAGGAAAACTTTACCTGGAAGTAACCGGAGGATCCGCAGCCCTTCCTGCCGCTCCAAAGATTGCGGCACATTCTCTTCCTTTTTCAGAAAATATGATCGCTTCAAGGAGGCCCATATGATGTTCAAAAAGAAAAAAGAGCCGCGCGATTTTGACCGGGAAAGTCTTCAGCCCGTTATCCGCGCCAGTATCTGCACCGGGGAGCAGGTGGCAGGCTTCAAAAACATTCACACCGGGAAATTCACCGAAGTAATGCTGATCCGGAATAACCGGGATCTTGAGGAATTTTTGGAAAATTACGGTCTTTCTCAAGAGGAACTGACGGTCTGCTATTGATGCTGTTTCTCAGGAACATTCCGCCGATATCCAACAAAATTTTGCTGTTTTGATTGACTTTTTTTCTCTTCCGTGATAAGATCGTGTCAATTATGGAAACGCTTCCGGGAACGTTCTCAATACAAAAAGAGAACCCATTACAGGAAGGTGATACTCGCTATGACCATCAAAGACATTGCGAAAAAGTGCGGTGTCAGCGTCAGCACCGTTTCCCGGGTCCTCAACAACCGCCCGGATGTCAGCGACGCGGTCCGTAAGCAGGTCATGGCGGTAGTGGAATCCAGCGGCTACATCCCCAACGACAGCGCGCGGGATCTTGTCCGCAGCCGTTCCGACACCATCGGTGTGGTCATACGGGGCATCGGCAACCTATTCTTTTCCGACATATTAAAAATCATTTCCCGGGAAATTGACCGGCGAGGCTACACCATGGTCTTCCGGCATATTGATTCCGACGACGACGAAGTGATGGCTGGCGCTGTGCTGGAGCGGGAAAAAAAGCTTCTGGGGCTGATTTTTCTTGGGGGCCGGTTTGATTATACTCCGGACACCGTGGCCCCCATCGGCGTACCCTTTGTCTGCTGCACCTACACCAACTGCTTCGGCACCCTGCCCGACAGCGCCTATTCCTCGATTTCCGTGGACGATTTCCGAACCGCATACCAGGCAGTAACCCATCTCATTTCTCTTGGCCACCGGAAGATTGCCGCCCTGGTGCCCAACGCCTCTGATCGTTCCATCAGTGAGCTTCGGTGCAACGGGTACCTGGCTGCCCTGGAGGATCACGGGATCCCCTTCGATCCTTCCCTGCTGATGGAAACGGAAGGCTGCTTCGAAATGGCGCAGACTTATAAAGGAATGTCTGCCCTGCTGGAAGGCGGCGCGGACTTTACCGCCGTGCTGACGCTGTCTGACACCACTGCCATCGCCGCAATCAAATCCATATATAACCACGGGCGGCGTGTCCCGGAGGACTGCTCTGTCGTTGCCATCGACGGTCTGCCGGTCTCCGAATACACCGTTCCCACCCTCACTACCATGGTTCAGCCGGCAGAGGAAATGGGGCGTCAGGCAGTCGAAATCCTGGTGGATATTCTGGAAAACGGCAGCGGCAACCGCCACGTCCGGCTGGATGCTTCCCTCCGGGAAGGCGGCTCCGTAAAACCCATCGTATAAGAAAGAAAAACGCCGCCGGATAAACCGGCGGCGCGTCTATTTGCCATAAAATCAGACAGCCCGCTGAACTTTGTTGGAACGGAGGCATCTGGTACATGCGTACACATGGCAGGGGGTTCCATTGACAATGGCCTTGACCCGCTTTACGTTGGGGCTCCAGGCACGGTTGGAACGTCTGTGGGAATGGGAGACCTTGATACCAAAGGTAACACCCTTACCGCAATAATCACACTTCGCCATTTCTTGCACCTCCCATCCGGATGACCACTCACATAAAATCCGCCTTCACAGGCTTATCTATGATACCAGACTTTTCCCGAAAATGCAAGTCCTTTTTCCGAAAAAATGAATTTTTGTTTTTCCCTGTTGATATTCCGCCGGCGGCTGGTATAATAGTTTGTAGCGTTATTTTTTTCGCGCCATGATTTTGCGAAAAGGGGGTATCTTTATGCCCGATACATACAGTGTTCCTCTATTTGAGCTTGCGGAAAATTTTCACTTGGAGCCAGCGTACCTCTCCTCGGACTACCGCAGCATCCGGCTGACCACCGAGGATATTTCCCGGCCTGGATTGCAGCTTACCGGATACTATGACCACTTTGAGCCTATGCGCCTGCAGGTACTTGGGAATGTGGAAATCAGCTATTTGGATCGGTTTGACCCGGTGGAGCGGGCGGTGATCTTTGACCGGTTCTTCTCCTATAAGCCCCCGGCGCTGATCATTGCCCGGGATCTGCCTGCCGACCCTCAGTGCCTGGAAATGGCAAAAAAGCACGATATTTCCGTCCTGCGTACTTCAGAGGCTACCAGCGCCGTTTCCTCCAATCTTTTGACCTATCTGAAGACCGCCCTTGCCCCCCGGATCACCCGCCATGGGGTGCTGATGGAGGTATACGGCGAGGGCCTGCTTCTGATGGGCAACAGCGGTATCGGCAAAAGCGAAGCGGCACTGGAGCTGTTGAAACGGGGTCACCGGCTGATCGCCGACGATGCCGTGGAGATCCGGAAGGTCTCCACTACCTCCCTGATAGGCACCGCGCCGGAGCTGATCCGCAATTATATCGAGCTTCGGGGCATCGGTATTATCAATGTTGCAAAGCTGTTCGGCATGGGCGCGGTTCGGACAGACAACGAAATCAACCTGGTGGTGAATATTGTCCCCTGGAATACCCAGGAGGCCTATGACCGTCTGGGTCTGGAGGATCAGTTTATGGAGATCCTGGGGGTGAAGGTTCCCATGAACACCATTCCCATCACCCCCGGGCGGAACCTGGCGGTGATCCTGGAGGTAGCGGCTATGAACAACCGTCAGCGAAAGCTGGGCTACAACCCTGCCCAGGAATTCACGGATCAGATCAACCGCCACTTTGACCAGGAGATGGAGCGGCTATGAAAGAACTGACCGTTGGCGTCAACGACGCCGGGCAGCGGCTGGATCGGTTCCTTGCCAAGTCCGTGCCCCTGCTGCCCGCTTCCCTGGCGCAGAAATATATCCGGATCAAGCGGATCAAGCGCAACGGCGCCCGGGCGGAGCGGGACACCCGGCTGGAAGCGGGAGACGTGCTGAGCCTGTACATCAACGACGAGTTTTTTGACAAGCCCCGGGAGGACAACGCCTTCCTTACGGTGGCGGCCCCTAAGCTGGATATCGTCTACGAGGATGAAAACATTCTTTTGGTGAACAAGCGCCCCGGCATCGCCGTCCACCCCCACGATGGGGCGGAATACGGGCGCACCCTCATCGACCACATCCAGGCATACCTGTACCAAAAGCGGGAGTGGCGGCCCCGGGAGGAAAACGCCTTTACCCCCGCCCTGTGCAACCGAATTGACCGGAACACCGGCGGCATTGTCATTGCGGCAAAGAACGCCGAGTCTCTTCGGATCCTGAACGAAAAGATCCGGGATCGAGAGCTGGACAAGCGGTATCTTGCCATTGTGGAGGGCATCCCATCCCCCCGGGAAGGAAGCCTCACCGGGTATCTATTCAAAGATGCCAAGAAAAACCGGGTCTATGTGACGGACAGGCCCCAGCCCGGATCCAAAACCTGCCGGACAGACTACCGGATTCTTACCAGCCGGGGCGGCCTGTCCCTGGTGGAGTGCCTGCTCCTCACCGGGCGGACCCATCAAATCCGCGCCCAGTTTGCCCACGCCGGTCATCCTTTGCTGGGAGACGGAAAATACGGAAAGCTAAGCAAAAACGCCCACCGGGACTATCAGGCGCTGTACGCCTATCAGCTCACCTTCACCTTCCCCACCGACGCGGGAGCGCTAAACTACCTCCGGGGAAAAACCTTCCGGGTGGCGGATGTGGATTTTGTAAAGGAATATTTCCCCGGGTTTTCGGTTTGAACCGAAAGGAGGCAAAACGATGGTTGTATTTATTACCAGCAGTCCCTATGTGGACGGAGCGAACCGGGCGATCCTAAACCCGGAAAACGGTTTTATAGATCGGCTGCGGGAGGTGCTTCCCCCCCACCCCCGGGCGCTGTTCGTCTGCTCCAACCCCGAGGACCGGGACGGCACCTGCCGCTTCGGCGCGGATACCGTATCCGCTTTTGCCATGGCGGGGATGCCCTTCTCCGAATACCGGGTTCTGGACGGCTGGAACGCCGAAGATGCGGAAGCTCTGGTGGCGGGAAGCGACCTTATCATTCTCGCCGGAGGCCACGTCCCCACTCAGAACGCTTTCTTCCGGGAGATCGGGCTGAGGCAGCTGCTGGAGGGCTTCCCCGGTGTGGTCATGGGCATCAGCGCCGGCTCTATGAATTTGGCGGATACCGTCTATGTTCAGCCGGAGGAAGAAGGCGAAGGCGCAGATCCGGATTTTGAACGCTTCGTCCCTGGGCTGGGCCTCACCGATGTGAACATCCTCCCCCACTATCAAAAGGTCAAGGATAATATCCTGGACGGTATGCGGCTGTTTGAGGACATCACCTACGGCGACAGCTGCGGAAACACCTTTTTCGCCCTCCCCGACGGCAGCTATTTCTATCAGGACGACGAATCTCTGCTTCTTCTGGGGGAAGCCTACCTGATCCGGGACGGGATCCGCACGCCCCTGACCGGCTCCGGCGACACCCTGGACATGGCGGCGTTACTCATCTAAGGAAGCTCTGAATAAATCGGCAAGAGCTGGTGGCGAAAGATTTTG
>CAZCLX010000098.1:0-6623 GCA_964499615.1 uncultured Oscillospiraceae bacterium
TTTCCGCTTCCTGTACCTCCCGTACTTCCAAGCCGCCTTCTGGGCCGGTCAGGAGGCTTACGGTGCGAAAGGGAATTGCTTCCAAGGTCTGCCGGAGGGTATTGGCGCGCTCATTTTCATAAAACAGGATTCCCAGGTCAGCCTGCGCCGCACGGGTCAGTGCCTGGGCATAGCTTTCCAGGGCAATCACCTGGGGGATCCTGCCTCTTCCGGACTGCTCCGCGGCGGAACGGGCGATTTTCTGCCAGCGCTCTAGCTTCTTTCTCTTTTCCTCCGGACGGGAAACACACCGGGCGGAAGGGAAGGTGACGATCTCATAGGCTCCCAGCTCCGTCGCCTTCTGAATCACATGCTCCAGCTTGTCCCCCTTTGCATAGGCCATGTAGATGCTGGCCTGAACCTCCGGTTCCGATGGGGACTCGCGGTGCTCCACCGCCTCCAGAATATATTCCCCGCCCCGGTTTTCCAAAACCAAGCAGCGGCACTCCTGCCCCTGTCCGTCGCAGAGGATCACTTCCTCCCCTGCCCGCAGACGCAGGACAGCAGCATGCTTCCCATTCTCACCGGCAAGGATGGGATTTTTCTGCGCAAGCTCACTGGGTGATACAAAAAATCTGGTCATAATGGCGATACCTCCTGGGGAAGATTGAAAATAGCAATTTTACCTTGGCGGAAAAATATGAAATAAAAATTGCCCTATGTGCCGCAGCACATTTCACATTTGCAAAGCAAATATTTCATAGCGAAGCTATTTCATTTGCCTGAAAGAGCAAATTTCATTGAAAAAAGCACGCCCGCGGCGTGCTTTTTCTGGTGCGAGAGAGGGGACTCGAACCCCCACGGCGATCACCACACGCACCTCAAACGTGCTTGTCTACCATTCCAACACTCTCGCATAGCTTTTGTATTATACCTTCTGCCACGCCATTTGTCAACTGCCTTTTTTGAAAATCGTCACGTTTTCCTCTTTCTGTTTTCTTCAGGATTTCTTCATTTTTTCTTAATCCAGGAAAAGGAAACCTTAAAAGACATTGGGGGCCAATAGTGGTAAAATAGTGTCAAATGAAAGAGGGAAAATTCATGACACGCTATCTTTTTATTGAGATCGGAATCGACCTTGCGGCGTTTTCTGCCGTGGGGATCCCGGTGCTGCTGATACTCATGCTGCCTACCCTCCGGGTGCAAACGGTTGGGAAACGGATGGCACTGCTGGCGTTTTCGCTGTATCTGGCAGCGGTTGCTTCGGTTGTGGGGCTGCCAAACATTGGACACTTGGTCTTAACCCAACATCTGTCTGGTTCCATTTGTGGGATTGGGAGAAGTCTTGACGGAAAGAATTTTAAATGTTATCCTGTTTCTTCCCTTCGGTTTTCTCCTTCCGGTGATCTGGGAGCGGTTCCGGACAATTATCCCCACAGTGCTTGCGGGACTGCTTTTCTCGCTGACAATCGAGCTGTCCCAGCTGTTCACCTTCCGGGCAACGGACATCAACGACCTGATCGGCAATACCCTGGGCACGGTGCTGGGATTTCTTCTGGCAAAGGCTGTCAGCCGCCGGATACATATCATGATCCAGGAACAGCCGCTCTTTCCCCGGGAAATGGAGGCAATCGCCGCAGCGGACGCCACCATGCTGTTTCTCATCTGCCCAACCCTTTCTTACCTTCTGTGGGAACTGGTGATGTAGCGCACATCCCTCCGAATATCCATTGAGTGACATTTCTGCATACCGGCGGCGCGTCAAGAATGCCGCTACCTACGCAAACGCGGGAACACACGCACCGCCTGAAGTCTCCCTTTCTCAGAGAAAAGGAGACTTTTTATTGATACTGATAATCAATAAAAATGCTTCATCCGAAGGATAGAACATTTTTATAGGAAACAGTATGATAACGTTATTTCCGTCTCCATTTCTTTCGCAGCTCCGCCAGACGGTGGCTGCGGACACGCTCCCGACGGGCAGCGCTTCGGGTCTGAAGATCCGGGGGCTGATCTTGCAGTTTTTCCGGCGGAATATTCTTCTGCGACAGCCGCTTGGCGGTATACTCTCCCAGCAGGGTATAGAGCACCGAAGCCAGGGGAATCATCAGGAGCATTCCTCCCACACCCATAAGTCCGCCGCCAATCGTCACCGCCATCAGCACCCACATGCCGGGCAGTCCAATGGAGGTTCCCACGACTCTGGGATAAATCAGGTTATTTTCCAGCTGCTGGATCACTAGAAACATAATGACAAAGGTCAGCGCCTGGAAGGGGCTGTCCACCAGGATAAAGAAAGCGCCCAAAACGCAGCCAACAAAAGCGCCCACCACCGGCACCAAAGCGGTGACGGAGATGATCACACTGACCAGAGAAATATAGGGCATCCGGAAAATCAGCATTGCCACCGCGAACAGGCACCCCAGGATAATGGCCTCCAGGCACTGACCGGAAATGAACTTGGAAAAGGTGACGTTTGCCAGGCGGAGAATCCTTATGATCTCATCTCCAGCACCTTCCGAAATTCCGGAATAAAGCAGCATCCTCCCCTGCCGGGCAAGAATCTCCTTCCGGAACAGGCAATAGATGGCAAAGGCAATGCTGATAACAACATTCACTACCGCGCCGGTAACACTGCCAATGGCGCTAAACGCGCCCCCAAGGATGGTGCTGGCGCTGTCCCCTACAAAGGAAGCCGCCTTTTGCAGCACCGTCTCCCAGTCGATATTTTCCAGATCCGTATTCTTTTCGATCCAATTGTTCAGTTCCGGGTGGTTAGCCAGGAAGGAGCGCACCAACTCCCCTGCCCGATTCACAAACTGGGGAATCCGCACAGAAAGTCTGTCCACGGTCTGCTGGATCTGGGGCACCAGCAGGTCCACAACAAAAGCGATCACCAGGACAATCAGGCCCAGTGTGAGCGCCACCGCCAGGCCCCGGCGAAGTCCGTCCTTCCGGATGCCCTCCAGCTGACGCTCCACCACCCGCATGGGCACATTGAAAATGAACGCAAGACACGCCCCGGTCACAAAGGGGGACAGCAGGCCGGATACCGTTTTCCATAATGCGGCGGCCCGCTGGGTATCCGTCATCAGCCATACCAAAACCAGCAGCCCAGCTGTGCAAAGGAAAATCCGGTTGAAGGTTTTTTTATCCAAACGCATGGCAACTTTCCTTCCAATACTTTTCTATATCCCGGCAAAGCGCTTCCACCGCCTGGGTCTGTGTTGCCCAGCTGGTACAGAAGCGCACAGCCCGGCGGTTTTCGTCTACCCGCTGCTGCTCACAGAACACATAGTCCCGGCTGAGCTTTTCCAGTACGTCATCCGGCAGGATGGGAAACAGCTGATTGGTATGGCTCTCCGCCAGGAAAGGAACGCCCAGAGACTTCATCTTGTCCCGGATGGTATCTGCCAGATTATCCGCATAGGCAGAGATGATTTCATAGAGATTGTCTTCCATCAGCGTGAGGAACTGAACCCCCAGCAGGCGGCCCTTTGCCAGCATACCGCCCCGCTGCTTGATGAGGTACCGGAAGTCCTCTTTCAGCGCCGGGGCAGAGATCACCACCGCCTCCCCAAACAGCGCCCCTACCTTGGTTCCGCCGATGTAAAAAACGTCGGTGAGCTGGGCAATATCCGGCAGGCTCAAATCGTTTCCTTTTGCCATCAGGCCATAGCCCAGCCGCGCTCCATCGAGGAAGAGATACAGCCCCAGTTCCCGGCAGACATCGGAAAGAGCGGTCAGCTCTCCCCTGCTGTACAGCGTTCCCAGCTCCGTGGGCTGAGAAATATACACCATTTTCGGCTGGACGATGTGCTCGAAGCTGTCGTCTGCCCGGTGCGCAAGCACCGCTTCCCGAACCTGATCCCCGGTGATTTTTCCATCCACACCGGAAAGGGCCAGCACCTTGTGGCCGGTAGCTTCCACCGCCCCGGTTTCGTGGCAGTGGATATGCCCGGTCTGAGCGCAGAGGACGCCCTGGTGAGGACGAAGGGCAGCTGCAATCACTGTCAGATTCGCCTGGGTTCCTCCTACCAGGAAATGAACTGCCAGATCCTTCCTCCCGCACTTTTCCCGGATCCGGGCAGCTGCCCGGGCACAGTACTCGTCCTCTCCGTATCCCGGTGTTTGGGTCAGGTTTGTTTCCATAAGCGCTGCCAGAATCTTCTCATGGCAGCCCTCGCTGTAATCGTTGTTAAAAAAAAGCATTTTTCCTCCTTACGGTTATTCGGCTCGCTTTCCTCGCATAGGCTACTTCAGAGCGAAGCATCGGAGGGAAGTATATGACCCAATCCATGGAAAAGCGAGCTTGTGAGCTGGCTGTGTACATTGTGGAAACCGGTGCCACCGTCCGGGCAGCTGCCCGGCACTTCGGCATTTCCAAGTCTACGGTGCATAAGGACCTGACCCAGCGACTGAAATACTGCAACTACAGCCTGTATCTCCAAGCCCGGGCGGTTCTGGATGAAAATAAACGGGAGCGACACATTCGGGGCGGCCTGGCCACCCGGCGGAAGTATAAGGGATGCTAGCGGTTAGCAGGCAGTACGTGCCAGAAATGCCAACCATCATCAAAAGCCTAACTGCCAGATACCAAACGGATCACAGCAAGAAGCGCCCACATAGCGGGATATAAAGCATAAAACAGATACTTGGGATACTTCCCCCGCTCGCCGCTGTAGAGGGCGGTGGGAAGAACGCCCAAGGCAGGGGTCAAATAAGGAATTGCCCCCGCAACCGCCGCCGTCCAGATTCGGGCGGTTTTTTTCTCCCGAAGAATGTAGAACACCCCGCACAGCAGCATCAGGGTCATGCCATAATGAATGTTGAAAACAAATCCCCACAGCGGCGCGGCAATCACCATCAGTATAGCGGAAACGGTTTTTCCGTGGGTTACGGCATGGTGAAGAAAAAACACTTCAATCAGACCGATGACAAAGGCAAACAGCGGATTCTGCCCGGTAGCGGAGGAAAAGTCCAGCCACATGCCCTGGCAGGCATAGTCGTAAAACGGCTCCGCCACCACAGCGGCAATGGCTAGAGACAGAAAGTATCGCTCCATATTGTTGGTGTTCATGAAACCCTCCACTAGCAAGAAGGCAAAAATGGGCAGGGCGATCCGCCCCAGGTAGACAAGCACCGTACCAGAGATCGTGTCCCGACACGCCGTGACGCCCAGTGCCCCCAGGATCGTAAACACCCACCCGATGATTTTCAGTTTCCTTCCGTCCAGGAAATGCCGAGAGAAGTCCATTGTCAACGCCCCTTTTATTTTTCCCTATTATCCCCCAAAGCGCCGGAAATGTCAAGGCACGGCTTGTGTTTCTTTTGCCGCTATGGTAAAATATCCCCAGGAGGGATCCGATATGTTTGACATTACGTTGATTGCTATGGGAAAGCTCAAAGAGCCGTTTTATCTGTCCGCTGCGGCGGAATACGCCAAGCGGCTTTCCGGATACTGCCGGTTACATCTGGTGGAACTGCCGGAAGTCAGGCTTCCGGACGCCCCCTCCCCCGGGGAGATCGCCGCGGGACTGGAACGGGAAGCGGACGCCATTCTGGCAAAGATCCCCAAAGGCAGTTGGTTCTGCGTCTTCACCCCGGAGGGCAAAAACCTTTCCAGTGAGGAATTCGCGGATACCTTGGCAGGTGTGAAGCTCAGCGGGAAAAGCGGAGCCTGTTTTCTCATTGGCTCCTCCTTCGGCATCGCACCCAGAGTCAAGGAAAAAGCGGCGCTGAAGCTTTCCATGGGGAAAATGACATTCCCCCACCATCTTGCCCGGATCATGGTGCTGGAACAGCTGTATCGCGCGGAGGCGATACAGGCAGGAAGCCGGTATCACAAGTAGCGGTTTTAATGCTTGGCAATTATCCTCCGGTGTTATATTATATATGCTCTGATTGGAGCATATATATAATATAGGACGGTGCCAAAATGAATAATGAGAATCTTTCGGAAAAGGTGTCCGTAAACATCAACTCCTCTACCCTATCCAGCATTGATCTGCTGGTGGATCACGGCTATTACTCAAACAGAAGCGACTTCATTAACCAGGCTCTGCGGGAAGGGCTGCAAAAGCATCAAAATACCATTGACCGTATCATTGACGGGAAAACGAAAGCAATGAAGATCCCTGGTTTATCGGTGTCTACGGCCTGGAAAAGGAGGAACTTGACGCTGCCAAATCCCAGGGACGTATGATGACCATCACCGGCTACGGCGTTTTAATCATTGAAGAGGACGTGGACGATGAAACGCTGTTTGCAGTCGTCCAGAGCATCAAAGTAAAAGGCAAGGTTATTTGCAAAAAGAGCGTTAAAGAGCATTATGGACTGAAATAAAAAAGGAAGCATGCCGTCACTCCTTTGAAGAGCAGGCATGCTTCCAATGTTTTAAGCGCTATTCGTTTACTTCAGGGATTCCGCGACAGCGACAGCCACGGAGACAGTCATACCGACCATGGGATTGTTGCCAGCGCCCAGGAAGCCCATCATTTCTACGTGGGCGGGGACGGAGGAGGAACCGGCGAACTGGGCATCACTGTGCATACGGCCCATGGTGTCGGTCATGCCATAGGAAGCGGGACCGGCCGCCATGTTGTCGGGATGCAGGGTACGGCCCGTGCCGCCGCCGGAGGCCA
>CAZCLX010000099.1:0-6605 GCA_964499615.1 uncultured Oscillospiraceae bacterium
AGTTCATCATGGAGAACATACCCTTCTTCATCTCGCCGCCGTACCAGGTGTTCAGAATGACCTGCTCACGGCTGGTGATGTTGAAGGCCACGCAGGTCTCAGAATTCAAACCCATCTCCTTGTAGTTCGCGACCTTAGCCTTGGACGCAGCATAGACCACAAAATCGGGCTGGAAGTTCTCCAGCTCTTCCGCGCTGGGCTTAATGAACATATTGGTGACAAAGTGAGCCTGCCATGCCACTTCCATAATGAAACGAACAGCCATGCGGGTGTCCTTGTTGGCGCCGCAGAAGGCGTCCACAACGAACAGCCGCTTGCCCGACAGCTCTTTCACAGCCAGATCCTTGACGATGGACCAGTTCTCCTCGCTGAGAGGATGGTTGTCGTTCGGGTACTCCTTGGAGTTCCACCACACGGTGTTTTTGGAGTTTTCGTCCATGACGATGTATTTGTCTTTGGGGGAGCGGCCGGTGTAGATGCCGGTCATGACGTTGACAGCGCCCAGCTCAGTGACGGTGCCAACTTCGTAGCCGATGAGGCCGGGCTTGGTTTCTTCCTTATACAGAGTGTCGTAAGAGGGGTTCTTAACGATCTCCGTTACACCGGTGATGCCATACTTCTCTAAATCGATGTTTGCCATGTTTCTTCCTCCTGAAAGAAAAAATATTACGCGGCGTTTACGCCGCTATTAGAAGACTGTATGGGGAATCATGACATTTCCCATATTCCACCAAATACATCTTAACATATTTTCCCCCGGTTGTAAACAGTTTTTTCTTTGAATTCGATAAAAAATTAGCGGTTCAGACTCCCCTTACCAAGGGCTGCGCCCGCAGGCGCGTTTCGGAGCGCAACCGCCGTAAGGCGGCGCTTAGCGCGGAGATGATCTGGCTCAGCCTAAGCCGAGACTGAGGGGATCACTCCGTGGATCGGGAAGTCTTATCCCCTCAGTCGCTTCGCGACAGCCCGCCTTTTTCAAAAGGGGAACCTACGCCTATGCGCGAAAGAATCGCCCACGGCGGGGAGCCGCGGGCGAAAAGGTTATTTCTGATCTTTGTTTTTCTTTTTGAGAATGACTACGATCACCACAATGGCAACGGCGCTGATTGCCAGGATTACCGCCATCTGCTTCACCGGGGATTGGTCGCCGGTTTTGGGGATGTCGGTTACGGGGATCTCCTCCACCTTGAACTCCCAATCCAGATAGCCGATGCTCTCCTGGAACTCATTGCCCAGCTCAATGGGTACGCTGAGGGTCACATCCAGGGTGACCTTTCCGCCGGGGTGAACCGTTCCCAGCAGCACCCAGTCGGTTAGCTGGGCAGTCTCGTCGGCGGGGGCGTCAAAGAGGGTGGTTTTCCCGTTTTTCTTCACCGTGAGGGTCATCTGACTGAGGAATTCCTCGCTGCCGTCCTCCGCACCCAAGGCACGGAGATAGATGCGGGCGTCCGTCTTCTTGTTGCCCTGATTGGTGACCACGATGCTCTGGGTCAGCTCGTCCCCGGGCATTACGTTCTTAAAGTTGGGGAACAGATCCGTTGGGGAATAGTCGCTGCCCGGCTCGAAAACGAACTTGTGGGCATCCGCCTGATAGGTCACGTTGCCGTTTTCCGCAAAGGCGGGGAGCGCCAGGCTCATCACCATCACCAGAGCAAAGAGGAGAGAAATCACTTTTTTCATGTCTCTACCTCCTTAATCTTTGCCGGGGACAAAGCCCCAGGCAGCCAGCACCGCATCCTCCGGCTCGGCCTGAATGGCTTCCGCAATGACTTCCACGACCTGCTTGCCGCCGTCGGGATCCTCATATTCGGTAAGTATGATACCGTCTTCCCCGATCAGAGGAACATCCGGTGTCTTATCAGGGTCAACCGGCTTGCCGTAATAGTAGTATCCGTCTATCAGAGTCCAACCGTCTCCGGGGGTGAAGGTGGGAATCACGGCGGCGCCGCCGATCCGCTCACCGGCTTCGTTAACCCGATAGGTCACCAGTAGGATCCGGATATACACTGGAATGTTGCCGGTATTTTTTGCGGTGACATTTTTCTTCATTGTTCCGCTAAACTCTTCTTCAATCTCCACGGTAACGGTGGACGGAGTGAACTGGTTCTCAACCGGATCGGTTTTGTCGATCAGATACGCCACCGTGCCGCCGACGGCAATTCCAACCATCAGCACCAGAACCGCCAGGATGGCAACAAACCGTGGATTCATGCGGCGTCTGCGGGCAAATTTTCTTTTTGCGTTCATATTACCGGCCCCCCTTCTTATTTGATCGCGGTGCCGTAAGTATTCTTTGCGGCAGCACTGTGGTTGAGCCACTGGTCGTCATCCAGTCCGTTGGTGCAGGTAATGGTTCCCGCATGATTGCTTTCGCTCAGGGTAACAGAGCCGGTAATGCTGCATGCGTACCGCCAAGCCCAGCTTTCATTCTCCTGAACGGAGTAGGTTCCTACTGGCAGCTCCTTGACCATCTCGAAGCTGTTCGCCCCCACCGTCACCTGGGTATATGGCACACCATCCTTGTAAACATCCATGATGTAGGTTTCGTCTGCGCTGCCGCCTTCCTTTACTACGGTCAGCTGGCAGGTTGCTACATGGATCAGGAATGCGGGATCGCCCTTTCGCGTGGGATCCCCCCACCCACAGGCAGGGCTGCACGGCGTGTGGACGAAGGTTGTGTTAGCGGTAACATCTTTCTCACCGATCTGAACAACGGCTTTCAGCGGGATGTCCTGCTTTGTGGCAATTATCCCATCCACAATTTTGGCTCCATCCGACGTATAAGTAATTGTCAGCGTCGGCGCGGAACCCATCTTATTTTCATCCGCCACGGTATCACCGTGCACCCACCTGGTACTGCTCAGACAAGATGCAAGTTCTGCATCTGTCGGGGCTTCGCCGCCATAGTATGCCCATGTGTCCACATAGGTCAGTTCCGGCTTGAAAACACGGATATTGCCGCTGGCAACACCGGATTTCTCCGTAGCTGCATCGGCGCCATCGCTGTTCTCCTTCGGCGTGACCTTCACGGTCACAGTGTAGGTCTCATCATTGAGCAGTTCAGAGAGTTTGCCAAGCACATTTCCCTGGGAGTCCGCAATGGTCACGGTAATGTCCACATACTCGTTTTGCCACGACTCCAGGCCGAAGTTTTCGGTATTGGGATCCAGGTTCAGCGCAATTTCGCCAACCTTGGCAGTAATACCTTCTCGAATCTGGTCGGCGGTAAGGCCGCTTAGCAGATACACATCCCTGTCTTCCGCCGTTACCGTCACATCCCCAATCGGGACGTTGACCTGGGGCCGGTTGAATGTCAAAATCGGATCCTTTGCCTCACCGTTTTCATAGACGCCGGCACTTTCGTTGGTATACACATTGTTGCCGCCCAGGAAGCCTTCCTTCTTTTCCACGGTGAAGGAAATCACCAGCTTGTTGCCGCGATAGGTAACCGTTCCATTCTCCGTAACGGTGCCTACGTAGTTTTCGGCAAAGTCAAATCCGGTAACGCTGACCTCACCGCTTTCATTAATCGAGGCTGTCGCGCCCATTGCGTCGCTGTTTTCTTGCCACTGGTTTTCACCGGTGTAGGCATAGGTTTTCAGGGTGATGTTGGAAGCTGCCGCTCCCTCCGGCAACGTAAACTGGGGAGAGATAATGTCCTTAATCACCGCACTTGCGCCCAGCTTGGTAGAGCTGCCGCCGGTTTCGATGTTATCGGAAATCTGCTGGAAAATATTGTTCAGCGTAGCAGAATCAGCCGCAGACAGGTAGTAGCTGGGATTCTGAGGTGTACCGTTGTTGGAAGAAACGCTCTGCATAAACCAGTTACTTGCCGCCGGAATGGAACTGTTTGTGTCACCAAGATCCCAGCTAGGTTTTGTACCGGCAGAAGTTGCGTCGGCACCGGAGAAAACGCCAACGGAGTATACCTTTGCGCCGCTATCCTTGATATTACCTGCATAATCAATCGCACTATTTGCCACATCCAGCTGGAAACCATTTGAATTTGTTGGTGAACCATCCGTGAAAACAATGACAACACGGTTGCGGGACTCACCATCCTTCAGTGGATTTTCATTGAGTATGTTATATGCCATTAACATACCGAGATCCGTTCTGGTCGCACCTTCAGCAGCCAATGCGTCGACGGCAGCCTGCACCATATTCCGGCCCTCTGTAGTGTCCATATCCTGGAGCACATCGATATAATTCTGTTCGGTAATATTATTATATATTACGCCTACAGAGCCGCTGTTGTTGCCACTGATGGAAAGCAGCTCTGTATTATTGCCACTGCCTGACTCGCTTGCAAAGCCGACAACCGCGACACGGTGATTCACATCATCCTCTGTTCCCAAAGTACCATCTTTGCCGGCAACTTTCTGGTTCACAGAGCTGATAAAGGTATTCAATGCCGCTTTCAAAGCGTCGATTCTCTTGTCTCCGGCATTTGAGTTTACAGTACGCTGATAAAGCGTTGTTCCAAACTGGGTAGCTGCGCCGGTAGATGTGCCAATGGTCTGCGTATTCCCGCTGGCGTCCGTGTATGTATAGGTGTAAATATTCCGCGTTTCATCCACACTGAGCAGGTACAGGACGTTTCCATCTACATTGTTGAAAGTGGGCACACTATCCCTGCCTTGCTGTTCGCTTGCAATAACAGTACCGTTTTCCAATTTGTAGGTGTAGTTCCAATTCTGCCAATTTCCTACGCGAGTTACAGTAACCTTCACAAACACTCCACTCACCAAAGCATAAAGGTTATCTTTATTTTGGTAATAATATCCATTATTTTGTGTACTCGCAATCTGCGTATAAGTGGGAACCTGCTGCAAGGTCACAGAAACGGAAGCATATTGCCCGTCTTCCAGGGGGTAATACAGGTTACCATTGCCGCCATTATGCCGGTTGCTATAGAGATTTGAGTTTCTGCTATTGCTACCAGTGTAGGCGGAGAAACTTACCGTACCGATAGAATTGGCCATAGATCCGGACTGATCCAGGACAAGGATGATATCCGTAGGAATCTCTTCCGTGACCTCCGTAATGACCGAGCTGCCGGTGGCATACGCTTCCAGCTGGATGGTATAGGAGCCATCCTGGTTCACCGTTGCCGTCTTTTCCAGGTGCATACCGTTGTCGTCGCCTTCTCCGCCGGTTTCCGCCGCCCGGGCGACGGTAGCAGGCTGGAGCAGGGAAGCAAACAGAACCAGGCACAGGATGACAGCAAGAATCTTATTCTTTTTCATTCCAATGCCTCCTTATTTGCCGCCCACGACAGGATCACCAAAGGGCGCGACGTTGGTGAAGTTTACAGTGGGGGAGACAATTTCACTCATTACCGGAGGAGCGGAGATTTCCAAAACCACCGGCGGAGCGGGTGCAGGCTCCAGCGACTCAATACGGGCGTCAATCTCTGCCCACTGCTCTTCGGTAATGGACGCAAGCTCTTCTTCCGTGGCGGAGGCAAACAAATCTTCTATTTCCTCCAGCGTGGTGCAGACCATAATCCGCTCAAACAGAGACTTTTCATGGCAGCCGCAGACGCAATTTTCTCCTGTGCAGTCCTCGGAGCAGCCGTCGATATGGGCAGCGGGGCATTGTTCGAGGTCTGCCTCCACCGGAACGGTCTCCTCCGCAGGAGTCTGCTCGGAAGGCAACGTCGGCGCTTCCGTTGCCGCCTCGGTGGCGGTCTGTACTTCCTGACCCTCGGCTGGGGTCTTCCCGTCGGACGTCTGGAACGCCAATGTTCCGGGCACACAGACAGAAACCAGCAGCACGGCGCAGAGAAGGATGGTGATAGCTCTACGTTTCATAGCGATCCCTCCTTACTGAAATTCCGGCCAGCCCTGGGCTTCCAGGGCGGAATTTCCGTTGTGGGCGGTCTGAACCGCCTGGGTAGAAATGAGGATATTTACGGTGCAGCCCTGGTATTCGTTCCCCATCAGCGGGGAGAACAGGATCCCGTCCAGGAGCGTATCGGTGAGTGCGCCACCGGGAACGGGCTTATCGTAATAATAACAGCCGTCCTGGTAGGTCCAACCCTCCAGCGTCTGGTAGGACACCGCAGGTTCTCCTTCCTCCAGCACTGTGGGAAGCGGCTCTCCTTCGGCGCTGAGGATGGAAGGCTCCACCTTTACCCGAATCCATGCCTCGCCGCTTCCGGTATTCTTCACCTGAACGATCTTACTGGCAGTGGTTCCGGGGTAAAGCTCCGTCAGGCCTTCCTCCGGGAATGGCACCACAACGCCGCTTCCATCTACCGTGTGCTCCACCAGCTGGATGCGGATACTGCCAGAGGTAATCACATTCTTGGCGGTACCCTTGGCGGTGAAGTAGGCCAGAGATCCGCTCACTGTCAGTGCGGCAAGCATCACTGCCGCAGCAACAATTGCGATCAGTTTCTTTTTCCTCATATTTCAATCCTCCTTTGGGGGTTATAATCTTTTACAGCGTAGCGCCGGGACAGTTGACAGTGGAGCAACCTGCGGTGACAGTTCCCCTTTTGCGAAAGGGGAGCCTTTCGCTCCTGGGCGTCCTTTGCTTTCTCTTAGGGAAACTCTGAACAAATCGTCTGCGGCTGGATGGCGGATCTTTTGTCCCAT
>CAZCLX010000100.1:0-6603 GCA_964499615.1 uncultured Oscillospiraceae bacterium
TGAAGTAGGAGTTCCAGTGGCCTACGGCGTAGAACAGGGACACCGAGGCCAGCACAGGTCCGGACAGCGGAAGAATGATCCGCACAAAGGTAAGCAGATCGTTCGCGCCGTCGATGGTAGCGGCTTCCTCCAACTCAGTAGGTAGACCCTGGAAATAGTTCTTCAGGATGATCATGTTAAACGCGCTCATAGCGCCGGGAAGCCACAGAGCCCAGAAGGTATTGCGCAGGTGGAGCCCCTGGGTGATCAGCAGATAGCTTGGCACCATGCCGCCGCTGAACAACATGATGACGATGACCATATTCATGACGAAGTTGCGGCCCTTCAGGTAATGGCGGGAGAGGGGATATGCCATAGTGCAGGAAACGAACATATTGATAGCCGTGCCCACCACCGTGACAATAACGGAGTTTTTCAGGCCGCGGAAGACAGAGCCGTCCTTGATGATATAGGAGTAGGCGTTCAGGGAGAACTCCCTCGGGATAATGAAGAAGGGACGCTCCAGAATCTCTTTCTCCGTAGCGAAGGAAGATGCCAGCACATAGAGAAATGGCAGAACGCACACGAGCGCAAAAGCGCCGACGAAGACATAGATCAAAACCTGAACGACCCAATCGCCGGGGCTGCGGGCATTCAACTCGCCCGTTGCCTTCGTTCCGTCGGTCTTGTGTTTAAATGCAGTACTCATGTTGCAAACCTCCTTAATACAAGCCGGATTCGCCCAGAAGCTTCGCTGCCTTATTTGCCGCAAGCACCATAATGAGGCTGACCACTGATTTGAAGAGACCCGCCGCGGTGGCCAGAGAGTACTGTCCGCCGGAAATACCCTTCATGTAGACGTAGGTGTCGAAGACCTCAGCCACAGAAGCGTTCAGGGAGTTACGCAGAAGGAATATCTGCTCATAGCCGGTGTTCAGCAGAGCGCCGACCTTCATGATCAGCATAACAACAATGGTACCTTTGATAGCGGGCAGCGTCACATGCCACATACACTGCCAGCGACCCGCCCCGTCGATCTTGGCGGCCTCATACAGCTGGGGATCCGCGCTTGCCAGCGCGGCCAGGTAGATGATGGTGCCATAGCCGGTCTCCTTCCACAGGTTCTGACCGACGATCAAGGGGACAAAGTAATCCGGGTCGCCCATAATGTTCGGGGCGCTTCCGGTGATGCTCTCGATGACCTTGATGACGATACCGTCCTGCGCGTTAAAGAGCTGGACGGTCAGAGCGTACACAATGACCAGAGATACAAAGTGGGGAATGTACACAAAGGTTTGGGAAAGCCGCTTGAACCATTTGCAGCGCAGCTCATTGAGGAGCAGCGCGACGATGATGGGCGCAGGGAAGGCAATCAATAGATTGGCGAAGGATATTTTCAGAGTGTTCCGCAAGAGCATCATGAAATCGGTGCCCTGGAACAGCTTCTGGAAGTTGCTGAAGCCCACCTTTTCGCTCTTGACCAGGCATTCAATAAGACCGTTACCCGCATAAGGGCTGAAGTTCTCGAAGGCCATGACCAGTCCGCCCATTGGCAGATAGCAGAAGATGATCATCCAAACAATACCGGGAACCAGCATCGCGTACAGCCATCCGTGCTGACGCAACGATTTTCCCCAGGTGTTGTGTGGGCCATTGAGTTTCTTCGCGTTCGGTTTCCCGTCAAGCGCAACTACAGAATTGCTCATTTTTTTCCTCCTGTTCTTTTTGATTTTTGCAAGCATCGTGGGAAATAAAACCTGGACGCACCGCTCCCGCCGCGATACATCCGGCTGCTTACAAGACATTATAGAGCATATTGCGTCTCTGATCTCACCAGATTCGCTTAATAATTGTGCAATTTTGCTTTTAATCATCTTTTATTTTTCAAATTCCGGGTGAAAGCTTTGTCTAAATCTCTATTTCATTTATAAAATTTCTCAGTTTCTTGTGTAAATTAACTAAAAATTAGTAAACATTTCTGTGTAAATCGCTGAAAAAAATTGTTTTTGCACAATCCTGTTGCGTTCCAATTTGGCTCGTGCTATAATCCACAGATAGAAATTAACACAGGCGAGGAGGAATGCGCTGTGCCCAGAAAACCCCGAGAGATCCTGGAATGCCGGGACTACATGCTTCCGCCTGAGTTTCCCATTGTCGTTCTGACGGGAGATGTCTGGAAAATATCGGATGTCCGCATGCCCCCTCTTCATTTTCACACCCATCTGGAGATCGGCCTGTGCCACAGCGAAAGCGGAATTTTGGAATTTCGGGACACCAAATATCCCTTTAAGGCCGGAGATGTGACGCTGATTTCTAAGGGGATCCCCCATACCACCTATTCCAGCCCGGGAACTGCCAGCAGTTGGAGTTATCTGATGGTGGATATGGTTCAGATGATCGATCCGCTGTCATCCATCGTGGAGCTCCCGCCGGAAGTGGTATACAAAGATATTCTCTACAATTCCAGAATCATTGTCAGTCAGGAGCAGGATCCGATCCTTTCTACTCTGATCATGGAGATTGTGAATGAGACGCAGCGGAAGTTGCCTAACTATAAGCAATGTGTGCGTGGGCTTTTTGATGCCTTGATCAGCAAATTCTCCCGGCATGTCCAGGCGCAACCGGCGGTCAGTGCTGAGAAAGGGGCGCCAATTGCGCCGGCGTTGCGGTATATTGACAATCACTTTATGGATAATTTAAAAATAGACGATCTTGCCGCCATGTGCATGATGAGTTCGTCCTACTTTCGAAAGATTTTTACAGAAACCATTGGGTCAGGGCCCCTGGAATACCTGAATCAGACCCGGATCATGCGAGCCTGCGCCCTGCTGCAGATGTCAAACCTTTCCATCCTGGAAATATGTGAATCGGTGGGATTCGGTTCTTTATCCAGCTTCAACCGCCATTTTTCCAGCATCATGGGGCAGACGCCCACATCCTGGCGGAGTCAGGTCAACGCGGATCGTCCGGTTGCGCTCCGGCGCTACGCCGGCTGGCTGGAGCCTCAGAAAGCAACGTCTGAATTGCCGGAAACAAAAAACATCAAGAGCAGCCATATGGCTGCTCTTGGGGCAGCGGGTTCCCGCCGCCCATGAACGCCGCGAGAATCCGATTTTACGAGAGGAGAATACTATGAGCTTGCATTCCAGCAATCACTCCGGCACGCACCGACCATCCAGACTGCGTCGCCTTTGGACCACCTTCACCCGGGACATTCCCGGGCTACTGGGCGCAGGTCTGCTCGCCGCCTTCAGTGGCCTCATTTATGTTGTAAGTCTGCTTCTGAGCATTGACAGCCATGCTCTGCTGCCTATGCTGATCGGCTGCCCTCTGGGAGGTCTGATCGCCGCGCCCCAGCTTTTCGGCATATCGGACACCGTTCTTCGATCCATCCGGGACGAAGAAGACGGTTGGTGGAAAGCGTATCGCCAGGCATGGAAGCAGAATGTCAAATGTTCCCTCCTTCCCGGAGCCTTGGGTGGCCTTCTGTTTGGATTGCAGACATTTATTCTGGCTCATGTGGGCAGTTTGCAGCTGGGGCTGTACCTTTTGCTTGTGATGCTGCTCGGCGTGGTGCTGTCAATTGCCATTGCCACATGGCTTCTGCCCCAACTGGTGCTTATGGAGCTCCCTTTGCACCGGGCGCTGCTCAATTCCATTCTTCTGTGTGCCCGCTATCCTCTGAAGACGCTGGGCGCGACTGCTATCCAGCTACTGTACTGGGGCGTGATCATCCTGGTATTGCCTTATTCGTTGGCTCTGTTCGTGCTGCTGAATTTCTGGCTGCCTGTACTATGCTCGACCATAGTGATCTACGACACCTTGGATGATACCTTCCATATTGAGGAAACGCTTTATGACGTGCCAGACGGCGACTGATGAAGTAAAGAAAGAAGGAATCTTATGCTGCTGATCCCGATTGGCCTGATCTTTGTTTTTTTCTATATCAATGTCCCCATAGGAGATTATGTTGTGGATATTCTGCCGGATGCCGTAGGATACATCCTGATCGCTATCAATCTGGTGAAACTGAAAGCAAGCTCCTATTCCTTTTCAAAAGCTTTTCCTGTCTGTCTGATCCTGGCGGTCTATTCTCTGGCAGCGCGGCTGTTCCAGCCGACGGGAATGCTGGGCGTTCTGGTAAGCCTTGTGGAATTGCTGATGCAGCTGTATCTGCTGCGTATGCTTGTAAGCGGCGTTGAGGAGCTGGAGTACCGCGTCGGCGCCCACCTCAACAGCACCGTTCTGGATATGTGGCGCAAATGGCTTGCGGTCAGCCTGGTGGTCAGCTATGTTTTTGCGCTGATGGAGCTTTTCATTTCCTGGCTTGCCTCCCTGGCCTATATTGTTGTGGTTGCATGGGCCGTTTTGTGCGTTCTTTTTATTACCGTCTTTTTCCGCACGAGCCACAGATACCACCTGCTTCTGCGGCATAAGGATGATCTTGTAGAACAATAAGGAGAATTGAATATGGCAAGAGCGTTTATCAACGCAAACCGTTCCCTGGGTCGCATAGATAAAAACATTTACGGACACTTTTCCGAGCATCTGGGGCGGTGTATCTACGATGGGCTCTATGTTGGAACGCATTCCGACATCCCTAACCGGAATGGAATGCGTACCGATGTGGTACGCGCACTGATAAAAATGGGGATCCCTCTGCTCCGCTGGCCGGGCGGCTGCTTTGCGGACACCTACCACTGGCGGGACGGCATCGGCCCGAAGGAGCTGCGCAAGAAAATAGTCAACACCAACTGGGGCGGCGTCACTGAGGATAACTCCTTCGGCACCCACGAATTCCTGGAGCTGTGCCGTCAGCTGGGATGCGAGTCCTATATTTCCGGCAATGTAGGCAGCGGATCCGTCCAGGAATTTTCGGACTGGGTGGAATACTGCAACATGGCTGGGCAGTCCCCCATGGCGGACGAACGCCGCAAAAACGGGCAGGAGGATGCCTGGGGCGTAAAATATTGGGGAATCGGCAATGAGGCCTGGGGCTGCGGCGGCAATATGCGCCCGGAATACTACGGCGATTTGTGCCGCCAGTATTCCACCTACCTCCGGAATTATGACGATGGTACGTCCATTTTCAAGATTGCCTCCGGCGCCAATGTGGACGACTACCGTTGGACCAAGGTAGTCATGGAACGGGCGGGTCAATTTATTGACGCAGTCAGCCTCCACTATTACACTCTGCCGAACACCGACGACTGGTCCCATAAGGGCAGTGCCACCGAATTTGACCGTCAGGAATACTACACTACCCTGCTCCACACCCTGCGGATGGAGGAGCTGGTGGAAAACCATAGCCGGATCATTCGGCAGTATCAGGGCAGCCGGAAGATTGGCCTGGCGGTAGACGAATGGGGAACCTGGTACGATGTGGAGCCGGGTACCAATCCGGGCTTCCTGTACCAGCAGAACACCATGCGGGACGCGCTGATCGCTGGCATCAATCTGAACATATTCAATAATCACTGCGATACTGTGGTCATGGCAAATATCGCCCAGGTGGTCAATGTTCTGCAAGCCATGATCCTGACAGAGGGGTCAAGGATGTTGCTGACACCCTCCTACCATGTCTTCGAAATGTACAAGGGGCATCAGAACGCCCGGCAGCTGGAAAGCTATGTGGAAACCTCCCTGATCGGCGATGCTCCGGACGGTCAGGTTCCCAATCTACACATCTCTGCCAGCCAGGGATCCAACGGAAAAGTCCTGATTACCGTGGTCAATCTGGACGACAGCAGCTCTGTGCCTCTGGATTGCGCACTGGGCGGTGTTGGGCAGATTGAGGCTGTCACCGGGCGGGTTCTCACTGGAAAGCCGGATGCCTTCAATACTTTCAGCAAGCCCGAAAGCATTCAGCCTGTATTGGTGGAAGGCATCACCTATACGGAGGACAGCTTCCATACCATGCTCCCCGCCTGCTGCGTGGCTGCTTTTGAGGTAACGTCCAAATGACCGGCAACCGCTGCCGCCGGTGTCTCCTCCGGGAAATGACAGATGCCCAGGAGCACTACAAAAGCGTCATTCACTATCGGGAGACTATGCCGAAGAGCCTTCGCACTCCTGACTGCACTTACGAAACCCGGCTGCAAATCTGTAAAGACTGCGCCAGCCTGGAAAACGGTACCTGCCGTCAGTGCGGGTGCTGCGTGGATATCCGGGCTGCAAGAATTGATCTGCACTGCCCGAAGGCAAACGCCATGTGGTAAACCGAATAAAAAGCGACGGACGCTTCCTGAAAGAAAACGCCCTAACAGGAGAATGCCCAAGCCAGATCCGTCAACTGAATGATCTTGCCGCCCAGCGCGGGCAAACCCTTGCCCAAATAGTGCTGAGCTGGATCCTCCGGGACGGCATCGTTTCCAGCGTTCTGGCAGGCGCGTCCCGTCCAGAACAGATCCTGGACAACATCAAGGCAGCAGAAAAAACGCGGTTTACTTCCGACGAACTGGCGCGGATCGATGAAATCAGCCTTTGACGGTGGGCGTAACAGCTTTTACCTCAAACCTTATTCTCTCCACGAATGACTCCCGGTGCTATCGTGGCACCGGGAGTCATTGCGTTTGAAGCTTTACTTTCTCTTACGGCAATACCGCGCAAATGTCCGATTGATAG
>CAZCLX010000101.1:0-6490 GCA_964499615.1 uncultured Oscillospiraceae bacterium
ACAAAATCTTTCGCCACCAGCTCTTGCCGATTTATTCAGAGCTTCCCTAAGGAAAATACATGAACAAATCGGTTTTACGCGGTACTTTGGTCTTCGCGTAGGGAACGCCGACCCGGCGTTCCGGCGGTACTGGTCTGGATAATGAAACTTTTCCGGCGGATTCGTAACGCTTCCCGTATTCTCCGAAGCCGTTGTCGAATCATGACCACTTCTCACGGCGCGCCGGGTCGTCGCGCCCTACGCACAGTCTGCCTTGCGGTCGCTTAGGTTGACGGCATTGCCTATTGAAGGGCGTCATAGAAGGAATAATCCACAACGCCCCGGATTTCCGCCAGTGCCCCCTCTTCCAGCGCCCCCTCTTCCAGCGCCTTGACCATCAGGCAGTCCGGGTGGGGCAGGTGGATATCCGGGCCTGGGGTGATCCCGTACCGGTAGCTGGGTTCAAAGCCCGGGGATTGTAATTTCTGGGTTTTCCCTCCACCAGCGCCCGGACGACCTTCCCTTCCTGGGATCCCGCCACCTGGCAAGGACGTCCTCCACCAGATTCAGGGACGGCAAAAGATATTCGCTTTCCATCGATTGAATGATTCTTTCCATCCTTTTCCTTTTGTCTCTTATATCACCCGCACCCGGTACACCCCTTCGATTTTGGTAAGGGCGTCCGCTACCCCCTGGGAAGGACAGTGATCCAGGTCCAGCATGGTGTAGGCGTACTTTCCCCGGCTCTTGTTCATCAGCCCGGCGATGTTGATTCCCTCCGACGACACTGCCGCCGTGAACCGGCTCAGGGAGTTGGGAATATTTCCGTGGAGGATGGTGATCCGGGCGGCGGCGGTGCACAGCCCCATGTCGCAGTCCGGGAAATTGACGGAGTGGACGATGTTGCCGTTTTCCAGGTAATTCATCACCTGCCTCACCGCCATTTTGGCGCAGTTGTCCTCCGACTCCTGGGTGGACGCCCCCAGGTGGGGAATGGCGATGCAGCCGGGCATATTCGCGGTTTTGCCGTTGGGAAAGTCCGTCACATACCGGCTGACCTTACCGGAGGCCAGAGCCTGGGCCATATCGTCATCGTTTACCAACGCGTCCCGGGCAAAGTTCAGAATCATGACCCCGTCCTTCATTTTCGCCAGGGCCTCCCGGTTGATCATTCCCTTTGTGTTCTCCAGAAGGGGTGTATGGAGGGAGATCACGTCGCAGCTAGCGAAAATCTCCTCCCGGGTATTCACCCGGCGAACCTGGCTGTCCAGGTGCCAGGCCGCGTCGATGGAGATAAAGGGGTCACAGCCCCAGACCTCCATGCCCAGATCCCGGGCGGCGTTGGCAAAGGGGCCTCCCACCGCCCCCAGGCCGATGACCCCCAGCTTCTTACCGAAGATCTCATGACCGGCAAACCGGGACTTTTCCTTCTCCACCAGCTTGGAAACATCCCCGGCGTCCCGGACGGACTGAACCCAGTTCACGCCGCCAATGATATCCCGGGATCCTAACAGCAGCCCGCAGAGGGTCAGCTCCATCACGCTGCGGGCGTTGGCACCCGGCGTATTGAACACCACGATCCCAAGCTCTGCGCATGTTTCCAGGGGGATGTTGTTCACCCCAGCCCCCGCCCGGGCCACCGCCAAAAGTCCCTCCGGCAAAGGAAGCTCGTGCATGGCGGCGGAGCGCACCAGCACCGCGTCCGCCTGGGTAAGGGAATCGGTCACCCGATAATTTTCTTTCCACAGAGCCGTCCCCTCCGGGGAGATGGCATTTAAGTAATGTATATGATACATAGAATTCCTCCTCATACCATTTTTTGATAAAATGGTTTCATTTACTGTGAAAGTCTCTAAAAATATGCCAAATTCAGAATATTTTCCGGCTTTCACAGTAAGAACTTATTTAAGCGCCAGCGCCTCGCCCCTTACGGGGCAACCGGCGCTGATGCACAATAAATGTCCTGCGTCAAGTGCTTTCATTTTTGGCGGCGCCGGGCGCGGCATGGACATTTATCAAAAAGTCATCGCCTTGCGGGAGAGGGCGTCCTGGCTCCCCCCCATAGGGAGAGCCTTTGCCCTACGCGCCGCTGACAGCTCGCTCGAACCGCTCCATAAACGCCACCAGTTCCCTGACCCCCTCTATGGGCATGGCGTTATAGATGCTGGCACGCATACCGCCGACGGTGCGGTGGCCTTTCAGGTTTACGAAAACTGCCGCTTCCGCCTCCCTGAGAAACCGCGCGTCCAGCTCCCGGGAGTCGGTGACAAAAGGCACGTTCATCATGGAGCGGTCCTTCTTTTCCGCCGTGCCCCGGAACAGGCGGCTGCTGTCCAGGAAGTCATACAAAAGCGCCGCCTTCTCCCGGTTCCGCCGCCCCATTTCTTCCAGGCCGCCCATTGCTTTCAGCCACCGGAACACCTTGCCGCAGATATAGATGCCGTAGGCCGGGGGCGTATTGTACAGGGAGCCGTGGTCCGCGTGGGTCTTGTAGCGGAGCATAGTGGGCGTCCCGGGGTAAACCTCCTCCGTGATCAGATCCTCCCGGATCACCGCGATCACCACCCCGGCAGGCCCGATGTTTTTCTGAGCCCCGCCGTAGAGCATGGCGTAGCGGCTCACGTCCACCGGCTCGGACAAAAAGCAGGAGGACACATCTGCCACCAGGGGCTTTCCCTTCGTGTTGGGAAGCGTGTGAAACTTGGTGCCATAGATGGTGTTGTTTTCGCATATATATACGTAGGACGCGTCCTCACTCACGTTCAGATCCGAGCAGTCGGGGATATAGGAAAAGCCCCGATCCGCGGAGGAGGCAATGGCGTTGGCTTTTCCATACAGGGACGCTTCCTGATATGCCTTTTTTGCCCACTGACCGGTGATGATATAGTCGGCACAGCCGGTTTTCATCAGGTTCATGGGCACCATGGCAAACTGCTGGCTGGCGCCGCCCTGCATGAATAGCACCCGGTAGTTTTCCGGGATTCCCATCAATTCCCGCAGATCCGCTTCCGCGCTGTCCAGGATCTCCTGGAAGGGAGCGCCGCGGTGGCTCATCTCCATGACGGACATACCGGTGCCTCGGTAGTCCAGCATTTCCTCCGCGGCTTCCTTCAAAACCGCCTCCGGCAGCACCGCCGGCCCGGCGGAGAAATTATACACTCTTGCCATATTCCGTTCCACCTTTCTTCCGGGGAGATTGCCCCGCTCCGCTTCCCATCCGCATCGGGAAGACAAACATCCATAATGCAAATATCATATCACGGCTCTCTAAAGAAAACAACCCGCAATACCGCCGGAAAATGCCATGATTTTCGCGAGAAGGTGCACATTTCATACTGTTTTCCCCAGATGCCTATTGTATTTTTTGGAAAAGGATAGTATAATATGCTATATTTCCACCCGGGAACGGATCCGGGCAAATTGGGAGGTTCGTTATGAACATCATCATCGCGGGCGACGGCAAGGTGGGGTCTACCCTCGCCCGTCAGCTTTCCTCGGAGGGCTACGATGTCACCGTTATTGACTCCAACCCCAATGTTCTGGAGGAAAGCGAGGAGCAGTTCGACGTGATCTGCATCCACGGCAACTGCGCCTCTATGGAAGTGCTCCAGCAGGCTGGGGTAAAAAGCGCCACTCTTCTCATCGCCGCCACCAGCCAGGACGAAATTAACCTGCTTTGCTGCACCACTGCCCATGCTATGAATCCGAAGCTGCACACCATCGCCCGGATCCGGAATCCCGAATATACGGAACAAATATATAATATGCGGGATGTGTTCGGACTGTCCATGGTGATCAATCCGGAAAACCAGGCCGCCACGGAAATCGAGCGGATGCTGAAATACCCCGGCTTTCTCCGGCGGGACACCTTCGCCAAGGGCCGCACGGAGATCGTGGAGATCCGGGTGGACGGGGGAAGCAAGCTGTGCAACGTCAAGCTTTCCGATATGCGACGAATTGTCCGGTGCCAGGTGCTGGTCTGCGCCGTGCTTCGTGAGGGCATGGCCTCCGCCCCCGGCGGTGACTTCGTCCTCCGGGAAGGGGATCGGCTGTTCGTCACCGCCCTGTCCCAGAACCTGACCACCCTGCTGAAAAACCTGGGTCTTCTTACCCGGCGGATGCGGCGGGTGATCCTCTGCGGCGGCGGACGGGTCAGCTACTATCTGGCAAAGAAGCTGTCCCGGGCAGGGGTCGGCGTCAAAATCATCGAAAACGATCCGAAACGCTGTCAGGAACTGGCGGCGGAGCTGCCCGGTGTGGAGATCATCTGGGGAGATGCCAGCAGCCAATCTCTTCTGGAAAACGAGGGCATCGGCAGCGGCGACGCCCTGGTGACCCTCACCGGACTGGACGAATTAAATATGATCGTCTCCCTGTTTGCCATCTCCCGGGGGGTTCCCCAGGTCATCACCAAGCTGGGACACACCGGCTCAACCAGCATTGTGGACAGTCTGAACCTGGGAAGCACCGTGTGCCCCAAGGATCTTTGCTGCACCACCATTGTCCGGTATGTCCGGGCCATGCAGAACCAGACCGGTTCCGCCCTGTCCATCCACACCATTGCCGACGATCAGGCGGAGGCGGTGGAGTTTTTGGTGGATGAAAAGTCCAAACACTGCGGCGAGCCGCTGAAGGAAATTCGTTTGAAGCCCAATGTGCTGGTGGTGAGCATTTCCCATGGCTCCGGCACGGAAATCGCCAACGGCGAATCCTTCTTCCGCAAGGGGGATACGGTGGTGGTGGTCACAAATGGCCGCACCGGCCTGAGGCAGTTCAACGACATTTTCGCGTAATGGGAGCGGCTCATGAACTATAAAATGATGGGGCGGTTCATCGCCCAGATCCTGTTTCTGGAGGGGGTATTTCTCCTCCCCGCCCTGGGCATCAGCCTTTATTTGAGAGAATCCATGGCTGTGCGGGGCTTTCTGCTGACCTTACTGCTGATCACTGTGCTGGCCCTCGCTCTTTTTGGTATATGCCGGGGCGCCCCCAGCGCCTTCCACGCCACGGAAGGGATGGTCTGCGTGGCGCTGAGCTGGATCGTCCTGAGTTTGGTGGGCTGTCTTCCCTTCTACATTTCCCGGGAGATTCCCAAATTCATCGACTGCTTTTTTGAAATTGTTTCCGGATTCACCACCACCGGCGCTTCCATCCTGCCAAATGTGGAAGCCCTGGATAAAGGGCTTCTCTACTGGCGAAGCTTCAGCCACTGGGTAGGCGGCATGGGTGTGCTGGTGTTTCTTCTGGCGGTAACCCCCAGCGGGGAAAAGGGCAAGGGCTTCACCATGCACCTGATGCGGGCGGAAAGTCCCGGGCCAAGCGTTGGCAAGCTGGTGCCCAAAATGCGGAAAACCGCCGCCATTCTATACATTATTTATATTTCGCTGACAGTGCTGGACATTCTCTTTCTTCTGGCCGGCGGGATGCCGGTATTTGACGCCCTGTGTACTGCCTTCGGCACCGCCGGAACCGGCGGCTTCGGCATCCGGAATACCTCCCTGGCGGACTACAGCCCCTACATTCAAAACGTGACCACCGTGTTCATGCTCCTGTTCGGCGTCAATTTCAGCTGCTACTTTCTGCTGCTGATGAGGCAGTTTCGGAGCGTATTCCGGGATGAGGAGCTGAGAACCTATTTCCTCATTGTCCTTGCCGCCACAGGGCTGATTGCCTGGAACATCCGGGATCTGTACGCCACCCTGGGGGAGACCGTTCGCCATGCCGCCTTCCAGGTCAGCAGTATCATCACCACCACCGGCTATGTCACCACCGACTACGACCTGTGGCCCAGCTTCTCCAAATCCATTCTGCTTTGCCTGATGGTGGTGGGAGCCTGCGCCGGATCCACCGGCGGCGGCATCAAGGTGGCCCGGGTGCTGCTGCTGTTTAAAAACATGAAGCGGAACCTTTCCCAGATGCTCCACCCCCGGCACGTCTCGGTGGTGCGGAACAACGGGCGGGTGGTGGACGAAAAAATCATCGCGGGAACCAACGCCTACCTTGCCGCCTACGTCATCATTCTGTTCGTCAGCTTTATCATCGTTTCCCTGGACGGCTTCTCCACCGGTACCAACTTCTCCGCCATTCTGTGCTGCTTCAATAACATCGGCCCCGGCCTGGAAGCGGTAGGCCCCACCTGCAATTTCAGTGGGTTCAGCCCCCTGAGTAAGCTTGCCCTGAGCCTGGATATGCTCCTGGGCCGGTTGGAAATTTTCCCCATGCTGGTGCTGTTCTCCCCGACTACGTGGAAGAAGTGATTTGTTAGCAGGTAGCAGATAGCGGGTAGCCCCGTTTCCTAACTGCGAATACCAATCAAGCGTTAAGCAAGCGAAGAATGCAGAGTTGACAGTGGACAGTGAAGGTATCCCCTTGCGGGGATGATTCAAAAATGCGTCAATTCCCAGATGTCTTCTTGGTAAAATGAAACCATTTTACCAAGAAACAGTATTAGGGAAGCTCTGAACAAATCGTCTGCGGCTGGATGGCGGATCTTTTGTCCCATCCATGCAGT
>CAZCLX010000102.1:0-6476 GCA_964499615.1 uncultured Oscillospiraceae bacterium
GCCTTGCGGCGCTGTCATTTTTGGTATTTTCGGAATAGAAAATACCAAAAATTCGCCTCATTATGATCTTCATATCAGTATAAAACCAGCGAGTCACGCGCAGGGTGAGCTGGCTGCGCCGCCGGGACGGTTGACACTGTCAACTGCCTTACTTGACCGCCGCGGGGTGGGAACCCTGGAGGTTTTCCACGTTGGAATCCTTGATCAGGTGTTTGGGGCAGACGGTGGCGCACAGACCGCAGTTGTCACACTTGCTGTAGTCGATCCGGGCGAGGTTCTTTTCCACGGTGATGGCATTCTTGGGGCAGATCTTCTTACACAGGCCGCAGCCGATGCACCCGGCGGTGCAGCCCCGGGTGGTGACCGCGCCCTTTGCCAGGGAGGCGCAGGCGATGACCACGTTCCGCTCCGGCTCCACCGGGACGATCAGATGCCTTGGGCACACCGAGGCGCACACCAGACATCCGGTGCACCGGTTTTCATCTACCTTTGCCACCCCCTTTACAATGTGGATGGCGTCGTAGCGGCAGGCCTTTACACAAGTGCCATAGCCCAGACAGCCGAATTTGCAGGAGATTGGCCCGTTTCCGCCCACTTTGGAGGCGGCGACGCAGTCCTGCAGGCCCTCATAATCCGCCTTGACCCGGGCGCCGGTGAGGAGGTTGCCGTCCTTATCGTAGGTTTTTGCCCCGGAGCAGCAAACCAGTGCCACCTTCCGGGTGACCTTCTCCGCCTTGACCCCCATGATGGCGGCCATAGACTGGGCGGCTTCGTTGCCGCCGGAGGCACATTTGCCGATGGGCGCTTCTCCTTTCAGCACCGCTTCCGCGTATCCGGCGCAGCCGGGATAGCCGCAGCCGCCGCAGTTGGCCCCGGGAAGGCATTCCTTCAGCTGATCCAGCCGGGGGTCGGTATCCACGTGAAACACCTTGGACGCGGCAGCCAGCACCAGGCCAAACACCAATGCAAGGCCACCCAAAATACCAATGGCAATCAGAATTCTCATGTTCCGCCCTCCTTAGAAAATCTTCAGTCCGGAGAAGCCCATAAACGCCAAGGCCAAAAGTCCGGCGGAGATCAGCGCAATGGGGAAGCCCTTGAAGCATTCTGGGCAGTCGCTTTTATCGGTTCGCTCCCGGATGGAGGCAAACAGGACGATGGCCAGGGTGAAGCCCAGACCTCCGCAGACGCCGGAAACCACGCTCTGCAAAAAGTCGTAGCCCTTCTGCACGTTCACCAGAGCCACCCCCAGCACGGCACAGTTGGTGGTAATGAGCGGCAGGAAGATGCCCAGTGCCTGGTACAGGGAAGGAATGGACTTTTTCAGGAACATTTCCACCACCTGGACGATAGAGGCGATCACCAGAATGAACGCCACGGTCTGCATATACTCCAGCTGCAGAGGGATCAGCAGGAGACGGTTCACCGCGTAGCAGGCGGCGGAGGCCAGCGCCATGACAAAGGTCACCGCCATGCCCATGCCCAGAGCGGTATCGGTTTTCTTGGACACGCCCATAAAGGGGCAGATCCCATAAAACTTCACCAAAATAAAGTTCTCGGAAAGCAGGGCGGAAAACAGGATGCCCAGCAGGCTTTGTGCGTAGCTCATACCTTCTGCCCCTCCTTTTCCTTCTTTTCAAGATCCTTTCTTTCGATGTGCTTCATCAGCTTCTGCGATCCGGCGATCACAAAGCCCAAGGTCAGGAAGCCGCCCACCGGCAGGATCAGCTGCATAGCGGGGTAACCCTCGGGAATGATCCGGATCCCTTCGCCACCCCGGAGAATGCCGCCGCCGAAGGTGCCGGAGCCGAGCAGCTCCCGGATCACGCACATGATGACGAGAGCCACTGTATAGCCGATGCCCTGGCACAGCCCGTCCACTGCGGAAGCCAGAACCCCGTGCTTGGAAGCGAAGGCCTCCGCCCGACCCAGGATGATGCAGTTGACCACGATCAGGGGAATGAATACCCCCAGGTTTTTAGACAGCTCCGGCAGAAACGCCTGCAAAAGTAAATCTACCATGGTGACAAATCCGGCAATGATGACGATATAGGAGGCGATCCGGATTTCACCTGGGATCACCTTCCGCAGAGCGGAAATCAGCACATTGGAGCAGATCAGAATAATGGTGACGGACAGGCCCATGCCCAGGCCGTTAAAGAGGGAAGTGGTGATTGCCAGGGTGGAGCACATGCCCAGAAGCTGAACCGTCACCGGGTTTTTGGTGAGAAGTCCCTCCCGAAACTGTTTTTTGAAATCCATATGTATCCCTCCTTAGCTTAGCCCGGCAACGCAGCTTAGCGCCGCGTTTACACCGGCGGTCACCGCCCGGGATGTGACGGTGGCTCCCGTGAGTGCGTCAATTTCGCCGCCGTCCTTGGTAACGGCAAGGGTTCCAGTCAGTCCTATAAACTGATCCCGGAAGCTTTTCCCGGCTTCGTTTTCCGACGCGGCGGAAGCGCCGAGGCTCGGTGTCTCCGAGTGGGAGATGATTTGCACACCCATCACCTTCCCCTCCCGGTCAATGCCCACCATCATGTCCACGGAGCCGCCGAAACCGGAGGGGGTGACTTCCACGGCGTAGCCGCTGTCGGAGGCGTAGACATTGGAGACAATACCGCTTTCATCCGTGAAGGGAATCTCCTCCCCGCCGCCAGGCAGCACTGCCTCGATGGCCTGACGGGTGTTTTCCTCTTTCATGGCGGCAATCCTGCCTTCCGTCAGAGCATTAACCCCTGCCAGCGCCGCAGCTGTAATAGCGGCAATGAGAAACAGCGTCAGCGCCAGCCGGAGAATAAAATGGACAGGATTCTCGGTTTTCATTTCTTCACCGCCTCCTTTTTGGGAGCGCCGAATTTGGTGGGGACGCCCACCTTGTCCAGCATTACCACGCAGGCGTTCATCACAAGGATAGCGTAGCTGACGCCCTCGTTGTATCCGCCGAAGTAACGCAGCAGAATGGTCAGGCACCCGCAGCCCACGGCGTAAATCAGCTGGCCCAGCTTTGTCACCGGGGAGGTGACGTAGTCCGTTGCCATAAATATGGCTCCCAGCATCAGGCCTCCGCTAAACAGCTGCGCCCCGACCCAGTCCACCCGGGCGTTACCCATGGGGAACAGGAAGGCGAGAATGGCCACGGTACCCAGGTACACCAGAGGGATCCTGGGGGATATCACCCGGCGGACCAGGAGATAAACAAAGCCAATCAGCAGAAGCAGGGCGGAGGTTTCTCCGATGCAGCCGCCGATCCCGCCAAGGAACATAGCGGTCAGGCTGTCTTCCGGCATTATGTACTGGTGCATGGCGGCAAGAGGAGTGGCAGCGGTTACCGCGTCGGCGGTACCCAGCAGCCCTGGGGCATTTTCAAATCCCGGCTTTACCCAGGTGCTCATAATCACCGGCCAGCTGAACAGGAAGGCTCTGCCCGCCAGGGCGGGGTTTAAAAAGTTCTTCCCGATGCCCCCAAAGAGCTGCTTGACAATAACGATGGCGAACAGGTCGCCCAAAATGATGGTCCAGTAAGGGATGGTCACCGGGCAGGTGAAGGCCAGCAGCACGCCTGTGACCACAGCGGACAGGTCGTGGACGGTGGAGGGCTTTTTCATTATTTTACAGTAGCCCCACTCGAAAAACACGCAGGCGGCGGCGGAAACCAGTGTCACCATCAGCGCCCGGAAACCGAAGAAGCAGATCCCGCCAACCATAGCAGGAGCCAGGGCGATGAGCACGTCCCGCATGATCTCATGGGTAGTGATGGGAGAGTGGACATGGGGCGAACTGGACAGGGTGAGATCATAAAAGTATTTCATCTGTTGTGCCATGATTTCGCCTCCTTACGCTTTCGCCTTTAATTTGGCGGCAGCGTCCCGAATGTGGTGCTTTCCGGCCCGGAAGGCCAGCACCAGAGGGATGCAGCCGGGGCAGGTGTAGGCGCAGCAGCCGCACTCGATGCAGTCCATAATATTCTGAGCCTTCATGTCCTCCACGGTGCCGTTTTGCACCGCCCGGTACATCATCACCGGCATCAGGTGCATGGGGCAGGCCTCAATGCACCGTCCGCAGTGGATACAGTGATAAGAATCCGTGGCGTACCGGTTTTTTCTGCCCAGGATGGTCACGGCGTTGGTGCCCTTGATTACGGGAACGCTGAGGTCGTACTGGGCCGCACCCATCATGGGGCCGCCGGAGAGAACCTTGTAGGGGTTCTCGCTGGTGCCCACCGCCTCCATCAAGTCGTTGAAGCTGGTGCCGATGGGAACCATCAGGTTCCGGGGCTGCATGACAATGTCGCCGGAAACGGTGACCACCCGGCGCACCAGGGGCATACCTAAGTATAGGGCGTCGTGGATGGCCTTGCAGGTGGCGCAGTTGAACACGGCGCAGCCCACCGCCGCGGGCAGTCCGCCGGAGGGAACCTCCCGCCCGGTAATGGCGTAGATCAGCTGCTTCTCGGCGCCCTGGGGGTACCGGGCGGAGAGCACGTCCACGGTGATGCCGCTGCCCGCGTCCAGCACGCTTTGCAGACGCTTTGCTGCCTCAGGCTTGTTGTCCTCCACCGCAATGTGGGCGGTGCCCAGCCCCAGGATCCGCATGATCACCTTCAGGCCGGATACGATTTCCTGGGGAAATTCCTGACACAACCGGTCATCGGCAACAATGTATGGCTCACACTCGCTGACGTTGACAATGATGGTGTCCACCTTGCCAATGCCGGAGGAGAGCTTCACGTGGGTGGGGAAGGTGGCGCCACCCATACCTGCAATGCCTGCCTCCCGGATGATGCCCATCAGCTCCTCGGGGGTCATGGCTTCCACCTGCTCCTTTTGTCGGGGCTGAATGTCAGGACACAGGGTGTCCTGGTGGTCGTTTGCGATCACCACGCTCATGGAGGTGGTGCCGTTGGTGTGGGGGCGCATCTCCACCGCTTTCACGGTGCCGGATACCGGCGCGTGGACGGGAACGCACAGCCCCTGATTGTCACCGATCTTCTGACCCACGGTTACCGGGTCCCCCTTTTTCACCAGGGGCAGACAGGGCGCACCGATGTGCTGGGACATGGGAACCACCAAAATGTCCGGCTCAGGAAAGTCCTGCAAAGCCTTGTCCTTGGCGTACCATTTATTTTCCGCGGGATGGATGCCCCCAAAAAAGGAAAACGCCATGTTGCTTCACCTCTTTCGCTTTTCTATACAGCGGATAAACTTATCATACCGCATTTTTTTTGGTTTGTCCATACGGATTTTGGCAAAATACACAAAAAATAATAGAAAATATTTTTATATCGATACAAAAAGCATGAAAAAGCCGGAGTAGAAAAGCATTTCTACCACTGGGAGAGAAAAATTCTCCGCTGTGGGGTGACAGGAACGAAAGATTGTGCTATAATTTTGTAAAATGTTATGGAAACGGAGGAAAGTTCCTATGGCCGAATATCAAATCATTACTGACTCCTGCTGCGACTTCCGGGAGGAGAAATATGGGCAGCTGAGGCTGACGGTGCAGCCGCTTACCCTAAACTTCCGAGGTCAGGTAAAGCCGGATCGAAGCGACGACAGCATTCGGGATCTGTACGCCGGACTTCGCGCCGGGGAACTGGCCTCCACCGCCGCAGTCAATCCGGACGGGTGGGCGAAGGCGATTCGGCCTGTTCTGGAAAGTGGGAAGGATGCGCTGATCCTGGCGTTTTCCTCCGGCCTCTCCACCACCTACCAGTCAGCGGTGATTGCCGCTCAGGAGCTGTCGGGTGAGTTTCCCCAGCGGAAGATCCTGGTGTCCGACACTCTCAGCGCCAGCCTGGGAGAGGGGCTTCTGGTGTGGTATGCCTGTAAGAAGCGGGATGAGGGAATGGACTTGGAAAGTCTCTACGCCTGGGTGGAGGAGAATAAGTTCCACCTGTGCCACTGGTTTACCGTAGATGACCTGATGTATTTGAAACGGGGCGGGCGGATCAGCGCGGCTACGGCGATCATGGGCACTATCCTGGGTGTCAAACCGGTGCTCCACATGGATGACGAGGGCCACCTGATCAATATGAGCAAAGCTCGGGGAAGGAAAGCTTCCATTGCCGCCCTGGCCCAGAAGCTGGGTGAGCTTGGTGAGGGTTACGACAACTCTACCGTATTCATTTGCCACGGCGACTGCCTGGAGGATGCCCAGTACCTGGAGAAGCTGGTGCGGGTTCAGTATGGCGTCAAAGAAGTCTATATCAACTATACCGGCGCCGTCATCGGTTCACACTCCGGCCCTGGCACCCTGTCTCTGTTCTTTATGGGTAAGCACCGGTAGCCGTTAGCGAATAGGAAGCGCAAGCACAGCACGCTGAACCGCTGCCTATCACCCCGCAATCGTGGACATTACTATGAAAGTCGGGGGAAAATTAAAATTCTGCATCTTTTCAGCGATTTTCTCGGTAATATTCCTTGGGAAACTCTGAACAAATCGTCTGCGGCTGGATGGCGGATCTTTTGTCCCATCCA
>CAZCLX010000103.1:0-6328 GCA_964499615.1 uncultured Oscillospiraceae bacterium
CGCCGCAAGGCGATGTCTTCTTGGTAAAATGAAACCATTTTACCAAGAAACAGTAATTAGATCGTGCGCTCACCGGGCGCACAAATTCTCCGGGAAGCAGGCATTGCCTGCTTCCCGGAGAAAAAAGTTACATGAGCAGAATATTTGATTATACATGCAAAATGATCCTTGCGAACAGGAAGTACACCAGCAGGGACAAGGCGTCCACAATGGTGGTGATGAAGGGGCTTGCCATCACTGCCGGGTCAAAGCCAAGCTTCTTGGCAATCATGGGCAGGGTGCAGCCCACCAGCTTCGCCATGACCACGGTGACGAGCAGGGTCAGGCATACGGACAAATCCACCCAGAGCGTCACCAAGGGGTTGCGCATCAGCAGCCGATCCACCAACCACACCTTGACAAAGCACGCTGCCGCCAGCACCGCGCCGCAGAGCGCGGAGGTGCGCAGCTCCTTCCACAGTACCGTGCCGATGTCACGAAAATTCAGCTCCCCCAGGCTCAGAGCACGGATGATGGTGACGGAGGACTGGGAGCCGCTGTTGCCGCCGGTGTCCATCAGCATTGGGATAAAGGCGGTGAGGGCAACCTGGGCAGCAAGGGCGTCTTCAAAGGAAGTGATAATCATTCCCGTAAAGGTGGCGGAGACCATCAGCAGCAGCAGCCAAGGAATCCGGTGGCGGAACAGGTCAAAGACCGTGCTTCGCAGATAGGTCTTTTCCGACGGCGTCATACCACCCATGATCTCGATATCCTCGGTGGCCTCGTCTTCCATAACGTCCATGGCGTCGTCAAAGGTGACGATGCCCACCATCCGGTTCTCCCCGTCCACCACAGGCAGCGCCAGGAAATTGTATTTGGAGAACATCCGAGCTACCTCTTCCTGGTCAGTCTGGGTGGTGACGGAGATCAGGTTGGTTTCCATCAGCTCCTGAATTTTCGTATCGTCGTCGTCTGCCAGAAGCAGATCCTTCACGGTAACCAGGCCCAATAGCTTCCGATCCGGAGACAGGACATAACAGGTATAGATGGTCTCCTTGTCCACCCCCTGGCGGCGGATCCGCAAAATGGACTCCTCCACGGTCATCACCGGGCGGAGGGAGACATATTCCGTGGTCATAATGGAGCCGGCGGAATTTTCCGGATACCGGAGGATCTGATTGATGGAGCTGCGCATTTCCGGATCCGCCTGCTGCAAGATCCGGCGCACCACATTGGCGGGCATTTCCTCCACCAGATCCGCCGCGTCGTCCACATACAGCTCGCTGACCACGTCCTTCAGCTCGTTGTCGGAAAACCCCCGGATCAGCAGCGCCTGATCATCCGGCTCCATCTCAACAAAGGTCTCCGCCGCCTGCTCTTTGGGAAGTAGCCGGAACAGCAGCGGGATCTGCTTTTCATCCAGGACACGGAAAACCCCCGCCACATCGATGGGATTCATTGTGGTGAGGATGTCCCGCAGAGTGGAATATTTTTTCTCCTCCAGTATAGTGAGGAGCGCTTTTTCTACGATTTCAAAACGGTCTGCCATAATTAACCTCCTTATTTAAACTTTTCAAAAACAAGGGGCAATTAGCCGGGAGCACCAAAGTGCCCACTGACCGAAGTTAAGAAAGGACTGCCGGGACGGCAGACCACTGTCTACTTCGACCCGGTATATTGCCGCTGCTGCCGTCCATGAATTTCCCTCCTTTTTCACCATGTTAGCTTTATTATTTTACCCAATTTTTACGAAAATGTCAACCATCGGAACCTTGACACAGGCAGTTCGCGGGAATAAAATAATGGCAGCGTATCCGCTTAAGCGCCGACTTTTCCCGCTCCCCCATAAGGCACGGCATCCCTGACGCGCCGTCAAGACACGGAAATATTATTCAGGAACAGAGACAGAGTTACGCATTACCTGGGACTGTACCGAAAGAAGAGACAGCTGGATGCTATACAAATTCCCGAGGATAGCCTCTTTCTTTTGCAGAAATTTGGGTAGAATGCCCAAAAGATTTCTCGTTTTTTGGGCAAAATGTCTCTTCCGTTATCCGGAAAAATATGGTATGTTATATATAGACCTTTTATAGGCATCTTCCATTCGTAACCAACAAGATTATCGATAAGGAGCTGTGACCATGTACTTTCAGAAAAAGCGCTGTATTGCCATGCTTCTGGCCGGTGGCCAGGGCAGCCGTCTCAAGGTTTTGACAGAAAAGACCGCCAAGCCAGCCGTACCCTTTGGAGGTAAATACCGCATTATTGATTTTCCCCTGTCCAACTGTGTAAACTCCGGCATTGACACTGTGGGTATCCTGACCCAGTATCAGCCCCTGGAACTCAACGAGTATATCGGCAATGGTCAGCCCTGGAACCTGAACAAAACCCATAGCTGTGCCCAGGTTCTGCCCCCCTACGAGCGCCACGACAAGAAGAGCGGATGGTACAAGGGCACCGCCAACGCCATCTATCAGAACATTGATTTCATTGAGCGCTTCGATCCGGACTATGTGGTGATTCTCTCCGGCGACCACATTTACAAGATGGACTATGCCGCAATGGTGGAGTACCACGAGAAGCACAACGCCTCCTGCACCATCGCTGTGCGGAATGTGCCTCTGGCGGAGGCGTCCCGGTTCGGCATTCTGAACACCAATCCCGATAACTCCATCTATGAGTTTGAGGAGAAGCCCCCGAAGCCCAAGTCCACTAACGCGTCCATGGGTATCTATGTATTTAACTGGAGTGTCCTGCGGGAGGCGCTGATTGCCGACGAGGACGACCCCAATTCCTCCAATGACTTCGGTAAAAATATCATCCCCAAGCTTCTGAACGCCGGTCACAAAATGATGGCCTACCCCTTCAACGGCTACTGGAAAGATGTGGGAACCATTGACTCCCTGTGGGAGGCCAATATGGATCTGTTGGGCAAGGATCCCGAATTCAATATCCGGGGAGACGAGCGCACCCGGATCTATGCCCGGAACAGCGCCATGCCATCCTCTTATATTGACAAGAACGCCAAGACCGTCAATTCCTTCATTGCCGAAGGCTCCGAGGTGTGCGGCGTTGTCCGTCACAGCGTCATCAGCATCGGTTGCACCGTGGGCAAAGGCGCCCTGGTAGAGGACAGTGTGGTCATGCCCGGCGTGGTAATCGAGTCCGGTGCCATTGTCCGCCATGCCATCCTGGGTGAGGACAGCAAGGTCTGCCGCAACGCGGTGGTAGGCGGCGCGTTCGGCCCCGAAGACAAAATGAAGATCAGCGTCACATCCAAAGGCGCTGTGGTCGCGGAGAACACCGTGCTCCTGCCCGGTGATATGCTGTAAGGAGGAAAACCGCAATGAATGTAATGGGTATTATTTTTACCAACGACGCTGCCATGGGCGGCCTGACCGACAAGCGAACCATTGCTTCCGTTCCCTTCGGTGGGCGTTACCGCTTGGTGGATTTTAGCCTGAGCAACTTAAGCTGTGCCGGTATCCGGCACGTGGGCATCATTGCCCGGCACAACTTCCAGTCCCTGATGAACCATATCGGCGACGGTGAAGAGTGGGGACTGGAACTGGGTGAAGGCGGCATGGAGTTTCTCACTCCCTATGCCACATCCATGACCCACACCTACCGGGGCAAGCTGGAATCCCTGAACACAGCCATGGACTTCCTGGAATTCGGCGGCGATAAAGAATATGTGGTGATGATGGACTCCGCCGTCCTGTGCAACATTGATCTGAACAAGGTCATCTCCAATCACATTGCCAGCGGCAAGAACGTGACCGTGGTCACGAAAGCGGGAATCGCCGACGGCAAGCGGGTTCTGGATCTGGCGGTGAAGCTGGATGAGAAGGGCGAAGTGGAGGACATGGTGGTGGACTATGCCGCCACAGAAGACTACCTGGCAAGCATGGATATTTTCGTCCTGTCGAAGGCTTGGCTGATGGAGCGGGTGAAGGAGCTGATCGCCCACAACCGGTTCCACATGGATCGGGATCTGGTGCTGGGTGGCTGGCAGCGTGGCAGAGTCTCCCTGAACGTATATCCTTTTGACGGCGTTGTGATGTTCAATGACTCTGTGTCCGACTACTTTGCTAACAGCATGGCACTGGTCGATCCCAATGTACGTCACGACCTGTTCGGCAATGCACACCCCGTGTATACCAAGGTGCGAGATCGGGTGCCCACTTACTACGGCGACAGCTGCGACATTGAAAACTGCATCGTTGCTGACGGCTGCATCCTGGACGGCAAGGCGGAAAATTCCGTCCTGTTCCGCCAGGTTACCATTGCTCCCGGCGCGGAGGTGGAAAACTGCGTCATTATGAACGACACCGTAGTGGGAGAGGGTGCCGAGCTGAAAAACGTGATCCTGGATAAGGACGTCACCGTCACACCCGGTGCCCGGCTGTATGGCACATGTCAGAATCCCATCATTGTCAAGCGGGGGGACACAGTATGAAAATTGCCATCTGCGCCTCTGAGGGCGCTCCTTACGCGAAGTCCGGCGGACTGGGGGACGTGATGGAGGCTCTGCCCTCCGCGTTTTCCCGGATCGAGGGCAACGAGGTAGTTTTGATCCTGCCCTATTACGGCAAAATCAAGTATAACACTGCCTATACCGTGGAAAAAGCGGCAGAAGCCTATGTCCGCCTGGGCTGGCGGCAGCAGTATGCCGGGGTTCTCCGGCTCACCGGCCGCACCGACGGGGTGCAGGTCTACTTCATTGATAACGAATATTACTTTGGCGGACGCAGCGGCGCCATTTACGGCGATATGGACGACGGCGAGCGGTTTGCTTTCTTCTCCAAGGCATGCCTGGAGGCACTGAACGTTATCGACTATGTGCCGGACGTGATTCAGTGCAACGACTGGCAGACCGGCCTCATCCCCGTATTTCTGAAAGCTCAGTGGGGTGGGCGATTCGGCAGCACCCGGTGCATGTACACCATCCACAACATTGAGTACCAGGGCTGGGCCAAGGGTGACTTCTTCGACGATGTGCTGGGGCTTCCCTGGGAGTACCGGAAGCGCCTGGATATGGGCGGCTCCGTAAACATGATGAAGGGTGCCATTGAGACGGCGGACATGGTCACCACCGTGTCCGAGACCTACGCCCGGGAGCTGATGTATCCCTACTATGCCCACGGGCTGGACAGCGTCCTGGCAGAAAACGCCTGGAAGCTCACCGGCATTACCAACGGCATTGACGTGAACACCTTCAACCCGGAAACGGACAAGGCTCTGCCCGCCCACTTTAACGCGGAAACCTTCGTGGAAGGCAAAGCTGCCTGCAAGGCGGCTCTGCAAAGAGAAGTCGGGCTGCCGGAAAAGCCGGACGTGCCTCTTATGGTCATGGTCACGAGGCTTGCCGGGCACAAGGGACTGGATCTTCTGTGCTACATTGCCCGGCGGCTGATGTGGGAGGAGGATGCCCAGCTGCTGATCCTGGGCACCGGCGAAAGCCAGTACGAGAGCTTCTTTAAAGATCTTCAGACCCAGTACCCGGAGCAGGTGGCGGCGAAGATCACCTTCAACTTGGGGCTGGCTGCCCGGATCTATGCCGGCGGAGATATATACCTGATGCCCTCCAAGTCGGAGCCTTGCGGCCTGAGCCAGATGAACGCCATGCGCTACGGCACGGTTCCCGTGGTTCACGCTACCGGCGGACTGAAGGATACTGTACCTCCCTGCGATGAAAATGGAGAAGGCGGCCTGGGCTTCACCTTCCAGAGCTACAATGCCGACGACTTCCTTGCCTCCCTGAAACGTGCCCTGAACCTGTACAACCACAACCGGGATGGCTTCCGTGCCCTCCAGAAGCGGGGCATGGAGCAGGACTTCAGTTGGAACGTTCCCGCCCAGCGCTACATGGATATCTTCCGCAGCATGCTGGCAAGATAATTTCCGATCTGTCAAAAACCTCTATGTGACATTCGATCACATAGAGGTTTTTTCGGTGCCCAGCATCGCGTCGAGGTCGCCGTGCCTAATACTATTTTTTTGATAAATGTCCATGCCGCGCCCGGCGCCACCAAAAATGAAAGCACTTGACGCATGGACATTTATTGTGCATCAGCGCCGGTTGCCCCGTAAGGGGCGAGGCGCTGGCACTTAAATAAATCTTACTGTGAAAGTCAGAAAAAGTTTGAAATTTTGCATCTTTTCAGAGACTTTCACAGTAAAATGGTTTCATTTTATCAAAAAGACATCGTCTTGCGGCGCTGTTATTTTTGGTATTATGCATATCGGTTTTCGTCAGCAAACCAGTGGAGTTTTGCGTAGGGCGCGGCGACTTCGACGCGCCGCGGAATGCGGCTGACATTTGGAGGCAACCCCGGAGAATAGGGGT
>CAZCLX010000104.1:0-6284 GCA_964499615.1 uncultured Oscillospiraceae bacterium
ATTTCCCATTTTTAACACTGCATGGATGGGACAAAAGATCCGCCATCCAGCCGCGGACGATTTGTTCAGAGTTCCCTTAGCATTTTTATTGAATATCAGTATAAAATCCTTGTGCGCGTGGGACAATAGTCCTAGCCGCGTTACATAAGGAACCGTCCGGTAGCGCGCCAAAGATATGCACGGAGAGTGAAGCAACATGGATAGCACAGTCAAACGGGGCGACATTTTTTACGCCGACCTGTCGCCGGTGGTGGGAAGCGAACAGGGAGGAACCCGACCAGTCCTGATCATTCAGAACGATACCGGAAACCGGCATTCCCCCACCGTGATTGCTGCCGCCATCACCAGCCAGACAGGGAAGGCAAGGCTTCCCACCCACATTAACATCGCCGGAGGCAGCGTTGGGCTGACGAAGGATTCCGTGATCCTTTTGGAGCAGATCCGTACCATCGACAAGCGCCGTCTGCGGGAGCACATGGGCCGCCTGGACGAGAAGCAGATGACGGCGGTAGACGATGCCATCGCAGTCAGCTTTGGTCTGCACTCATAATATTCCCCCTTGCCGCATAGTCTGTGGCAAGGGGGAATTACTATGGAAGAAAGCTATGAAGTTCTGTTTGGAAGCGTCCCGGCGGGAAAGGTTCAGGTGCTCCGCCAGGGGCTATACTACCATTTTCACTGCCGCTGCCGCATCACCGGGGAGGTGGTGTGCCGGCTGTTTGTCCGCCGGGGGAACCGGGAGGAAAGCCTGGGAGTGGTGGTTCCCATGGGGGACGGCTTCGGACTGGATACCAGGATCCCGGTGAAGCGGTTGGGAGAGGGAACCATGGAATTTCGTCTGGCGCCAAAGCATGACAAGCCCCGAGGGGGCACCTTCGTCCCCATCGCTCCGGAGGAGCCCTTTACTTACCTGGAAAAGCTGAAGGACGCCTATTTGGCCCGCCAAAACGGTGCTGTTGGCGCAGTCATTCCCGACGGGGAGACCGACGGTTAGGCGCCCTACTCCTCAGCTGTCTCTACGGGGAAGGCTTCCTCATACATGAGCAGACTCTCCCTTGTGACGGTGAAGCTGCGCTCTCCGCAGATCAGGGTGAACTGCCCGTCGCTGCTGAAACAGTCCTGCACGGTGAGCGCCAGGCAGGCGGCGGCAAGGGAAAACTTGGCGTCGGAGAGGCTGTCCGCTTCCTCCGATACGGTGACGGTGACATCCGTTCCCACGATTTCCAGGGACACGATCCGGGTGCCCTGGGGCAATGGTGACTGGAGCTTCTGATCCAGAGGCCCCATCAGATACTGGGAAAGGATGTATCTCAGATCCTGGGTGTGACCGGCGGTATCCCTGGTCTCCCAGGTAATCACCGGCTCCGGATCATTGAAGACGTACTCCTCCCGGGGGTAGTAGAACCGACTGCTATCCTGGGTGAAGCTGCAGCCGGTGAATATCAGGGCGCACAGAAGCGGGAGAACCCATAGACGCTTCATTCGCTATCCACCTCCGTGTCAAATACTGGGAAGGTAACGGTAAAGCAGGTGCCCTTTCCCAATTGGGTTTCCACCTGAATATCTCCCCGGTTCCGGCGGATGATGCCCCAGACAATGGCCAGACCAAGCCCGCTGCCGCCGGATGCCCGGGAGCGAGCCTTATCCACGCGGTAGAACCGCTCAAAGATGTGGCTCAGGGACTCTTCCGGAATGCCCATGCCGGTATCCCGCACCTTCAGCAGGGCATTATCCTCCTCCCGCAGGAGGGTGACAGTGAGGCGGCCTCCGGGGATGTTGTATTTGATGCCGTTTTCCATCAGATTGAAGACGATTTGATACAGATCGTCCTCCAGAATCAGAATTGGGCTGTCCCCATCCAGATCCATGTCCACGGTAATGCCGGACTGATTGGCCATGGGGGAGAGCATTTTGCAGACCCGCCGGACGGTGGGAGCCATGTAGATAATTTCGCTTTCCGGCGCGGGGGTGCCATCCAACCGGGTCAGGGAGAGAAGCTTTTCCGTCATCCGGTTTAGTCGCTCCGCCTCGTTGCCGATATCTTCCACAAATTCCCGGATGGTATCCGGATCCATATCATTTTGCAGAATGGAGTCCGACAGCAGCTTTATGGACGCCAACGGGGTTTTCAGCTCGTGAGAGGCGTCGGAGACAAACCGGCTGCGTTTTTCCTCCGAAGTTTGCAGCCGCTCGGTCAGGTCGTTGAATTCCCTTCCCAGCACGCTCAGCTCATCGGAGCCGCCTACATCCACCTTGTGGGTGTAGTCTCCACTCTGGATGATTCGCATGGAGTTCATAATTTTTTTCATTCGGCGGGAGAATCCGGTGGCGAAGAAGATGGCAAAGAGGCAGAGAAACACCTCCAGCATCACGGTGATGATCAGTACCCGGCTTTGAAGCATCCGGATCAGCGCCCCCTGACTTTCGTCATACTCCGTCATGTATACGCAGCCGGTGAGACTGCCGTAGGAATAGATAGGGGTAGCCGCCCGGGACATCATTGCCCCGTCGTGGTACTGCCAGGAGAAGGCATCGTAGCCGTCCAGTGCCCACAGAACCTCCGGCAGAAGCACCAGGTTTTCCAGTGCAGTGTTTTCACTGTCGTAAAGGGCGATGCCTGCCTGATCTGTAACCACCAGCCGGGTAACTGTCAGACTTTCCAGCTGGTTGAGGACTCCGGAAACGGTGGTATTGCTCAGAACCTCCAAGGAGGAAAATTCGTCGGCGGCAATCTGACATTTTTCCAGCATGGAGGCTTCCTTGCTCTGGTAAAACAGCCGTTTGCTCATATGGGAGCAGTACAGGTTCAGAAACATCAGAACGATAAAGGTAATGGCCACATAGGTCATGGCATACCGGAACTGGGCGTTTTGGTAGCCATGGACAGCGACTTTACGGTTTTCGGAAATAATAACCCACCCCCCACTTCGTCAGAATATACTGCGGCTGAGCCGGATTTTCCTCCAGCTTCTCCCGAAGACGGCGAATGTGCACGTCCACCGTGCGGATATCGCTGCGGTATTCGTAGGCCCATATGGTGTCCAGCAGTGCTTCCCGGGAGTAGACCCGGTTGGGATTGCGCATGAGAAACTCAATGACGTCAAATTCCTTGGCGGTGAGATCCGCCAATGTATCCCCCCGGTAAGCGTTCCGGGCGTCCAAGTCCAGTGTGATGGAGCCGATGGTGAGCCTGTTCCCGGAGATAGACTGCTCCACTGCCCCGGATCTGCGAAGCAGCGCCCGGATGCGAGCCTTCAGCTCCAGAATATTGAAGGGCTTTGTCAGGTAGTCGTCGGTGCCGTGGTCGAAGCCAATCAGCTTGTCCATATCGTCGGATTTGGCGGTGAGAAAAATGATGGGCACGTCGGAAAACGCCCGGATTTGGCTGCACGCTTCCAGCCCATCCAGGTTGGGCATCATAATATCCAGGACTACAAGATCCGGTTTTTCCTCCCGGGTGAGCCTAACGGCGTCCAGCCCGTCGCCGCCGGTGATCACGTCGTAGCCATCGCTTTGCAGGTTAAAACGGATCCCCTTGACCAGTAAATCTTCATCGTCTACAACCAGTATTTTCATTCGCGCCTCCTAAATATGGGCCGCCCCGGAAAACTCCGTTGACGGACAGGAAAAAATCGTGTATAATATCTCAAGCGAAACAAACGCTGAGAACAGTGGACATGATTATTATACACGATTTTCCACGTCGGGGCAAGTCCGGCGGAAAGAATATAGGGGGAAATATGAAAAAATACGCGCTTCTTTCCCTGCTGCTGGCGCTGTGCCTAGCAGTCACCGCTATCGTTACTCCGGTCTATGGTGCCCAGACGGAAACCACGGAGGAGACACTCTACCCTACGGAAACGGTGCCCCCACCGGACGCTACCGTGCCGGACACCGACGTGCCTTTTGGCAGCGTCTGCCTGTATCAGGGCTGCCGTACCATTGACGGCCAGGTTCCCCTTGCCGGATCCGATCCCCGGCTGAAAACCGCCCGGGCGGTGTTCCTCTACGAGACCCAGACTCAGACGGTGGTCTACGCCTACAATCCGGATGTGGAGCTTCGCCCTGGCGCCCTGGCAAAAATCGTTACCACCATGATCGCCCTGGAGCGGTGCAACCTGGATGATATCGTCACCGCCAGCAGCCGGAACATCTCCCGGCTGCCAGCAGGTTCCAAAAATCAGAACATCAAGGAAGGGGAGCAGTTTACTGTTCAGGATCTGCTGTACTGTATGATCCTGGAGGGGGCGAACGATGCCGCCATCGCCATTTCGGAGCACGTTGCCGGGAGCATGGACGCCTTCGTGGTGCTGATGAACCAGTGGGCGAAGAGTATTGGCTGCACCAATACGGAGTTTGCTAACGTCCACGGCCTGGATAACGCTTCTCAGCACACCACTGCCCGGGATGTGGCAAAGATCGTCGTAGAAGCCACGAAGAACGAGACATTCCGGGAAATTTTCGGCACAGTGCAATATACAGTTCCCGCCACCAACCGCTCTGAAGAACGGGAGCTTCAGTCCGAAAACCTGATGATGCACGACCGGGTTATTGATCTGTACTGGGATCGCCGGGTTACCGGCGGTATGCAGACTTATGTTTCCGAGGATGCCGGAGCCGGTGTGGTATGTACCGCCGAGTCGACCTCCGGGGACATGAGCTATGTGGCGGTGGTGCTGGGGGCGACCCGTGAATTTAAGTCCAGCGGCGTCGCTGAGTACTATGGCAACTTCGAGGAAATGGGGGAGCTGCTGAAATATGCCTTCAATAGCTTTAAGCGCTGCCGGGTGCTCTACCGGGGTCAAGCGCTGGAACAGTTCCCGGTGATTGGCGGAGAATGCGACGCGGTGGGAATCATCCAGACGGATCTGGATTCGGTGCTGCCTGCCGATGCCCACATGGAAAACCTGATCCACCAGTATTCCGTCATCAATGGGCCTACTGCCCCGGTGGCGGAGGGAGAAAAAATCGGCACTGTGGAGCTGTGGTACCGCAGCTGCTGTCTGCTGGAGGCGGAGATGTTCGCTGGGTCGGAGGTTCGCCGGGAGGACGATTCCGGGCTGACCATCCGGGGGCAGGATTCGGGGAGCGGCGTGTCCACCTTTGTGAAGGTTATGGGGATCGTCTGTCTGGTGGTGCTGATCCCAACGGTGCTGTACCTGGCGGTCAATTCCTATCTCCGCTATAAGCGCCGCAGCCAGCGCCGCCGCCGCCGGGAAGGAAGAAGGAGGATCCGCTGATGATGGAAGCCAAATGGGCGGAATTGGAGGCCCGGTGCCGCCACTGTGACCAGTGTCCGCTGTGTGAAAATCGTCATAATGTGGTGATCGGCGACGGGAACCGGAATGCCCGGATCCTGCTGGTAGGGGAAGGCCCCGGTGAACAGGAGGATTTACAGGGTATCCCCTTCGTCGGCCCTGCGGGGCAGCTGCTGGACGAGATGCTGTCCATCATCGATCTGGACAGATCAAATTACTATATCACCAACATCGTCAAGTGCCGCCCGCCGAAAAACCGGGATCCCCTGCCGGAAGAGCAGATCCGCTGCATCGGCTTTCTCCAGGAGCAGATGGCACTGATCCAGCCGAAGGTAATTATCTGCCTGGGCAGGATCGCCGCCCAGAAGCTGATCCACCAGGAGTATAAGATCACCCGGGAGCACGGTCAATGGGAAGAGATCGCCGGCACCTGGCGCACCGCCATCTACCACCCCTCCGCCCTCCTTCGGGATCCCAGCAAGCGCCCGGAGACCTTCGACGATCTGCTGTCCATCCGGGCCAAGCTCCGGGAACTGGGCCTTGCCGGAAAGTGAGGGGGAAGTGGACGGTGGACAGTGGAGAGTTGACGGTGAGGAGCGGGTTACAGCCTTTGCCCGGTTCGCTCCGCTGCCTTGCCGCGAAAAAAAGATTGACATTTCGCCGGATTGCCAGTATAATACTTATGCTGACATTCAATCAAAATGTTAAATCCGAAGGATTGAATATTTTGACATGAAGATCATAATGAGACGAATTTTTGGTATTTTCTATTTCGAAAATACCAAAAAAGACAGCGCCGCAAGGCGATGTCTTTTTGATAAAATGAAACGATTTTATCAAAAAAATAGTATTATGCAAATGCTAGTGTAGCACAGTTGGTAGTGCATCTCACTCGTAATGAGAAGGTCGCCTGTTCAAGTCAGGTCACTAGCTCCATAGAAAACGCCTAGAGCCGTAACAGCTTTGGGCGTTTCCCTTTGTGCGCCCGGTGAGCGCACGATCTAACGGGTGAAAGACCCGAATCCG
>CAZCLX010000105.1:0-6248 GCA_964499615.1 uncultured Oscillospiraceae bacterium
CTCCTCCACGATTTCCCGCTCCGCCGCCATCAGCTGCTGGGGCTGGCTTAGGCGCATTTTCCGCGATCCCTGGACGTGGTAATATTCCGCGTCCCGCTGGAACTTTCCGGAGCAGATCCGCATAAACGCCAGCCGATCCCGGTGGGCCTTGTTCATGTTCGCCTGGATTTTGAAGACGAAGGCCGAGAAGTCCTCTCCAAAGGGATCGATCACGCCGCAATCGGCGGTCCGGGCCAGCGGTGGCGGAGTCAGTTTCAAAAATGCTTCCAAAAACGGCTCGATGCCAAAGTTAGTCAGGGCGGAACCGAAGAACACCGGGCTGAGCCGGCCTCCCCGAACCTCCTCCACGTCCAGCTCCCGTCCGGCAGACAGCAGCTCCACGTCATCGATCAGCTGGCGATGCTTTTCTTCACTGCCTAATAACTCCGCCACCTGGGGATCGTACAGATCCACCGCCGTCTCCTTGGCCTTATTCTTTCCGGAGACCCCGGAGAAGAACAATAGCTTCCTTTTCTCCCGGTCGTAGACCCCCTGGAAGTCCTTACCGGAGCCGATGGGCCAGTTCATGGCATAGGTCTCAATCCCCAGCTCCCGTTCCAGCTCATCCAGCAGGTCAAAGGGATCCCTTGCCTCCCGGTCCAGCTTGTTGATAAAGGTAAAAATAGGGATATGCCGCATGGCGCAGACCTTGAACAGCTTCCTGGTCTGAGGCTCCACGCCCTTTGCCCCGTCAATGACCATCACCGCCGAGTCCGCAGCCATGAGAGTGCGGTAGGTGTCCTCGGAAAAGTCCTGGTGGCCCGGAGTATCCAGAATGTTGATGCAGAAGCCGCCGTACTGGAACTGCATTACCGACGAGGTGACGGAAATACCACGCTGCTTCTCGATCTCCATCCAGTCCGAGGTGGCAGCCCGGGAGTTCTTCTTCCCCTTGACCACCCCCGCCTGGGCAATGGCGCCGCCGTAGAGCAGGAATTTTTCCGTCAAAGTGGTTTTACCGGCGTCGGGGTGGGAGATAATGGCAAAGGTTCGGCGTCGGCTGATTTCTTCCTGTAAAGTTGACATAATATTTCCTCCATACAATTTTATAATAAATGTATGGGAAACGCTAGATTGGCACAAATCTCACGGGACTGCCTCCTGAAAGTAAAGCTTTTCCATCAGTCTACCACATTTTTCCCTGCCATGCAAGGGGAAAATAGCCGTTAGCGGGTAGCAGTTAGTAAGTTAGGGAAGCTCTGAATAAATCGGCAAGAGCTGGTGGCGAAAGATTTTGCTCCAGACAAAAGTGTTAAAAATGGAGGAATACTGTATGTATTTCCCATTTTTAACACTGCATGGATGGGACAAAAGATCCGCCATCCAGCCGCAGACGATTTGTTCAGAGTTTCCTTAGTGCGAACTATGCCCTGCAAAAGGTTCCAGGGAGTCTTTTTGAATTCCGTGCCGGGGCGTGCCGAGACCGTCACGTCCTGCGAATTCCTAACCGCTACCCGCTACCCTGTTCCAGCGGCTTCCCTACGCAAATACTTTTGTAAATTTTCCGGAAATATGATATGATTTAAAAAATGCCCCAGCGTGACCCATTGCTTGTAACGCCGCGTAATGTATTATAATAGCAGCGTCAGGAGGTGAAACAGCTATGGCTCAATACACGACAGGAGAAATCGCCAAGCTTTGCGGCATCACCGTCCGCACCGTCCAGTATTACGATACCCGGGGAATCCTCACCCCCAGCGCTCTTTCCGAAGGGGGACGGTGACTGTACTCCCAGTCAGATCTGGAAAAAATGAAAGTGATCTGCCTTCTCCGGGAGCTGGACATTCCCATCAAGAGCATTCAGGAACTTTTGCGCTCGGAAAACTCCCGGGAGGTCATCACCCTGCTGCTCAGTCAGCAGGAAGGGTTGCTGACCCAGGAGATCGCTGAAAAACAGCGAAAGAAGGACAAGCTGATCCGGCTTCGCCAAGGCATCAACAGCGCCCAGGATTTCTCCTTCCAAACCATCGGAGACATAGCCCATCGCATGAAAAGCAAAAAAGAACTGGATCGTATTCACGGGGTCATGCTACTGACCGGAATTCCTTTTGAAATTGTGGAGTGGACCGCCATTCTTCTCTGGATCCTTCAGGGGATCTGGTGGCCGTTCGCAGTGTATCTGGTGCTGGCGGTACCCTACGGGGTGCTGGTGACCCGGTACTACTTCCGAAGGGTATCCTACATCTGTCCTCAGTGCCACAAAGTATTCCGTCCCAGCTTTCGCAAAGCGTTTTTCGCCAAACACACCCCATCCCTGCGGAAGCTTCGCTGTCCGGACTGCGGCTACCACGGCTTCTGCGTGGAAACCATCGATGAAAAGGAGGATGCGTAATATGCTCGAGATAGAACACCTTACCAAGCACTACCCCGGAAGCCAGAATGGTGTCACAGATATCAGCCTGTCCCTGGAACCTGGGGATCTGTACGCCTTCATCGGTCACAACGGTGCCGGGAAAACCACCACCTTAAAATGCGTTGCCGGGATCCACGGCTATGACCGGGGCACCGTCCGGATCGACGGCATTGATCTCGCTGAAAACCCCCTGGAATGCAAACACCGGATGGCCTATATCCCCGACAACCCGGATCTGTACGGGTACCTCACCGGGATCCAATACCTGAACTTTATTGGGGACATTTTCCAGGTGCCCGTCGGGGAGCGCCGGGAGCGTATCGAACAGTATGCCGGAGAGTTTGAGATCATTCTCTCCCTTGGAGATCTCATCGGCTCCTATTCCCACGGCATGAAGCAAAAGCTTGCCATTGTCTCCGCTCTGATCCACAAGCCCAAGCTGCTGATCCTGGATGAGCCTTTTGTGGGGCTGGATCCGAAAGCGGCGGTGGTTCTGAAAAATGTTATGCGGGAGCTGTGCCGGGAGGGCGGAGCCATCTTCTTTTCCACCCATGTGCTGGATGTGGCGGAAAAGCTGTGCAACAAGGTAGCCATCATCCGGAATGGATCTCTTGCCGCCTCCGGCTCTATGGCGGAAATCGTGGGCAGCGGCTCCCTGGAAGGGGCGTTCCTGGAGGTGGATGGGGATGCTTAAGCCGCTGTGCGCCCTGGAATTAAAAAATCTTCTGGGCTGGAACGTGTACCGCCGCACGAAAGACGCCAAAGCAAAGCGTCGCTGGCGGATGATGGCAGTTGTTTGGGTATTTCTGATTGGGCTCATGGGCTTCTACTTTGGGGCGCTGTCCTATGGCCTTATCTTCCTGGGTATGGCGGAGGCGGTGATCCCCTATGTCACCGTCCTTGCCAGCCTGATGCTGTTTTTCATCGGCGTGTTTCAGGCCGGGGGCACCGTCTTCCGCCTGGATGGATACGATATACTCTGTGCCCTGCCGGTGCGGCCCTGGGAAATTGTCTTTGCCCGGCTGCTTCGGTTCTATCTGATGTTTTTGGGGGGTGCGGCCCTGATGCTGCCTGGGCTGGGTGTGTACGCCGTTGTCACATCTCCCGGATGGCGCTTCTATCCCATGGCACTGGGCAGTCTTCTGCTGGTTCCGCTACTGCCTATGTCCGCCGCCCTGGCGGTGGGCGCTGGGATCACCGCCCTGACCGCAAGGCTGAAGGGCAAAAGTCTTCTTTCTGCCCTGCTTTCCATTGCCGCTGTTCTGGCGATCCTCTACGGAACCTCCCAGAGCTACTGGCTGGAAAGTCTGTCTCTGGATGCCTTTCATACGCTGTCCGAGACGGTGCTGACCGTTCTAGGGAGGCTCTATCCCCCAGCACTTTGGCTGGGAACCGCCCTAACAAAAGAAGCGCCTCTCCCCTGGCTTTTCTTTGCCGCCGTCTCCCTGGGGGTGTTTGCCCTGGCGGCATGGATTCTTTCCGCCTGCTTCCGGCAGATCTGTCAGGCGCTGTTCCGGGTCACGGCAAGACATAGCTATCAGCTGGGCAAACTGAACGCCAGTTCCCCCATAATCAGCTTGACTGCGCAGGAGTTCCGGCGCTACTTCGCGTCCAGCATCTATGTGGTCAATACCATATTAGGCCCCATTCTTGCTACCGTACTCTCCGGGGCAATGCTCTGGGGCAGAGACAAAATTGCCGCTCTTCCACTGCCGGTGGACATTGCGCCCCTGGTTCCCTTTCTTTTCTCCGGTGTCTTCTGCCTGATGAACACCACCTCCGTTTCCCTATCCATGGAGGGAAAAAGCTTCTGGATTGTAAAAAGCCTCCCGCTGCCCACGAAAGCCGTGTTGGACGGGAAGCTTATCATGAATCTTACATTGGATCTGCCCTTTTACCTGCTGTCGGAAATTTTTCTTCTGCTGGCTTGGAAGCCTGTGGGGCTGGACACGTTGTTTTTCATTCTTCTGCCTGGGGCAATGATCCTGTTTTCCTGCGTCCTCGGACTGTTTGTGAACCTCCGTCTGCCAGTGCTGAACTGGGAGAACGAAGTGACCGTGGTCAAGCAGAGCGCATCGGCGGCTTTCGGCGGCATGGGCGGAAGCCTGCTGTCTATTCTCTGTGCCGCCGTATCCGTCGCGGTTCCGGAGCAGCTGGCTGCTACCCTCAAAGTGGGGCTGCTCGCACTGCTTCTCCTGACCACTGGAGCAATGTACACCGGCAATTCCCGCTTTGACCTGCGCCAGATCCAGTGATTCTGCCCCGCACCCGGATGAAAACTTCCACACATCTTAGGGCGGGGAAAAGCCCCGCCCTTTCGAGTTCCGTCAGCGGCACCAGAAAAGGCACGCCGCTTGGCGTGCCTTTTCTGTGCTTTACCAACACTTTTGATGCAGAAAGATAATAGAAAAATAGAATTTTTCATCATTATTTTTGCATTAGGGAAGCTCTGAATAAATCGGCAAGAGCTGGTGGCGAAAGATTTTGTCCCAGACAAAAGTGTTAAAATGGAGGAATACTGTATGTATTTTCCATTTTTAACACTGCATGGATGGGACAAAAGATCCGCCATCCAGCCGCAGATGATTTGTTCAGAGTTTCCTTAGCACAAAAATCTCACGCCAACTATACTCCAATTATTCACCGCTTTTGCCTTATATTGAATTGTAGGGATCTGCTTGCATTTATGCTTGAATTATAACATTTGCGTGGAAAAGAATCAAGCTTAAATGTAGTATTCTTCCATATCTTCAAGTCTCAGGCAGGCCAGGGCCTTGATCGGTATGTCATGACCGCAGCCGCAGTCTATATCGATGAATCCCGGCGTGTGCGTCACACTGAGGTGCTTCCCCTTGACTTCCAGATCCATTGCAAAATTGATCCGTTCCTGCTCATCTTCGATCAGGTACAGCACAGGCGTGTGCCCGATAATCAGATGATAATCCGGGACAGGGTTTGATGCTTCTATGGTCGGTCTGCCCCATACCTCATTGTGGACATTCGCTCCGGGGAAGCCATGCACCAGATAAAACTTTCTGCCACTCACCGTTACTTCCAGATGAGTCGGCAGTGTTTTCAAATAGTGCAGGATCTCCTTTTGCTCCCTGGCTTTGAGGCGAAGGAATTTTGCCAGCGTGGGGGCATTCCCGTTACGGTTCCATCGGCGGATATCCGTTCCACTGGCGCTGGGACTCATGTACTGAAGCATCATATACTCATGGTTCCCAAGCAGCATTGCGGCATTGGGCATTCCCATAATTTCCTTCAGCAGGCTGATTCCATCCGGCCCCCGGTCAACCACATCACCCAATATGTACAGCGTGTCCTCCAGCGAGAATGAAATCTTCTCTAACATCGCATGAAAGCGGCCAGCTTCCCCATGGATGTCGGACAGAACATAATGAGCCATCGTCGTTCGCTCCCTTCTTTTGATCTGTACGGGTATTTGTGCTTTTGGATCAGATGCCGGATTTTCTTTACAGTGCCGAGTGGCTTATAGGTGTTATCGGCAGCCGCCTCATTTCCCTGTTTTTCACTATAGCACACATCATCCTCAATAGCGAGAACAATTTTCTCATGGGCATCTCCCGCATGGTTTGGATGGACTTCTTCTTTCGGATTGAAATGGCTGTCTGTATTCGAAAAGCCTTCTCCGGTGCAACTGCCGCCCTCATGGATATGAAAAGCGAAGAAACCGGTTGCTGTTCAGGCAGCCCGAATATCTCCGCTTCAACGATCACGCCGTTGGTACTTTGAAAGAATCTAAGGAAGCTCTGAACAAATCGGCAAGAGCTGGTGGCAAAAGATTTTGTCCCAGACAAAAGTGTTAAAAATGGAGGAATACTGTATGTATTTC
>CAZCLX010000106.1:0-6200 GCA_964499615.1 uncultured Oscillospiraceae bacterium
CTGGAACAAAATCTTTCGCCACCAGCTCTTGCCGATTTATTCAGAGCTTCCCTAAAAATATTCCAAAAAGAAAACGCCTTCCTTCATCCAAGGAGGGCGTTTTTCGATGCCGGTCAGCCGCAAAATCCCGGGTGGAGTGGGGCGGCGTGGTGGAACGGGTGGTTTTACGGAGGATTTCCCCGCTGGCCCTGCCCCCGGGTTCGACGGCATAATTTTTTCCCCTGTGGTAGGATTTGGCTATCACAAAAGAAAGGGGTTAAAACATGATGGTTTCCATGGGGACGGCTCTGCTGCGGGGGAAACGGCGGGCAGAAGCGTGGATGGACACACCGGTGATCCGGATTACCGTACTGGCGGCGGCGTACTGCCTGGGGGCGCTGGTGCTGGCGGCTGGGGCAATATGGGGGAGGATGCAGCCAGTGGCACTGGGACTCATCTGCGCCAGCCCGGGGTACTACTGCCTTCCCGCCGCTGTCGGAGCGGCAGTGGGCTACCGGATTTTTTGGGGCGGGGAGGCAATTCAAGGACTTATCTGGTCCACCGGGGCGTTGGCCCTTCGGCTGGGAATGGACAAATGGTACAGTGGAGAAGGACGGGCCGGGCGTCTGGCAGCGGGGGCCGCCTGCTTGGTTTCCGGAGCGGGTCTGGCTATGCAGATCCTGGCGGGGGATGACACCTCCCTGGAATGTTATCTGCTGCGGATTGCGCTGGGAGCGGGAAGCGTGTACTTATTTGCAAGCCTCTGGTTTCGCCGGGACAGAACCGCCCGTTACCTTGCGGGAGGGGTGGCGGTCCTGGCGCTGGCTGGGGTGAAAATGCCGGCCTGGATGAATTTGGGATGCGTTGCCGCCGGAGTGCTTGCGGGAGCGGAGGCGCTGCCAGCGTCGGCACTGGCGGGATTGGGACTGGAAATTGCTTCGGTGACAGATCTTCCTATGACGGCAGCACTGTGCCTTTCCTGCTTCTGCCGGCTGCTGCCGGTGCCCAGCGTGTGGCGGCGGGCTGCCGCGCCTTCCCTTGCCTGCCTCGTGGTGATGGGGCTGAGCGGCGTGTGGGACTGGGGCACCTGGTTCGCGCTGAGTTTAGGCGGCGGACTGGGGTCACTGATCCCCTGGCAGCTGGATCCATTGAGCCGTCACACCGGAACGGGGGCGGTTCAGGTACAACTGGAGCGTCTCGCCGGGACCATGAGCGCACTGCAAAGAATTCTGCTGGATATTTCCCCACCGGAGGTGGATGATGAAGCGTTGGCGGAGCGTCTGCGGCATTGCGCCTGCGAAAGCTGCTCCGCAAGAAACAGCTGTATGGAACAGGAAAAAATCACTGGAGATATTTTTCAGGAACCGACGGATTTTCAGTGCCGGAAGTCGGGAAGGCTTCTCCGGGAGCTGCGAAGCGCCCGGGAGCAGCGAAAGCTATTGCGGGCGGACAGGTTCCGCCAGGAGGAGTATCGGGCGGCGCTGGTGCAGCAGTATGGTTTCCTTGCAAGCAGCCTGCGGCTGTCCGCGGACCGATTGGGCAGGGGTGAGGGGACACCCCTGGCTGCCTTTCGAATTCAGGTCTCCGCCCGTACCCGTCGGAAAGACCGGGCTGACGGAGATAAGTGCGTCGCGTTCCCAGGTTTGGGGGCAAAGTATTACATACTGCTGTGCGACGGAATGGGTACCGGTGTGGAAGCGGCGGAGGAGGCAGAGAAGGCCTCCCGGCTTCTGCGGCAAATGCTGGCTGCCGGTATGCCTGCCCAGTACGCGCTTGGCAGCGTGAACGCCCATTTGGCTTTGGGGAGCCGAGGGGGAGCGGTGACACTGGATTTGGCAGAGGTGCGATTGGACAGCGGAAAAGCGTCGGTATATAAATGGGGCGCGGCGGCAAGCTACTATGTCCGCCGGGATCGTATTCAAAGAATTGGGACAGCCGCCCCGCCTCCCGGATTGTCAGTTACGGATTCGCGGGAGTGGGCATCACGGCTGTCCCTAGACCGAGGGGAAGTGCTGGTATTGGTCAGTGACGGCGTGGAGGTTGGGGAAACTCCCGCCTGGGCAAGCCTTGCGGAGAATGCGCCAACGGGGGAGTTGGCGGAACGAATTCTCCGGGAAAGCGGCGGAAGCGGAGAGGACGACGCCACTGTGGCGGTAATCCGCCTTTGTCCTGCCAGCGTGGCGTCATAATACCACATTTCCGGAAAAAAAGCTGTCGAAGCCGGGAGGCGTTGTCCTCCCGGCAGGAAAAACGCGGAAAATGCGGGTGCTGGTTGCAGTTAGCGGATAGCAGCTAGGAATTAGCGGGTAGAACTGCGTAGTGCATTCCAATTTCAGAAAAGACTTTACAAGAACTGTTGTTTCGGATAAAATAGGGAAAAAGGAGATGAGACCATTGTTCGATGACCCCAGGAAAGAGTTGGAGCGGCTGGAACGGGAGCTGCTGGCAGCGGAGGAGGAGCCTCCGCTGGAGGAAACCTATGAGGACCCGGAGGAAGCTTTGGAAGAAATGAAGGCATTTCTGGCGGAAGAGGACTGGGAGGAATCCCGCCGGGAGCCGCTGTACCGTCGGTATTCCACCGAGCCGGAAGAGGATACCCCTTCCCGTCCGGAAAAGTCCAGCCCTGTCCCGGCGGAGAGAAAGCGGAAGCGCAACGGCGGCCTGATCCTGATTCTGCTGATTGAGACCGTTGCGCTGCTGGGAGTGATCGCCTGGTGGCTGCGATGGCTGATGTGAAGACAGTAGGCAGGTTCGCGCCTACCCCCTCCGGCAGGATGCACCTGGGGAATGTATTTGCCGCGCTGATCGCCTGGCTGGGGGCAAGATCCCAGGACGGGGAGCTGATCCTTCGAATGGAGGACCTGGATACGGCGCGAACCTCACCGGAGTATGCCCAGATCCTCCGGGAGGATCTAAGCTGGCTGGGCTTAAGCTATGATCGGGAGACGGCGCCTCAAAGCGCTCGTGGGCTGGTATATGATCGGTATTTCCATATTCTGGAAGAAAAGGGACTTCTGTATCCCTGCTACTGTACCCGAAGTCAGCTCCACAGCGTCAACGCGCCGCACCTGGAGGACGGAACCTATGTCTATCCCGGCACCTGCCGCCATCTTACGGAGCGGGAGCGGGCGGCTATGAACCGGGCACCGTCCTGGCGGGTCATGGTGCCGGATCGGGTGTTTCGGCTTCATGATAGAATTCAGGGGGACTATGCCATAAACCTTTCCACCGACTGCGGGGATATGGTAGTTCGCCGGGCGGACGGGGTGTATGTTTACCAGCTGGCAGTGACGGTGGACGATGGGGAGTCGGGCGTCACCCAGGTGGTTCGGGGGGCGGATCTGTTGAGTTCTGCCCCTCGTCAGATGTATCTTCAGGAGCTGTTTGGATTCCCCCATCCGGAGTATGCCCACGTACCGTTGCTGTTGGCTCCTGACGGACGGCGCTTAAGTAAACGGGATCGGGATCTGGATCTGAGGATACTCCGGCAGCGGATGAAGCCGGAGACACTGATCGGCATTCTGGCTTGCTGTGCCGGCTTGCGGGATACCCCGGCGGCAGTTTCCGCCCGGGAGCTGAAGGATGACTTTTCCTTTGAAAAAATTCGGAGGGAAAGTATTTCGCTCCCCTCTTGCCTTTTTGACCCGGCGGGTGTATAATAAAGGAAACGCGTCGAAGGAGAAAATAGCTATGGCAAGCAAACCGATCCTTGTGGTAATGGCGGCAGGCATGGGCAGCCGGTACGGCGGCCTGAAGCAGATTGACCCGGTGGGCAGCCAGGGGGAGGCAATTCTGGATTACTCCCTGTACGATGCTTACGAGGCTGGCTTCCGCACTGCGGTGATCATTATTAAGGAAGCTATTCGGGAGGACTTTATGGAAACCGTCGGTAAGCGCCTGGAGCGCTGCCCCATGGAGATCCGCTATGCTTACCAGGAGCTGAATAAAATCCCCCGGGGATTTTCCGTGCCCGAAGGCAGAGTGAAGCCCTGGGGCACCAGCCACGCGGTGCTGTGCGCCGCGAAGGAGATCGGTGATGCGCCCTTTGCCGTCATCAATTCCGATGATTATTATGGCAAGTCCGCCTACCGGGTGCTGTATCAGGCACTGGAAGCGGAGGCGGGAGACAACGACTACTGCATGGTGGGCTACCAACTGGGAAATACCGTTACCGATAACGGAAGTGTGGCCCGGGGCGTCTGCGTCCTGGATGAAAATGGCTGCCTTGCTCAGATCGACGAACGTACCCGGATCGAAAAGTATGACGGCGGCATCCACTTTACCGAGGACGGTGGCGCGACCTGGACAGATCTGCCTGCCGACACCGCCGTATCTATGAATATGTGGGGCTACCGCCGGGGCTTCCTGAAGGAGATTCGTGACCGCTTCCCCAAATTCCTGGAGGCTACCATTGCCAATAACCCCATGAAGGGAGAATTTTTCCTCCCGGTGACCGTTAAGGAGCTGATCGCCGAAGGCAAAGCCACCGTGAAGGTGCTCCATTCCGCCGACCGCTGGTACGGCGTCACTTACGCTGCCGACAAGCCCCAGGTCGTCGCTGCCCTAAAAGCCATGACCGAGGAGGGCAAATACCCCAACGGGCTGTGGAAGTAAGGCTTAACGAGTTGAAAGTTGAAAGTGGACAGTTATGGAATCATTCAGTCTGCAAAGAAACTTGTCAACTGTCCACTCTCCTTTGTCAACGAAATACGTGGGCATGATGGAACTGGCAGATATGCAAGATTTAGGTGATGTTACCTCAGGGAAGGTTTGAGCAGGAGAAAGATGTGTCTACATTTGGGAAGACAATATCCCTGTTTCTAATTGAAGGCGATCCCAACAAGCGCTGGGTATGTGAATTGTTTAACTAGGGAAACTCTGAACAAATCGTCTGCGGCTGGATGGCGGATCTTTTGTCCCATCCATGCAGTGTTAAAAATGGGAAATACATACAGTATTCCTCCATTTTTAACACTTTTGTCTGGGACAAAATCTCTCGCCACCAGCTCTTGCCGATTTATTCAAAGCTTCCCTAATTGAAGGCGATCCCAACAAGCGCTGGGTATGTGAATGGTTTAACTGGAACGGGAAAGCGTATAAAATTCCCAGAATTGATGTGAAAAGGTGTGGAGATCGAAAGGATATCGCGGCGTGCGGCGTTTATTTCCTGTTTGGTAAGCGCGACGACAATGAAAAGGGAATTGTCTATATCGGCGAAGCGGAAAATATATTTGAAAGATTGAAACAGCATGATTCTCCTACTGGAAAAGACTTTTGGAATGCGTGCATTGTTTTTATCAGTAAAGACAATCGCCTAAAAAAGGCACATATTAAGTATCTGGAGCATAGATGCTACTTACTGGCAAAAGAGGCTGATCGGTATTGTATAGATAATTCCACCATTCCAGCGGATGCCTCTCTTACAGAAGCGGAACAGGCGGAAATGGAAGAGTTTCTCTACAATATTCGTGTGATCAATAATGTGTTGGGACATAAAGTGCTTGAGCCGTTCGTGGTTGAAGAAGAATCGGACAATGCAAATTCGGAAAGTCAAATACATTATATTCAGGCAGCCCGTGGTGCAGATGCAAGGGGAATGCAGACAAACGAAGGATTTGTTGTCATAAAGGGCTCAAGAATTGCGGACTCTGTGACTATGTCATGCCCTAAGTCCATTTGCGATTTGATGAAAATTGGTTTTTACGGAGAATAAGGTATTCAGCAGCCCCTCTACGGCAATAGGCGTTGTGATGGGTCGCAGTGCCAATGGACTGACAGCATGGCGCGTCAAATCGTCCTATATGTGTTCGGTAAAAGCAGGTATTGCCTGTTTTTATAAATGTGGATCAAGCGAAACGCTCCACCTCGGGCCGCCTCCCCGTGTAAAAATAGAGGTACAAAAGAATATGCGGATGTGGTGGAATTGGTAGACTCGGTGGATTTAGGTTCCTCTGGCTTAGCCGTGCAGGTTCGAGTCCTGTCATCCGCACCAACTTTAAGCAGACTGCTGATTTAGCAGCCTGCTTTTGTGTATATGGAACTTACTCAATATGTTAAGGATATAATCACATCGATTGGATGTTATGACGAAGCACACAAGTTTCAAGCATCTGCTGAACTAAGGGATGCGGCACTGAAGACAACGAATGAACAGGAGACTCGCATCCTTAAGGAAACTCTGAACAAATCGTCTGCGGCTGGATGGCGGATCTTTTGTCCCA
>CAZCLX010000107.1:0-6120 GCA_964499615.1 uncultured Oscillospiraceae bacterium
AAAATGTTTCAAAAAAAAAAAAAAAAAAAAAAAAAATAGTGAAGGAAGGATCCCAATGAAAAAAACACTTTCTGTTATTTTGGTGCTTGCCATTCTTTTCGCGACGCTTCCTATAGGTGCAATGGCAAGCCAAGTAGATGAACATGAACAACTGCTTGCCAGAGCGTGCTTGGTTTTTCCCGAGTATGCGGAAAGGATCCGAAATCCCGAAGTTCCTTGTTCTCCTCTCGGTCGTTCCATTCAGGAAAATACGCTGATCGTCAGTGAAGAAAAGGATGTCTCCGAGAAGGAGAAAATGCTTTATAGCGAATATGCAGACGGCACCATCCTGTTGACAGATGTTCAATATGACGCGGAAGCCCCTGTTACAACTGTACATGATCGGACTGCAAATCTCTTAGGTGTCTATTATGATATTACTATAAAGGCAACGTGCACCAACATCAGTGGGTCTTTCACGCTATCTCATGTTAAGCTTGACCTTCTGAATGACGCTTACGATCGAATTGCTAACAAGGGTACCATCTCTTATAGTGATAAGTGCTGGGGTTACGATATAATAAGTGAAGTGTTGAATGAGTCCGCATCTGGAAAAGCCGTTCTATCCTACCGTCCCGCGTTTCAACATGGTAGAAATCAAGCACAATCCACTCAAACCTTACTTACCTTGACTGTAGGCGACGACGGTTGGTCTGTTACCCATAAAATTTATACCTAGCGATCAGCAGCACTTCCCCATATCTCAATAGTAACATCCTTTCATTTGGAGCTGTTACCATTTCCCCCAACCATTCCGACTAGGGAATTTTAGGATCACAGCAATACATTCTTAAAGATTTCTTTAGTTTTCCAAATGTAGTTGACACACCCGCATTTTAAATATATCATAATAAAGAAATCATTTATGGAGGTATCATCCCATGAAGCATTCTCTTTCTAGGCTCTGCCTGGGGTTGTCCCTGGCTTTGCTTCTCACCGGCTGCGGGCAGCCGGAACAAAACGCCTCCAGTCCGTCGGCCGATCCCGCGGCGTTTGGGTCAGGAGCCTCCACGGAAGGATCCCAGCGGTCTGACGGTGAACGAGCGGTGCCCCTTCAGTGCACCCTCAGTGAGAAAAATTACGCCTTTATGCCGGAGGATCTGGGGGGCAATTTTGACGGGAACCTATATTACTGTGGGTTGGAGGTCTCTATAACTCTGGACGGTAAGGACGTGCCTCTGGAGGAAGCCATACGGGAGGGCTCCTACACCGTGGAGCAGCTGGTGGCGGATGCCCAGGTGGATGCCCGGAAGCAGATCTGCACCGAGCAGACCCGCACCGTCAACGGTCTGACCCAGTTCCATTACACCTACCCGGACGTATTTAACATTGATGTGATCAACGACATCTACCAGACCCCCGACGGTCAGGAGCACCTGTACCGCAAGGTGACCATTAACAAAAACGGTCCCACTTACGACCCGGAGCGGGATTTCGCCAGCGTGATCGTCAATGAAGAGGATCCCACCTCTCACATTGACCGGGAAGATTGGGGACTGACACTGTCGGCAGAGGACATTACCGGCAGCGGCCTGGTGCTGAAAACCGTCCAGTCCGGCGGTCAGCAGGCAGGTACCCTGGAGTTATACGACTGCTGGATCGTCGGGGATAACAACGTCGTATCCTGGGAGAATGAAAGCTTTCCCGTTTCTCCGATCACCATGGACGGCAGTGGAAGCATTCAGTTGAGTTGGGACGATCAGGTCCTCGCTCCGGGGGAGTATCTGGTCCGGCTTTGGATCCGGGACAACTACGACCCGGAAACCATTCATCCCCTGATCCGGAAGTTCCATGACTGGCAGGCCTATCAGTTTTCCTTTACCGTTTCCTAGCGGATACAATTTCCAATCCAAACGGGGCTGTTGCATTTTGCTACAGCCCTTTTTCAATTATGAACAACCGGTAAAATCTTTTTGAATCGGTTGTTATTTGGAAAGATTATGCTATAATACTTTTTGCCAATGATTCATTTCGCTGGAGGTTTCCGTTATGAAGAAAATGCTGTTTGTCATGAATCCATGCTCCGGGCAGAAGCGGGCCAACCGGCTGCTGCCGGACATTCTCTCCCTGTACAGCGGAGCGGGCTATGACGTCACCGTCCACATGACCCAGGGGCCGGGGGATGGCGCCCAGGCAGTGGAACGTCTGGCTCCCTATGCGGATGTCGTGGTCTGCTGCGGCGGCGACGGCACCTTCAACGAAACGATTTCCGGCGTGCTTCGCAGTGGGATCGATATTCCCATCGGCTATATCCCCGCCGGATCCACCAATGACTTTGCCAACACCCTCCATCTGCCAAACGGCATCATGAAGGCCGCCCAGACGATCCTGGACGGAACCCCGGTGGCCTACGACGCGGGTAAATTCGGTGAGAGATACTTCTCCTATGTGGCATCCTTTGGTGCGTTCACCCGGGTCAGTTATGCCACGCCTCAGAATGTGAAAAACGCTTTGGGTCATACCGCCTATGTGCTGGAAAGCATCCAGGAACTGTCCCAGATAAAGAAGGAGCATGTTCGCATTGATCTGGATGACTGCACAATCGAGGATGACTTCTTGTTCGGCGCCATCAGCAACTCCACCTCCGTAGGAGGTATTCTCACCCTGGATCCTAAGCAGGTGGACATGCGGGACGGTCTGCTGGAGCTGCTGCTGGTACGGTCTCCCAGAAATCTGGGAGAGATCTCCGAGTGCATTCAGGCTCTGAAAACACAGAAATACAACTGCGGAATGATCACCTTCTGCTCCACCCACAAGGCGCTGATCACCGCCAGTCCGGATATGCCCTGGACTTTGGACGGAGAACGGGAGCCGGGTCACGCCCAGGTTCTGGTGAAAGACAAGCATTTGGCCTTCCGGCTGATGCAGAAGAAGCCTCGCCATGCATAACTCCACCCTCTGCTATATCACCCGGGGAGACCAGGTGCTGATGCTTCACCGGGTAAAGAAGAAAAACGATATCAATCACGACAAGTGGATTGGCATCGGCGGCAAGTTTGAAGGGGAGGAATCCCCGGAGGAATGCCTTCTCCGGGAGGCAAAAGAGGAAACGGGTCTGACCCTCACCCAATGGCAGTGCCGGGGGGTGGTGACCTTCCGTCAGGAAGGGGCAGAGGGAGAATATATGTACCTCTTCACAGCAACCGGCTTTACCGGGCAGATGCGGGAATGCGATGAGGGGGATTTGCAGTGGATCTCCCGGGAGATGCTGCTGTCCCTTCCCACGTGGGAAGGAGACCGGATCTTCCTGGATCTGTTGTGGCAGAACGCGCCCTTTTTCCTTCTCACCCTCAGCTACCGAGGTGACCGGCTGACGGAAGCGGTGCTGAACGGCAAACGAATTCGGTAAGGAAATCTTAAGGGAACCGTAAAGACTTTTTAGAAAATTTCTGCTATACTATTCCCATTCCAGAAAAGACGGAGAATGTTTTCATGAAGAAGCTGAAATGGGTACTTTTGATTTTGGTCATCCTGCTTATTCTGGGCTTTGCGCTGCGAAAGCCCCTGTACCGGCTGTATATGGATGTTGCCTTTAACTGGACAGAGCACACCGCCACAGAGCTGGAGGTGAAGGCCTATGCCGATGACCACGGGGTGTCCTACGCTGACTACCCCGAAAGCCTGATTGCCCTGCTGGAACGGAATCCGGAAACAAGGGATTTTGTACTGGATTACCCCTTCCGGGAGGATCTGGAAATCAATATGGAGTCGTTCTCCAGAGATACGGTGCCCCTGATGCTCCAATGGGACAAACGATGGGGCTACCAAAAATACGGCAGCGATATGATTGCCATTACCGGCTGCGGCCCCACCTGCCTTGCTATGGTAGGGTACTACCTGACGGGAGATGAAAGTATGAATCCCGGCGATGTCGCGGCGTTTGCCCAAAAGAATGGCTACTACGCCCAGGGCTACGGCTCCTCTTGGACCCTGATCAGCGAGGGTGGCCCCAAACTGGGGCTGACGGTGACGGAGCTACCCCTGGTGAAAAAGAAAATCACAGACAGCCTGGAAAACGGCAATCCGGTGATCCTGGCCCTCGGCCCGGGGGACTTTACCTCCTCCGGTCACTACATTGTTCTATCCGGGGTGGAAGACGGCGCTTTCCGGGTCTGCGACCCAAACAGCGTCGAAAACTCCGGGCGCTTATGGACCTACGAGGAGCTGGAAGGGCAGATCAGGAATATCTGGTCGATTGGATATAGCGGTTAGCAAATAGCAGTTAGGGAAGCTCTGAATAAATCGGCAAGAGCTGGTGGCGAAAGATTTTGTTCCAGACAAAAGTGTTAAAAATGGAGGAATACTGTATGTATTTCCCATTTTTAACACTGCATGGATGGGACAAAAGATCCGCCATCCAGCCGCAGACGATTTATTCAGAGTTTCCTTAGCAATTAGGAGACGAAATTACGCCCTAAACGCTAACTGCTATTTGCTACCCGCTTCAAGCCTATTGACAAATCTTCTTCCCTGGCGTATAATAAATATATGCTTATAAATTCATGAATTGTTTAGGAGGCTGGCGCCATGACCCAGCGGGAGAGGCAGATTTTGCAGCTGATAGAAAAGGATCCCCTGATCTCCCAGCAGGAAATCGGGGAAAAGCTGGGCATCACCCGTTCCAGCGTGGCAGTGCACATCTCCAACCTCCAGAAAAAAGGCTGCATTGCCGGGCGGGGCTATGTCCTACGCTCCACCAGCTACGCCGTAGTGGTGGGGGGTGTAAACATGGACATCGGGGGCAGGTCCTTTGCCCCTCTTGTTGCCTCCGACTCCAATCCCGGTGCCGTTACCGTCAGCCTGGGGGGCGTAGGCAGAAATATCGCCCACAATCTGAGCCTGCTGGGTGTGGACGTGCGGCTGCTCACCGCCTACGGTGACGACCTCTACGGTCAGCGGGTGGCTGCCTCCTGTTCGGAGCTGGGCATCGACCTGAGCCATGCCCTCCGGGTGCCCGGCGGCACCACCTCCACCTATCTGTATCTGACGTCCCCCACCGGGGAAATGGCTCTGGCTGTTTCCGACATGGAAATCTGCAAGAAAATCACCCCGGCCTATCTGTCTTCCCACCTTTCCCTGCTGCAAAATGCCCAGGTGGTGGCGGCAGACGCCAACCTGACGGAGGAAAGCCTCCGGTATCTGGCGGATAACTGCCCCGTTCCCCTGTTTGTGGATCCAGTGTCCACAGCGAAAGCGGAAAAGCTGCTGCCCATTCTTCCGAAGATCCACACCCTCAAACCAAACCGGCTGGAAGCCTCCCTGCTGTCCGGGGTGGAGATCCACTCCAGATCGGACGCGGTGAAGGCGGCGGACAGTCTTCTGAGCAAGGGCGTCCACCGGGTATTCCTGTCCCTAGGGGCGGAAGGAGTGCTTGCCGCCATGGATGACCAGAAGGTGATCCTCCCCACCTTCCCCGGCAAAATGGTAAACACCACCGGCTGCGGTGACGCCTTCATGGCCGCGCTGCTGTGGGCGTACCTGGAGGGAATGGATCTAACTTCCTCGGCAAAAGCGGGGCTTGCCGCCGGAGCCGTCGCCATGGCCTCCCCGGAGACCATCAACCCGGAAATGAGCGCCGAAGCCATTCGCCGGATTCTGTTACAAAATTAATATGAAAGGAAGCTTCGCAATGAATCCCAATCCTTATCTCGATGTCAATCCGGAGGTTGCCGCCGCTGTCCGTGAGGGCCGCCCGGTGGTGGCTCTGGAGTCCACCATCATCTCCCACGGTATGCCCTACCCCCAGAATGTGGAAACCGCTCTCAACGTGGAGCGGATCATCCGGGAAAACGGGGCCGTGCCCGCCACCATCGCCATCATTGGCGGACGGCTGAAGGCCGGTCTGACCCCGGAGGAAATCGAATATTTCGGCAAGAAGGGCACCGCCATCCACAAGGCCTCCCGCCGGGATCTTGCCGCCCTGTGTGCCAAGGGTGAGGATGGCGCCACCACCGTCACCACCACCATGATCATCGCCCACATGGCTGGCATCCGGATCTTTGCCACCGGCGGCATCGGCGGCGTGCATCGGGGCGCGGAAACCACCATGGACATTTCCGCCGATCTGGAGGAGCTTGCACA
>CAZCLX010000108.1:0-6032 GCA_964499615.1 uncultured Oscillospiraceae bacterium
GTGGGAATAGATGCCGATGGCGGGCATACCCATGCCGGAGGCCATGACGGAGACCCGGACGCCTTTATACAGGCCGGTATAGCCCTGGACGCCCCGGACGTTATTGACGAGCACCGGGTTTTCCAGGAAATTCTCCGCGATGAATTTGGAGCGGAGCGGATCGCCGGGCATCAGAACGGTTTTGCCAAAGTCCCCAGGCTTGGCGGAAATGTGAGGGGTAGGTGTGTTCAGCATGATGTTCCTCCTAACTTAATTCTGTTCCATGGCTTTCGCCAGCTTGACGATCCGGGAGGTTCCCAGGCGGGAGGCGCCCAGGGCGATAAACTTCTCCGCGTCCTCCAGGCTGGAAATACCGCCGGCGGCTTTGATCTTCACATGGGGCGCCACGTTCGCGGCAAACAGCTCCACATCGTGGAAGGTGGCTCCCGCCTTGGAAAATCCGGTGGAGGTCTTGATGTATTCCGCGCCGGAGTCGGACACCACGTGGCACATGGCGATCTTCTCTTCGTCGGTGAGCAGGCAGGTCTCGATGATGACCTTCAGGAGCTTCCCCTGGCAGGCTTCCTTCACAGCGGAAATTTCTTTCCGAACGCCCTCCAGGTCGCCGTCCTTGAGGAAACCCAGGTCAATGACCATGTCCACTTCGTCCGCGCCGTTATCCACCGCATCGGAAGCCATGAAGCACTTGGCCTTCTGGGTATCGTAGCCGTTGGGGAAGCCGATGACGGTGCAGATGGGAAGCCTGTCCCCCACGTAGGTCTTCGCCCGCTTTACGTAGCTCGCGGGAATGCAGACGGAAGCGGTGCGGTACTTAATCCCATCGTCGCAGAGCGCCCGGATCTCCTCCCATGTCGCCGTCTGGCTGAGCAGAGTGTGGTCGCACTTGCTGAGAATTTCGGAAAGGTTCATATAATACTCCTCCTTATATTATTCGAATCAGCGGTTGAAACGGAGCGTTGAGAGTTGGTTCGCCTTAATTGCTAACCGCTGTCCCTCGCCGTTATAGCGTGCCGCTCTGGCCGTGGAGCCGGATGATCCGGTTTTCCCGGATGCCCCGGATGTAGCACCGGTGACACATGGCGATATAGCTGTCGTTGCCCCCCAGAAACACCTGGGCGCCCTGGGTGACGATGTGGCCGCTTCCGTCAATTCGGGCGTTGACGGTGGCCTTCGCGCCGCAGTCACAGATGGTTTTGATCTCCAGAATGGAATCCGCCACCTCCATCAGCCGGCGGCTGCCGGGGAACAGCTTGGTCTGGCAATCCGTCCGCAGGCCGAAGCACATCACCGGGATCTCCTCGTCGTCCACCACCGCCCGAAGCTGATCCACCTGCTCCGGGGAGAGGAACTGGCACTCGTCCACAATGATCACATCGCAAATACCCTTTCTCTCCGCCCGGTAAAGCTCGCGAATATCCGTCTCCGGAGGGATCATCTCCACCGCCGCTTCCAGGCCGATCCGGCTTCTTAAGACATTTTCCCCGTCCCGGGCGTCGGCGCTGGGCTTGATCAGCCAGACCTTTAAGTCGTTTTCCTCGTAGTTGTATTTGGTGATCAGCGCCTGGGCGGTTTTGCTGGAACCCATCGCGCCGTACTTAAAATAAAGCTTTGCCAAGGGGCACCCCTCCATTCTTTACCATTATACCGAAAGGAGGCCAAGTTTGCAACCCCTTTTTTGGTAAATCCTCCGAACCGGCTCTCTTGAAAATTCCAATTGTCTTTGATATACTGAAAGAAAACACTTTATTGGCAGGAGGAACCGATTATGCCCGCAAATGTATATTTTACCCGTACCATCACCCCCGAAAACGTGGTTCGGCTCTACGAAATGACCGGGAAAGCCCTTTCCGGCAATGTGGCCATCAAGCTTCATTCCGGGGAGAAGGGAAACCAGAATTTCCTGAAACCGGAGTTCTGGAAGCCCATGATTGACCATGTGGGTGGAACCGTAGTGGAGTGCAACACCGCCTACGACGGAGAGCGGGACACCACGGAAAAGCACCGGAAGCTGCTTCGTGATCACGGCTGGAGCCGGTATTTCACCGTGGATCTGCTGGACGCCCAGGGGCCGGATCTGGAGCTTGCCATTCCAAATGGGAAGGTCATCCGGAAAAACTACGTGGGTAAGGACATTGCCGCTTACGATTCCATGCTGGTGCTGTCCCACTTCAAGGGCCACCCCATGGGTGGCTACGGCGGGGCGCTGAAACAGCTGTCCATCGGCGTCGCCTCCTCCTTCGGCAAGGCCTATATCCACGGCGCCGGGGATCCCAAGAAGATCTGGACATCTGACCACGATTCCTTCCTGGAATCCATGGCGGACGCCGCCAGCTCCGTGGTAAGCTACTTCCACGGGAATCTGATCTATATCAACGTGATGAAAAATATGAGCGTGGACTGCGACTGCTGCGCCGTGGCGGAGGATCCCTGCATGGCGGATGTAGGCATTCTCGCCTCCACGGATCCCATTGCCATCGACCAGGCGTGCCTGGATCTGGTGCGTTCCAGCTCCGACCCGGGGCGGGACCATCTTCTGGAGCGGATCGACAGCCGCCACGGCGAGCACACCATCGAAGCCGCCGCCGCCCTGGGCTTCGGCTCCCGCCAGTACCGTCTGGTAGCGGTTAGCGGGTAGAGAGGGCGTCTTGGCTCCCCCTCTGGGGGTAAGTGAAGCGCGGTCGCGGTAGTGAATGACAGCCCAGCGGGCTGTCAGAGCCGCGACCGGGTTTGCCGCAGCAAACTGTCGCCGCCGCAAGGCGGTGACTGAGAGGGCGTTACGTCCCGTATATACCCTCTCAGTCTCGGCTTACGCCGAGCCAGCTCTCCCAGAGGGAGAGCCTTTGCCCGGTTCGCTCCGTTGTCAACTGTCAACTGTCAACGATCCACTGTCCAGCGGCCACTGGGTGTCTTTTTCTCTGGCGATGCGGGCCAGATCCTCGTACTCCAGCTTCCGGCGGGTGACGCCGCAGCCGGTGGAAACCTTACAGCGGACGGCGCCGTAGGAAGTCTCCACCTGCTCCATGTGCCGATCCAGAGTATACCGGCGGAAAACCGCTTCCCGTACCCCCAGAGTGGTGGTGCAGCGGAATATCTTCCGCACCATTTTCTCCCGGTCATCTGATTTACATAACACTGTCAGCAGCGTCCCCGGGCGATTCTTCTTCATGAACACCGGGGTGGTGTACACCTCCAGCGCCCCCGTCTCCCGGAGGGCTTCCACGGCGTAGCCCATCTCCTCTCCGGTCATGTCGTCCAGATTGCAGCTCAGTTCCACCACATCGCCGCTATCCTCCCCACTGGTGCCCAGCATGGCCCGGAGGCAGTTGGCAATGGGGAAATCCTTTTTTCCCATGCCGTAGCCGACTTTTTCCACCGCCATGACCGGCATATTCCCAAACTCCGTGACGAAGCGCCGCAGCAGCGCCGCTCCAGTGGGGGTGCACAGCTCTCCGGTAACGGAGCCGCCGTAAATGGGGATCCCCCGCAATAGCTCCTGAGTGGCGGGGGCAGGCACCGGCAAAATCCCGTGGGCGCAGTTCACTCTTCCGCTGCCCACGTGCACGGGAGAGCACACCACTTTGTCCGGATGCAGTTTCTCCATGAGATAACACACGGCGGTAATGTCTGCCAGGGCGTCCATAGCTCCCACCTCGTGGAAGTGAACCTGCTCCACAGTGACCCCGTGGACTTTGCTTTCCGCCTGGGCAATCTCCCGATAGACGGCTCGAAGGGTTTCCGCCACGGCGGGGCTGACAGCCAGCCGGGCAATCTCCCCGTCGATGGAGGATAAGGTGCTGTGGCTGTGGTGGTGGTCATGATCGCGGGGTTCCCCTTCCTCGCTTCCCTCCACCGTCACCCGGATGTGGGTGCCCAGGATGCCGCACTTCGCGGTCTTCTCCGCCTCATATCGGACGCCGGGAAGCCCCAGGGCGTTCAGCTCTTCCAGGATCCCTTCCCGATCCGGGAACAGTTCCAAAAGCGCCGCCGTGAGCATATCCCCCGCCGCGCCCATGCCGCAGTCCAGATACAGAATTCTCATTTTCTTGCCTCCATGTGATTGATCCGGCTTGCCAGAAACCCGGCCCCGAAGCCGTTGTCGATATTCACCACCGCCGTGCCGCTGGCGCAGGAATTGAGCATGGACAGCAGCGCCGACAGGCCGCCAAAGGCCGCCCCGTAGCCTACGCTGGTGGGCACCGCGATCACCGGGCAGTCTACCATCCCTCCCACCACGCTGGCAAGGGCGCCTTCCATTCCCGCCACGGCAATCACCACGCCCGCGTTCATCAATTCCTCCCTGTGGCTGAGGAGACGGTGCAGCCCCGCCACGCCTACGTCATACAGCCGCTGCACATGATTTCCCAGAAACTGGGCGGTGAGAGCCGCTTCCTCGGCAACGGGAATATCGCTGGTGCCGCCGGTGGCCACCAGAATGGTGCCCAGGCCGGTATCCTTTCCCATCTGCCCGGCAACCGCCAGCTGGGCTTCCGGATAATAGTGAATGGGGATCCGCTTTCCCACGGCTTCCCCTTTCTCCTGGCTTAGCCGGGTGATCAGCACGTCCTTCTGCCCGCCCCGGGCCATCGCTTCCAGGATGCCGACAATCTGCTCCGCCGTCTTTCCCGCGCCGTAGATCACCTCCGCCGTCCCCTGACGGATCCGCCGGTGAAGATCCACCTTGGCGTAGCCAATGTCCTCAAAGGGCTGCTCCTTGAGCTGAAGCAGAGCGTCCTCCACCGAAACGCTGCCAGAGCGAACGTCCTCCAGCAGGCTTTTGATGTCATTCATGCTTTCGCGCCTCCAGATCCAGCACTACAGCGCCGTATCGCTGTTTCAGGGTTTTTACGATCTCCTCCCGCCGGGCAAGGAGCTTGTCCATCTGGCTTTCCGGCAGCTGAATTTTCGCCGTGTCCCCTGCCAGCCGAACGCGGAAATCCGAAAAGCCCAGCTCCCTCAGGTAGTTTTCTCCCCACTCGGTTCTTGCCAGGTTTTCCCGGGTGATCCGGGTGCCCGTTGGGATCCTGGTAGCCAGGCAGGCGTAGGCCGGCTTATCCCAGGTAAACAGCCCCGCCTCCCGGGACAGGCAGCGCACCTCCCTCTTCGGGATGCCGCACTCCCGGAGCGGAGAGCGAACCGACAGCTCCCGGAGAGCACGCATCCCCGGGCGATCCCCGGGGTCGTCGGAGGCGTTGGTGCCGTCCAGCACCAGGGAGAAGCCGTCCTCCCGGGCTTTTTCCAGAATCGCCCCGAAGATCGCCTGCTTGCAGTAATAGCACCGGTCAGGCGGGTTATCGGCGATCTCCCGGCTGGTAAGAGGATCCAGGGAAAGGGTCACCATGGGCACGTCCAGCGTTTTCGCCAGGCGGCAGGCGTCGTCATACTCAAACTGGGGCTGAAAAGGGGTGCGGACATAGTAGGCCCTTGTCTCCTGCCCGTACCGCTTCGCGGCATACAGCAGATAAGACGAGTCCACGCCCCCGGAAAAAGCAATGGCCGTCTTTGGATGGGCAGTGAAAAAATCAGGCAGCGTTTTTTCCCCAGCTGGGGCAGCGGCAATTTCTGGCATGGTATCTCTCCTCGGTATTTTTTCTGCAAGTATAGCACGTTTCTTTCAAAAACGCAATTATATTGATAGGAAGATCATTATGAGACGAATTTCGGTGTTTTCTATTCCGGAAAAAACCAGGAGACAGCCAACCGGTCATGGTTGGCTGTCTCCATTGATCAGCGGAAATATTTTACCGCGGCTTCAAACATCCGGATATCGTAATTCCCGGGGACGTTTCGGTACAGGCCCTTGCCTGCCCGCTCGCTGTGGCCCATCTTGCCGAAGACTCTGCCGTCGGGGGAGGTGATGCCCTCGATGGCGTAGACAGAGCCGTTGGGATTGAAATGGACGTCTTCCGTGGCGTTTCCTTCCAGATCCACATACTGGGTGGCGATCTGACCGTTTGCCGCCAGCTGCCGCACAAGCGCTTCGCTTGCCAGGAATCTGCCCTCGCCGTGGGAAATGGGCACGGTGTACACGTCGC
>CAZCLX010000109.1:0-6020 GCA_964499615.1 uncultured Oscillospiraceae bacterium
TTGGCCCCAGGGTAACCTTGACCGTATCTGTCAGCTGGTCAATACCGGATTGCAGCTTCTTGCGGGCGTCCTCGCCGTAAACAATCATTTTAGACATAATGAAAAACCTCCTAATCAGTCAGTCACAGAAGCCAGGATGTCATCCTGCTTGACAAATTTGTATTCTTCCTTGTCCAGGGTCACGTCGGTGCCAACGAACTTACCCACAACCACTCGATCACCGGGCTTTACGGTCATGGTCACATCCTTGGTGCCGGGGCCGACGGAAATCACGTCGTAAATCGCGGGCTTTTCCTTGCTGGTAGTGGCAAGGATGATTCCGGAGGCGGTAGTCTCCTGGGCCTCGTGAGCCTTGAGCAGTACGTTGTCAGCCATAGGTTTGAGTTTCATACTTGATTCCTCCATACAATATGATTTAGAATGCCGGTGTTACCGGCGAAATCTACGCGTTTAGCACTCTTAACTTCTGAGTGCTAACATATAATAGCGCATGATACCGGAAAAAGCAAGAGGGAATTTGGAAAAAACCGTAAACAATTTATGAACCTATTGATGGGACTGATATTTCCGGGCGGTTTCCTGGTAGACCCGGGCAATTTGCTGGAGGATCTCGATGTGGGGGAAAGACTTGTGATACACAAGATTGGTGTCCCGAACCATGCTCAGGTTTTCAATGGGCAAAAGTGACAGCTTTCCCTTCCGGGCTTCCTCCATGCAGGAGGATCTGGGCAGCACCGACACCCCCAGGTCCTTCCGGATCAGGCTCTTGATGGTGGAGACGTTGTCCACTTCCACAATAATATGGAAGCTGTCGATGCTCTCGCTGATGCTTTCCAAGGAAGATTCAAACAGCATCCGAGTGGCGGAGCCGGCGCCCCGGAGGATCAGGTTCTCCCGTTTCAGCTGCTCCACCGTGACCATGGACTGCTTGGCAAGGGGATTGCCTCTGGACACGGCGCAGGCAAGGTAATCCGTGTCCAGCATCAGGCTGTTAAAGCCAGGATCCGTGTTCTTTCCCTCCACAATAGCAATGTCCACCTCAAAGCTCGCCAGCTTATCATAAAGATTTTTTATGGTATCTGTGATTATGATAATGTTTAACCCAGGGTTTTCACTGCCGCACCGAGCCAGCACCTCCATGGCGAAATTGCTCTCCGAGGTGTGGGTGACCCCCACTCGCAGCTGCCGGATGTTCCGGTGGGCACAGGATATCTCCCGGCGCATGGCAGTGTCCATCGCCTTGAACCGTTTGGCGTATTTTACCGCGATTTCTCCCTGGGGAGTGAGAATCAAGTCCCCTTTTTTTCGAAAAAACAGGGGGCTTCCGTATTCCCGCTCCAGCTGGGAGATGTGGTGGCTCACTGCGGGCTGGGTCAAAGACAGCCGCTGAGCCGCCCGGGTGAAACTGCGCTCCTCCGCCACAGCCAAAAGGGTCTCCGCCTTTCCGTCCAGCATAATTGCCACACTCCTTAAAACATAAAATTATTTTTGTTTTTCCAAGAAATATCTAATTTTACTTTATGATAGTTACAGTGTATCATAACCCGGTAACCTTGTCAAGGAAAGGGATGTTACCCATGGGAGAATTCTTTCAAACCATGTCGTCTTCCGCTCAGAGCATTATTTCCATTGCCCTGATTTTGTTTTCCGGCTTTGCCATGACCCGGCTGACAAATCTGCTGCGGCTTCCCAAAGTGACGGCATATATTGTGGCAGGGATCCTGTTGGGGCCATACTGTCTGAACCTGGTGCCGAAAAGCTTTGTGGAGGGCACCGATTTCCTGGCGGATATCGCCCTGGCGTTTATTGCTTTCAGCACCGGTGAGTTTTTCCGGCTGGAAACCCTGCGGAAAAACGGCTGGAAGGTGCTGGTTATTACCGTTTTGGAAGCCTGTCTGGCCTCCGTGCTGGTATTCATCGCCGTTTACTGGATCCTTGGGGTGTCGTTGAGCTTCTCCATCGTTCTTGCCGCCCTGGCCACCGCCACTGCCCCCGCTTCCACGGTGATGACCATCCGTCAGACGGGAGCCAAGGGAGACTTTGTGGATACCCTTCTCCAGGTGGTTGCTCTGGACGATGTGGTTGGGCTGCTGGCCTACAGCATCGCCGTTTCCGTTGCCCTGGCGGGGAAAACGGGAGCTTTCCACCTGGGGGACATTTTAAAGCCCCTGGCAATCAACGCCGGCGTGTTTTTTCTGGGCGGGCTGTTCGGTGTGCTGATGAAGCTGCTGATGCCCAAAAAACGTTCCACAGATAACCGGCTGATCATCTCCGTGGCGACCCTGTTCGCCTTCTGCGGTGTCTGCGCCCTGCTGGACGTATCCCCGCTGCTGGGGTGCATGTCCATGGGTACCGTATACATTAATATTACAGAGGACGACAAGATTTTCAAGCAGCTCAACTATTTCAGCCCACCGATCCTATTGATTTTTTTCGTCCGCTCCGGGTTGAATTTCCAGCTCAGCGCCCTGACGGATACCTCCGCCGGGATAGGGGGAACCGCCCTGCTGACCATCGGTGTTGTCTATTTCCTCGTCCGAATACTGGGAAAATACCTGGGCGCGTTCCTGGGCTGTCTGCTGGTTCGCAAGGAAAAACGGGTACGAAACTATATGGGCCTTGCCCTGATCCCCCAGGCAGGGGTGGCTATCGGCTTGGCGGCTCTGGGGGCAAGAACTCTGGGGGGCGACGCCGGACAGGCGCTGGAAACGGTGATCCTTGCATCCAGCGTGCTCTATGAGCTGATCGGCCCCACCTGCGCCAAGCTGTCCCTGTACTTGTCCGGCTCCTATTCCGAGAAGCTGGATGACCTCGCGCCGGTACAGCCGATGCCGGGGCAAAACGCGGTGGATCTGCTGATCCAGCAGATCCAGCAGATCCAAAAGGAGCTTCCCGACCACACAGGGGAGATGACCGCCAACGAGCGAGCCTTCCTGGAGGCGGCGGAGGAGCAGTATGCCATTGTGGGGCGGCGCGGCCACCGGAACAGACAGTAAAAGGAGGAAATCAGAATGACAGTACCATTTCAAGATCCTATTGGAAGCCTGCTGGGCAGCTGGGCCGGGGACCTTACCGCCGGAGCGGTGCTCCTGCGGCTGAGTCTGGCGGTGGTGTTCGCGGCGGTGATTGGCTGTGAGCGAGCCAGCAAGCGCCACTCCGCCGGCCTGCGCACCTTTATTCTTGTCGCCCTGGCCTCCGCCAGCGCCATGCTGCTGGATCTGTTTCTGCTGCGGATGACGAAGATGGAAATCCCGGTGCTGTCCGCCGCGGCAGTGATCGGCGGGGCAATGCTCAGCGGAAATTCCATTCTCTTCAATTCCAGAAACCAGATTCGGGGACTCACCACCTCTGCCGGGCTGTGGGCTTGCGGAATTCTGGGGCTAAGCTGCGGCGCGGGATTCTACACCCTTGCCGTTACCGCCTTCATTTTGCTGATGTGCATTCTCACCTACCTTCCGGCGGTGGAGCTGTATCTCACAAACCGCTCCAACCACTTTGAAATCCACTTGGAACTGAAAGACAAATGCAGCCTCCAGGACTTTGTTACCACCATCCGCCGTCTGGGGATGAGCATCGACGACATTGAGTCCGACTCCGCCTACCTTGGCTCCGGCCTTAGTGTCTACACGGTAATGATCTCCGTCAGCAGCCAGGAACTGAAAAAATACAAAACCCACAAGGAAATTATCCAGGCGCTGGCGACATTGGATTATGTCTACTACATTGAGGAGCTTCGGTAAAAAATGGAGCTTGCCGTTTTCCCGCGGCAAGCCCCATTTCTATTCATACTTTTCCATAAGCAGCCTCGTCCTTTTGCACATGAGGCCTGTGCATATGGACTTTTATAGAAATGGTAGGATCTGGGTTGCTTTTTTCTTTGGTGTATCTACCAATACTCCTCTGCCAGATCTGGAATTGGGTACAAAAAAGCGGCGCAGACAAACTCTGCACCGCGCTTTTCTCATTAAACTATTGCAATAAAAGCCCTAGAAGCTTACCGTCGGCAAAGGCAGGACATTCATACGCCGCATCCAGCAGCGCGTCCAAATTGTCCGGATCGTTTTCGATCTCTTTGGAATAGAGCTGGGCGTTTTCCACGAAATCGCCTTCCAGGGATGAAACCAGGAGGCAGGAAATCACCGTGAATTTTGCCCTGCTATACAGATCCAAATCCGAAACCGCCTGGAGCCAATAGCGATTTATGAAATACCGGGCCAGGGGAATAACCGCCTCTGACAGGGGGCGCCCCCGGGCGGATCCCAGCTTTTCCCGCCAGCGACAGGTAAGAATCTCCAAATTCTGGAAGAAATCGTGCATTTGAGGGATACTCCCAGGCTGCGCCGCTGCTTTTCCATCTTCCAGCGCCTTTTTCGGGGAAAAAGGCGCTGTTGTTTCCCCATCCAGCCGCTGCTGAATGTGAACGCTCCACAGTAACATCAGCGCCAGTGCTTCCCCCGGCGTCCACTTTTGACCCGTCAGCAGGGTAATGGCATATTCCCGGGACTCCAGCAGCAGCGCCATGTTCTCCCCGTCATAGCCCGGCGTTTCTCCGCCAGGAACCTCCCAGGTAAGAGCCGCTCCCGGATCCGACAGGATCAGGTTTGCCGCCTGGGGACAGCTTAATTCCAGCCCCAGTTCCAGGAACGTGCCATAATCATGGCGCAGTCTAGGGTAGTCCCGGCAGACCTGGCACAACAATTTTTCTCCCAGCTCCCTATGAATTCGACAAAGCCCGTCCTGCTGCTGGAGGGGGCACTGTCCGCCTTGAGAAAAGAGAACCGTTTCCCCATCCTCTTCCCGGAGCGTCTGACGGATCGCGTTCCCAAGCGCACCGGGCAGCGCCCGGTATTTCACCAGAGTATCTTCATCCACAGCAACCGCCCATTCCTTGCAGCAGCTATCCGGGCATGCACCCGCAAGGCAGTGGAAGGTGCCATAATATTCCGGCTGGCGGATGACCATTTATTCTTCCGTGGGCTTCAGGCCATACAGTCCGGCAACGGCATCAGCAAGAGACTGTTTGCTGCAATCAACCGCAGAGCGCAAACGATCCAGCTGGCTCATGACCTGGTCGGATATATCGGCAAGCTGGTTGGATGCCTCCTCCACCTTGACCGTTGCGTCTGCCAAGACCCCGTTGACCTGACGGTACACCTGATCCGCCCGTTCCCGGGCCATCCGCTCGGTTCGCTCAGCCCGGCGGTAAGCTTCCAGTTCCTGCTCCTGTGGGAACCGAAAAGCGCCGACTGGAAATTTTCCTTCTTCCGGAACCGCATGCTGCTGGCAGGGCACTTTCTGGATGCCGTCCAGCGCCGCCTGAAGCGAGGAAGCCTGAGCTTCCAGTGCCTGCTTCTCCGACAGCGTCTCCCTCAGGTCTTCCCGCGCACGTTCCAGCGTCTCCTGGGTCTGTGCCAACTTCTCTTGAAGTTCGGAAACCTGGCTCTCCAGTGCCGCTTTCTCCGACTCGGCATCAGCCAGCGCGGTTTCCAGTTGATCGCACCGCTCTTTCAGCGCGTCCGTATCCTCAGAAGATGCCTGCATTGCGTTCTCCAGCTTCTGCCGAAGGGTGTTCGCCTCCGAAGAGAGTTGGCTGAGCATCTCATCATGCTTCTTGTTCAGATAATCCAAGTAGTGCACCACATCCTCCCGGTTAAAGCCGTGGAACGAAGAACGAAAATTTTCCGACATAACGACTTCTCCTTTATCCATTCGGAACTTTTTTAAAATTATACCACAGGTTTCACTTGAAAACAACTTCTTTTTGCACTTCCAGCAGGTTTCCAGGCGCATGCAAAATTTTTACGTGTTTCTCTGCGTTGCGAATTCGTTGGGAAAAGTTGGAATATCCAGACCAGTACCGCCGGAACACCGACCCGGCGTTCCCTACGCAAGGCCCGAGATGCTGTATAATTGTCCACTGTCAACGGGAGCCAAGGGACGCAATGTACACAAAAAAATCGAGGCGTCCAGGCCTCGAAAACGGGAAAATATCCATTGACAAAAGGTAACGATTCTGATAT
>CAZCLX010000110.1:0-6001 GCA_964499615.1 uncultured Oscillospiraceae bacterium
CACAATACTTGCAGGGTAACTTGCTGGGAAGATAGGTAATGCCAACACAAAACCGCCAGACCAAATGGTTTGGCGGTTTTTGCGTATCCAGTGAATAACCGCGTAGAGCGGGGAAAAGCCCCGACGCCGTTTACCCGACACAGACGGAAGAATGCGTAGGCGCGACGACCTCGGCGCGCCACGGAAATGGTTATCGTTTGTCAGCAGCTTCGTGGAATAAGGATGATCACGTCAAATTCCTCCAGGTTATTTACCGCTTCTACATTACGGCTGTCGCAAACTGTAATGCCGTGGATAGGCAGTCCGCTCATGGGAAAGGCCTGGGAAAACGCCTCCCGGATGGAGTCATTTCGCTGGATGTCCTCCGGGGAAGCCGCCACAAGGAGGATTTTGGCAGAGCCCATCCAGCGTGCTTTTAGATTCGTAATCAGCTCATTGTCCGGATGCAGCGGTGCCGGTTCCCGGGATTTATCTCTCCGTTTCCACCCACCGATATGGCTTGTAAGAAAAAGCGTCATTTATTTACCTCATTCTTTAATATCTATACAGACTTAAGATTATTATATCAGAAAACCCCTCTTGTCAATGGGACAGGTTGAAACGGAGGCATGCGGAAATGTTCCCGCTAAAAGATGAAAACGTGGAAATGGCAGAGAAAATCGCGGAGAAGGTCTCGGAGCAGGGCGGCACCGCGTACTATATTGGTGGCTTCGTCCGGGACAAAATCCGGGGAAAAGAAAACAAGGATGTGGATATGGAAGTCCATGGGATCGCCTCCAGCCAGCTAGAAGCGATTCTGGATACCCTGGGGCAGCGAATCTCCATTGGGGAAAGCTTTGGGATCTATAGCCTCAAGGGCTATTCTTTGGACATCGCCATGCCCCGGAAGGAAGAAAACCGGGGACGGGGCCACCGGGACTTTGATATCTGCGTGGATCCATTTATCGGCACTTACAAGGCGGCTCTTCGCCGGGATTTTACCGTTAACGCCTTGATGCAGAATGTCCTGACCGGAGAAATCGTCGATCATTTTGGGGGAACTGACGACATCCAAAAGGGCATCCTTCGCCATATCCATTCCGATACCTTTGTGGAAGATCCTCTCCGGGTGCTGAGAGCGGCGCAGTTTGCCGCGAGATTTGGGTATACCGTCTCCCAGGACACGGTTGAGTTGTGCCGCTCTATGGATCTGTCCGGGCTTCCCAGGGAGCGGATCATTGGGGAACTGGAAAAGGCGCTGCTGAAAGCGGACAAGCCCTCCGTTTTTTTTGAAACGCTGAGGAGCATGGAGCAGCTGGATACCTGGTTCCCGGAGCTTAGTCATCTGATCGGCGTTCCCCAAAACCCGAAGCATCATGCCGAAGGAGACGTGTGGGTGCACACCATGATGGTGGTGGACGCGGCGGTCAGGTACCGGGACGGCGTAGGGAATCCTCTGGGATTTATGCTCTCCGCAGTGACCCACGATTTCGGAAAAGCCCTGTGTACACAGGTTGTGAACGGGGAAATCCACGCGTACCGCCACGAGACGGTGGGACTGCCCCTGGTGGAAGGGTTCATGAAGCGGGTGACCTCGGAAAAGGCGCTGATCAGATATGTCAAAAATCTATCCCAGTATCACATGATGCCCAATATGCTTGCCGCAGATAAATCCTCCGTGAAAGCCACCAATAAAATGTTTGATGCTTCCGTGGAACCTGAAGCGCTTATCTGTCTGGCTGCTGCGGACAGACTAGGTAAAATCGCGGCCTATGAATCGGTTCCGAATGACGGCTTCCTTTATAAGAGACTGGAAATATACCGGGAATATATGAGCAGACCGTACGTTACGGGACGGGATTTAATAGATGCCGGATTGAATCCTTCCGAGAATTTTTCGGAATATCTTGCCCTTGCCCATAAGCTTCGCTTGGCAGGGGTGAATAAAGACCGTGCTCTGCGGCAGATTTTGGCTATGGTAAGAAAGGTAAGAAAGCAGGGAACATAAAAACCCTGACCCGGGGCCCCGGGTCAGGGTAAAACTTAGCCTGATTTCATCAATCTCTATCCTGGCTGTCGCATTCGTTATCCTTTCGGTCACAGCCCTTGGGGGTGAACTGGGCAGAAGGGAAGGGAATCCGGCTGAACATTTCGCAGGGATCCTCCGCGCAGTAGCCGGGGTTGTCGCAGCATTCTTTGGTGGGGATGCTGTAGTCCAACACGGGAACCACCAGCTGGGCGTCCCGCTCCAGCCGGACGATGGAGAACTGCCCCAGGGTGACATAGAGCTTTCGATGCTCACCGCAGCAGCATAGCTCCTCGTCGAACATTTTCCGGATGTCCTCCGGAATTTGAACGGAAATGACCTCTTTTCCCTGGCAGTCGCATGCCTCCTTGACTTTGGAGCCGAGAACCATGGGATCCAGTACCTCCACCACAGCGGTGGGGCGATTGGCGCAGGACTTGGTAGCGCCGTCGGGGGCATACAGTCGGGTGTCACTGCGGAAAATGTGGGCGGAGCTGTCCTCACCGCACAGTACCGCCCGCTTGCTGAATGCTGCCAGACCGTACAGGGTAGCGGGGCGGGAGGCACCCACGGTTGCGTCTGCGATGATCCGATAGTAGAAGGTTATGTCGATGCAGTAGTGGTTGCGGTCAAAGGCCACCGGCTCCACGTCTATATAGGTGCTCAGAAGCTCGGCGCACCGAACCCTGGCACCGGATGAGCTGTCAAGAAGAGCCTGACATCCGGCGGTTAAGTACACCGGCAGGTCTTCGATGCAGTCCTTATCCCGGCAGGAGTCCGTAATTTTCTTTGTGTGAATGGACATGGCCTGGCGCAGATCGTTTGGATCACAGCGCAGGCTGTCTGTGCATTGCTCTGACATGGGAATCCCTCCTGAAAGGTGTGTTTATAAGCCTTCGCTTATAAGACAGTTTATGCAGGGATTCCCGGTCTGTGCACCGGATTTACCACGTGAAGCGGTAGACCGTTTCGGAGCGGTAGGGGGCTGACGCGGGGGTAACGGGCTGACGCCACTGGGGGTTGTGGATGGCATCGGGGTAGAACTGGGTTTCCAGGGCAATGCCGGAGTGCTTACCGTATCGGACGCCGCCTTTGCCGGTTTCCGACAAGAAATTTCCTGCGTAGAACTGAATTCCCGGGCAGTCGGTGGAAATGCTCATGGTTCTGCCGGAGGTGGAATCGGAAAGAATGGCGCAGGGACTGCAAAATACCTCCCAGTTGTGGTCGTAGCCTCCCTGGAGCCGCAGAGGCTCGTAATCCGCGTCAATATCCTGGCAAATGGGCTTGGGCACCCGGAAGTCCATGGGCGTCCCTGCTACTGGGCACAGCTCTCCGGTGGGGATGCTTTCTTTGTCGGCGGGAGTGAAATACCGCCCGGGGATGGTCAGCAGCTGCTGGGGGGCAAGCTCGGTTTTCTCGTGACCGGCAAGATTGAAGTAGCTGTGATTGGTCAGATTGAAAACGGTGTCCCGATCAGAAACGGCTACGTAGACAATATGCAGCCCTGCCTGGCCGTCCAGCCGGTAGGTGACGTGGATCTGGGCATTTCCCGGGAAACCCTGATCCCCGTTGGGGCTGTGGAGGAAAAGAGTGATCTCACTGTCGGCGCAGTGCTCTACCTGCCACAGCCTGGTGTGGTAGCAGTCCGGGCCGGAGTGGAGATTGTTCCCGTTTTCATTGGGAACCATGGGATAGACCCTTCCGTTTAAGCGGAAGGCGGCTCCCTTGATCCGGTTGGCGTTTCTGCCCACAGTGGCTCCCAGAAACGCGGTTCCTTCCCGATAGCCGTTGGCGTCATCATACCCCAGCACCACATCGGCAAGGTTCCCTTCCTTGTCCGGAACCAGTAGGCGGACCAGCGACGCGCCGTAATCCGTGACTGCGGCGGTGACGCCGCCGGCGGAGAGAAAATAAATTTTTGCGGTCTCGCCTGTGGGCAGTGTTCCAAAGGGTTTGTTCATAGAGTGCTCCTCCTATTTTTCGCCGGGGAACCAGCAAAATTATGTAAAATCCTTACTATGGATTGTACGACATTTTTCCTCTTTTTTCAATGCTTTCTTTTTCTTCCGACGGAGAAAACAGGATTCTCACGGATGGTTTTGCCCGGAAGTGTCTTCGGGCAAATCTCACAATTTTTCGAGGATTTTGTACAACACACCATATTTTGTATTTCCCTCTTGACAAAACCACAATATGTAGTATAATGTGTCTTGCACGATGAAGAGCGACAGACCAAAGGAGGCCAAAGATATGAAGATCATCAAGAGAAATGGGACAGAAGAGCCTTTTGATATTGACAAGATCGTGAACGCTGTGACCAAGGCCAACAATGCCGTGGAGGAGAAGGTACGCATGACCGCCCTTCAGATCCAGCGGATTTCCCAGAGCGTCCAGGTGGCGTGTGAGGAGATGGGCCGCAGCCCTTCCGTGGAGGAGATTCAGGATCTGGTGGAGAAGGCAATCATGGCCCATGGCGCGTTTGAAGTCGCCAAGGAGTACATCACCTATCGTTACACCCGGAGCCTTCTCCGGCAGAGCAACACCACAGACGATCGGATCCTCAGCCTCATCGAGAGCAACAATGAGGAGGTCAAACAAGAGAATTCCAACAAGAACCCCACTGTCAACTCCGTCCAGCGGGACTACATGGCCGGTGAGGTCTCCCGAGATATCACCAACCGGATCCTCCTTCCCCAGGACGTGGTGGCGGCCCACGAGGCAGGTATCATCCATTTCCACGATTCTGATTACTATGCCCAGCATATGCACAACTGCGACCTGGTGAACTTGGAAGATATGCTTCAGAACGGCACGGTGATTTCCGGCACCCTGATTGAGAAGCCTCATTCTTTCTCCACCGCCTGCAACATCGCCACCCAGATTATTGCCCAGGTTGCCTCCAATCAATACGGCGGTCAGTCCATTTCCCTGACCCATCTGGCTCCCTTTGTCCAGATCAGCCGGGAAAAGATTCGCCGGAGTGTGGAGGAGGAAATGAAGTCCTTTGGCGTGACCTTGGACGACGCTACCATCTCTCAGGTGGTGGAAAAACGGCTTCTGGAGGAAGTTCGCCGGGGCGTTCAGACCATCCAGTACCAGGTGGTCACCCTGATGACCACCAACGGTCAGGCTCCCTTCATCACCGTTTTCATGTACCTCAACGAGGCGAAGAACGAGCGGGAGAAAAAGGATCTGGCGCTGATCATTGAGGAGACCCTCCGTCAGCGTTACGAGGGTGTGAAGAACGAAAAGGGTGTGTGGATCACCCCCGCTTTCCCCAAGCTGATCTATGTGCTGGAGGAGGACAACGTCCGGGAGGGTACCCCCTACTGGTACTTGACCCGGCTGGCTGCCGAGTGTACCGCCAAGCGGATGGTGCCCGACTACATCAGCGAGAAGAAAATGCGGGAATACAAGCTCTCCAAGGGGGAGACCGTTGGCCATGGCGATGTGTACACCTGTATGGGCTGCCGCAGCTTCCTGACCCCGGATCGCTCCGGCAACGGCTGGAACAACATGGCAAATGCTCTCAACTACGAGCCAGACAAGCCCAAGTATTATGGCCGGTTTAACCAGGGTGTTGTCACCATCAACTTGGTGGATGTGGCGCTGTCCTCTGGACGGGATGTGGATAAGTTCTGGCAGATTTTCGACGAGCGGCTGGAGCTGTGCCACAAGGCACTGATGTGCCGTCACGAGCGACTGAAGGGCACCCTGTCCGACGCCGCTCCCATCCTGTGGCAGTATGGCGCTCTGGCGAGACTGCCCAAGGGCGAGCCTATCGATAAGCTGCTCTACGGCGGCTACTCCACTATTTCCCTTGGCTACGCCGGACTGTACGAGTGTGTCAAGTACATGACTGGCAAGTCCCACACCGATGAGGAGGCTAAGCCCTTTGCCCTGAGCGTGATGCAGCACATGAATGATGCCTGTACCAAGTGGAAGGCGGAGAGCGACATCGACTTCTCCCTGTATGGCACCCCCCTGGAATCCACT
>CAZCLX010000111.1:0-5918 GCA_964499615.1 uncultured Oscillospiraceae bacterium
GTCATGGCCTCCGGCATGGGTATGCCCGCCATCGGCATCTATTCCCACGAGCTGTTTAACGGCTACGGCGTGGAAAACATCATCCGGGTCGGTTCCGCCGGGGCGATTCAGGAGAATATTCACCTGTACGATCTGGTGATCGCCCAGGGCGCCTGCACCGATTCCAACTGGGCAAGCCAGTTCCACCTTCCCGGCACCTTCGCCCCCATCGCTTCCTGGGAGCTTCTTTCCGAGGCGGTGAAGGCGGCGGAAGCAAACGGCGCTACCTACCATGTGGGCAACGTCAACTCCTCCGACGTGTTCTATGGGGACCACGAGGGGGTTCCCCAGGGACTGGACAGCGTGTATGGCCTGAAAAAAATGGGCGTCATGGCGCTGGAAATGGAAGCTGCCGCTCTGTACATGAACGCCGCCCGGTACGGTAAGCGGGGGCTGTGCATCTGCACCATCTCCGACCACGCGCTTACCGGCGAGGAGACCACCGCCCAGCAGCGGCAGGAGTCCTTCACCACCATGATGAAGGTGGCTCTGGACGTGGCGGCTGCCATGGAGGATCGCTGATGGCGGACTCGCAATGGAGATCGATCCACCGGGTGCGTCTGCTGGGGCAGCCCATTGGCTTGGGGATCCCAATGACGATCATGGGCGGATTTTTAGCGGTAAATATGGCTTTTGCCCTGGATCCCGAGGAAGGGTGGCTTCTCACCATTGCTACGATCCTGCTGTTTCTGGCGTTTTTTGCCATGTTTTTCATTGGCGTCTGTTCCCTGATCGCGCCTCTGGAAAAGGTATGGGTTTCCTGCGAGGAAGTTCAGCTTCGCCTGGGATCCCTGGTGCTCCGGCGGATCCCGGCGGAGAAGATTCGCTCTGTAACTGCATCTACTCGGACAGTCATGATCCGTTCCAAGGATCGGGAGCTTTACCGGATGTATCTTAATCTGAACGGCGCCTGGCCCAAGGGAAGACGTCTCTGGCTGGACTGGACCACCGGATCGGAAAGCGCCCTGAAAGAACAGCTGAAAAATGTGATTTTCCTGATTTGAGGGAGTTAAAATGAAGCGAGTATTTTTGATTGTATTGGATTCCTGCGGCATCGGGGAAATGCCCGACTGCCGGGAGTTTGGCGATGTGGGGGTCAACACCCTGCGCACCTGCGCCGGATCGCCGGAATTTTCTGTCCCCAACCTGCTGAAAGCGGGCATTGGGAGAATGGACGGCGTGGACTATCTCCCGGTGGAGACCCATCCCAACGGGGCGGTCGCCCGGCTCAAGGAGGCTTCCATGGGCAAGGACACCACCATCGGCCACTGGGAGATCGGGGGGCTGATTTCCCCCAGGCCGCTGCCAACTTACCCGCAGGGCTTCCCCCGGGAGGTTCTGGCGGAATTTGAAAGGCAGACCGGACGGGGCGTCCTGTGTAACCTGCCCTATTCCGGCACGGACGTGATCCGGGACTACGGTGAAGAACACCTGAAAACCGGAAAGTGGATCGTCTACACCTCCGCCGATTCCGTGTTCCAGGTGGCGGCTCATGAGGAACTGGTTCCTCTGGAAGAGCTTTACAACGCCTGCCGGAAGGCCCGAAAGATCCTCCGGGGCGCTCATGGCGTGGGCAGAGTGATCGCCCGGCCCTTTGTGGGCAATCCCGCCGACGGCTTCCGCCGCACCTCCAATCGCCACGACTTCTCCCTGGAGCCGCCGGGAAAGACCATGCTGGACGCCCTTAAACAGGCAGGACTGGATTCCATCGCCGTGGGGAAAATCTACGACATTTTTGCCGGTCAGGGAACCACGGAGCATGTGTACAATAAGAGTAACGCCGACGGCATGGATCACACCATGGACTATGCCCGCCGGGATTTCCACGGCCTGTGCTTCGTGAATCTGGTGGACTTTGATATGCTCTACGGTCACCGCCGGGACATTCCCGGCTACGCCCGGGCGCTGACGGAGTTCGATACCTGGCTGGGCACCTTCCTGCCGCTGCTGGGGGAGGAGGATATCGTCATGATCACCGCCGACCACGGCTGTGACCCGGCTTACACCGCCACCACCGACCACACCCGGGAGTATGTTCCCCTGATTGCTTTGGGCAAGCGGGTGAAGCCTGTAAATCTGGGCACCCGGAGTACCTTCGCGGACATCGCCGCCACGGTGACGGAGATGCTGGGCGTCCCCTATGAGACGCCGGGCAGGAGTTTTGCCCGGGAGATTCTGGAGGATTGACTTATGGCACCGGAGAAACTGATCGATTTAGCAATGGAGGCCATGACCCATGCCTATGTGCCATACTCCGGCTATAAGGTTGGGGCGGCGCTGCTGTGCGCCGACGGCACGGTGTATCAGGGCTGCAACATTGAAAACGCTTCCTATTCTCCCACGGTCTGCGCCGAGCGCGTCGCCTTCTTTAAGGCGGTGTACGACGGGCACCGGGACTTTACCGCCATTGCCGTCTGCGGCGGTAAGGACGGGGTAATCACCGGAGCTTTCCCACCCTGCGGCGTCTGCCGCCAGGTCATGCGGGAGTTCTGCGATGACGACTTCCTGCTGTATCTGATAGGGGAAAAGGGAAGCTATGAAGCCCACACCTTGGCGGAGATCCTGCCCTACAGCTTCCGGGCAGAAGAGCATATGGCATCCCACTGAAAAAATATTTTCTCATTTATCCTGCTAAATTTTGTAAAGGCTGTTGATTTTTTCAGAGAAATGTGCGACAATATACGCGGTATGTAGAATACCGAAAGATAATCATGGAGGAATGAAGATCATGAAGAAGTATTTGGCAATGCTCCTGGCTGTCATGATGGTGGTTTCCCTCTTTGCCGGCTGCGCTTCCAGCAATAGTAGCGGTAGCGAGCAGGAGGCCGAAATATCCGTAGATGACATCCCGGACGAAATGACATCTGCTGACGGCAAATATCAGATCGCGTTCGTTACCGACGTGGGTCAGCTGAAAGACAAGTCCTTTAACCAGGGTACTTACGACGGCGTGAAGAAGTACGCAAACGAGGCGGGCAAGTCCTACAAGTACTACCAGCCCGCCAACGGCGATCAGGCTACCGACGAGGATCGTTATGACGCTATGAAGCTGGCTGCCGACAACGGCGCAGAGGCCATCGTGTGCGCCGGCTATCTGCAGGCGTCTGCTCTGGAGAGAGCGGTTGCGGAATTCCCTGATGTGAAGTTCGTCTTCATTGACGGCTGGGGACTGGGCTACGCTAACGAGGTGGGTGTCAGCTTCCAGGAGCAGCAGTGCGGCTATCTGGCCGGCTATGCCGCTGTAATGGAAGGCTACACAAAGCTGGGCTTCTCCGGTGGTGGCGGCGGCACCAACGCTGCCTGTGACAAGTACGGCTGGGGCTTCGTTCAGGGCGCGGACGCTGCCGCTGCTGAAAAGGGCGTGCAGGTCGAGATTAACTATTCCTGGCTGTACGGTTCCAGCTTCCAGGCTTCCAACGAGCTGCAGACCATGGCTGCCGGCTGGTATCAGACCGGTACTGAGGTCATCTTCGCCTGCGGCGGTTCCATGTTCCAGTCCATCGCTGCTGCCGCTTCCGCTGAGGATGCCGCGGTTATCGGCGTGGATGTCGACCAGTCTTACGAGTCCAGCACCGTTATCACCTCTGCCATGAAGGGCATTGGCGAGGGCGCTTACCGCGCTCTGAAGGCTGCCGAGAGCGAAGAGAGCTGGACTGCTTTTGCTGGCGATGGCAACGTGGTTCTGGGCGCTGCTGAGAACGCTGTTGGTCTGCCCACCGACACCTGGTCCCTGAAGAACTGGACGGTGGAGGAGTACAACGAGCTGTTTGACAGCATCGTTTCCGGCGAGGTCGCCGTTGACGGCTCCGATATTCCCGAGCCTGAAAGCACTGACAATGTCACTATGAACATCATTAAATAAGTCTTTCCCACAAGAAAGAAAAACAGGAGGGTTCGCCCTCCTGTTTTTCTTGAATAATTTTTCCGGAATTGGCAAACACTACCTCCGTAAACAAATTACAGGAGGTAATTAAGTATGTTTCGTATGCGCGTAATTCCGCTTTTCGCGGCGTTTTGTCTGCTGCTTCCGCTGGGAGCGGCCGCGGCGGAGGTGGAGAGCGGGAGCGTTTATTGCTTTTCTTCCCAGGATTTTGCCGGGGAAAATGAGGATTTGACCGGCATCTTTATCACCGAGCTTCCCGGAAATGCCGGTACCGTGATGCTGGGAAGCCGGGTGGTTCGCCCCGGGGATATTCTCACTGCCGAGCAAATCAGCCAAATGACCTTTTCTCCGGTAAGCACCGAGACGGATGACAGCGCGGAAGTGGGCTATCTGCCCATTTACCAGAACCGGGTGGAGACGGAGGCGGTGATGAGCCTTGCCATCCGAGGGAAGGAGAATCAGCCGCCGGCGGCGGAGGACTCCGCCATGGAGACCTATAAAAACCTGGAAAATACCGGTATGCTGAAAGTGAAGGATCCGGAGGGAGAGACCCTCACCTTTACCGTCGTCCGTCAGCCCAAACGGGGCGCCGTGACCATCGGAGAGGATGGGAGCTTCACCTATACCCCTAAGAAGAATAAGGTGGGCATTGACTCCTTCACCTATACCGCCACGGATCCGGCGGGGAAGGTGTCCCGGGAGGCAACGGTGACCGTCACCATTTTGAAGCCCACCGACTCCACTCAGTATTCCGATACCACCGGCAGGAGTTGCTGCTTCGCGGCGGAGTGGATGCGCCACACCGGCATTTTCACCGGGGAGAACCTGGCAGGGAATCCCTGCTTCTCTCCGGATAAGGAGGTCACCCGGGGCGAGTTTATTACCATGCTGGTGCGTGCCCTGGAGATCCCCGTCGACGAAGAGGTTACGGTGACCGGCTATGAGGAAGGCGTCCCCGAGTGGCTGAAGCCCTACCTTGCTGCGGCTGCCCGCTCCGGAATCACCGCGCAGGCGCCTGCTCAGGAAACCTTTGACCCGGACGCGCCGATGGGAAGCGGCGAGGCGGCAGCCATGCTTTGCGGCGCCCTGGGTATTTCCGTGAACGCGCAGGCAGTGGAGACCTCAGAAAACGGCATTCCCGCCTGGCAGTCCGCCGCTCTGGAAAAAGTCTGGGAAGCGGGCATTCCGCTGGAGCCGGGGACGGTTCTCACAAGAGGCCAGACAGCGGAGATCCTCTATGCCGCGGCAGTAAAGAATACCCAGTCCGGCAGAATCGAGATCTGGAAATAACGAAAACGGAGGCGCCAAATAACGGCGCCTCCAATTTTTTACGCGAGATCCTCCGCGAGGAGATATTTTTTTGCCGGGGTTTTCAGCAGGATCCCGCCGATCACCAGGATCACCACCAGATCCGGCAGCATGTACGCGCCGTTATACAGGGCGGAGTAGAACCAGGGGGTGGTCATGGTCATGCCGAAGAAGGTTTCCGGCATGTATTCCGCCCAGATGGTGGCGCCTACCACATAGTGCACCAGGAACCGGAGGACGCAGGCGACGGTGGCTCCCAGGAAGAACTTCCGGCGGAAAAGTCCCGCCACGCCCAGCACAGCATAGGCGATCAGGAAATCACCAAGAATGCTTTCCCAGCCGATGGCAATGCCTCCTTCAAACAGGGTTTGCAGAATGGCGTGGGCGACGCTGGCGACCATGCCGGGGCCGAAGCCCCACCGGACGCAGTAGACGATAAGGGGCAGCATGGCAAGATCCACAGAGCCGCCCCAGGGCATTTTGTACAGGGGCAGGAAGCTGAGGACTTCTGCCAGGGCAATGAGGATGGCGCCCTCGCACAGGGCGCGGAGACGAACATGGGTGGTTTTCATAGGAATTACCTCCATAAAAAAGTATCGCACGGTACCCGTCCAGGTGCAATGCGATACAAAAGGTATCCCATATGTGCATCTTTCCCTCCGACGGTACTGGCCGTATCAGGTTCACG
>CAZCLX010000112.1:0-5874 GCA_964499615.1 uncultured Oscillospiraceae bacterium
GCCTCTTCCAGATTATACCTAAGGCAATTTACACACAAATTTGGACTTGACTCGTAAAACTTATTCCCAGGCAAAACAGAAGCAGGTTCCTGTTTGCCTGGGATTTTTCAACTATATTCCAATGTTGATTTCGCAAGGTGGGACTTTTCTTACAGCCCCTACTTTTCCGGATGCGCAGGACGCGCTGGCTCCCCTATGGGAAGCCTATACCCTACGCGCTTCTAGCCGCTGCCCGATAACTGCTGGCAGCTTCCTATGCCCTTACAACAAAATTTCCACCTGATAATGCCGGAGCCAGAAGTCCAGCTGTAAAAAGTAAGCGATAGTCTGGGGGCGGCGCATGAGCTGACCGTACCAGGGCCAGGGAACGTCCCCTTGGGAAAGCTCTTGGAGCTTTCCCCGGCGCACCAGCCGGTAGATGGGGGCATCCTTGTCTTCCAGCAGCGTTTCCAGCCGGGACTGCATCATTTGCTCATACCTTGGGTCAAAGGTTTTCGGGTAGGGACTCTTTTTCCGCACCCGCACCGTCTCCGGCAGCAGTCCCCGAACCGCCTCCCGGAGAAGTCCCTTCTCCCGGCCCTGGTAGTCCTTCCACTCCCATGGCACCCCGTACAGATACTCCGCGATCCGATAGTCGCAGAAGGGCACCCGGACCTCCAGCCCGTTATACATGGACATTCTGTCTTTTCTATCCAGCAGGGTCTGCATAAACCAGCAGAAGTTCAGGTTGACCATTTCCTTCATCCGCTTTTCCAGGGGGCTTACTCCGGGGAGAATATCGCTTTCCCGGAGGGTTTTTCGGTAGGCGTCCATTACGAAATCCTCCGGCAGGAAACCCAGATCCGGAGCCAGGATTGCGCCGCGTAGATCCGTATTCTGCGCCCAGGGGAAGCCCGCCTTCTCCCGCACCTCCGGATCACGATACCAGGGGTAGCCACCGAATATTTCGTCGGCACACTCCCCGGACAGTGCCACCTTTACATCCTTCCGGATCCGCCGGCAGAACGCCAGCAGAGAGAAATCCACATCCGCCATTCCCGGCAGATCCCTGGCAATGGTAGCATCCTCCAAGGCATCTGCCAATGCTTCCGGAGCCAGCAGCGTCAGGGTGTGATCCGTCCCCAGGGTCTTTTCCATCAGGCGGATATACGCTCCGTCGGCGTTAGGCTGGAATTTCCCGGGCTGGAAATAACGGTCGTTTTCCGGGTAGTCAACGGAGAAGGTTTTGAGCGTCTCCCCTTTATCCGCCAACTCTCCGGCGCAGATTGCGGTGATGATGCTGGAATCCAGTCCACCAGAGAGAAACGTACCGATGGGCACATCAGAAACCACCTGGCGGCGTATGGCATCGGTGACAAGATAGCGGACGTGCTCCACCGTCTCCGGGAAGCTCTCCCGATGCTCCCGGTCCTTTAGCTTCCAGTACCGCTGGTGCTGCCACGTGCCGTTTTGAAACACGCCCCAGCATCCCGGCTCCAGCTCCTGAATATCTTTCAGCACCCCGCTTCCCGGAAGCCTTCCTGGCCCCAGCAGGATCAGCTGGGCGGCTCCTTCCCCATCCAGCCGCGCTCGGAAGCCGGGATAGGCGAGAATGGTTTTGATCTCTGAGGCAAACAGCAGCCCACCGCCGGTCAGCGCGTAAAACAGGGGCTTCACTCCGATCCGATCCCGGGCCAGAAACAGCTTCCCGTTTCCCGCCTCCCAGACCCCGAAGGCAAAGATCCCGTTAAACCGCTCCAGGCACCCTTCGCCCCACTGGACGTAGCTGTGGAGCACCACCTCCGTATCTGAGTGGCCCAGAAAGCGGTGACCCAGCCGCTCCAAATCCCGGCGCAGCTCCTTTGTATTGTAAAGCTCCCCGTTGTAGACCAGAGTGTAAGTTTCTCCGTCCCAGCTGAGGGTCATTGGCTGGGCACCACCCGCCGGATCGATGATCGCCAAACGAGTATGAAGCAGGCTGCACTGAGGGGAGGTAAATACTCCCTGACCGTCCGGCCCCCGGCGTGCCATGGTTGCAAGCATTTTTTCCCGGATCATTTCCGGAAGATTCAGACCAACAAGGCCGGCAATCGCGCACATAGCTGATCACATCCTTTCCATCCGGATATTCTATGATGAATTTCCAAAATTTGTGCGGAATGGGAATCCGTCTCCGGTATAAACTATAGCGGGTGATGAAAGATGAAAAACGGCAAGGAGATCCTGTCCTCCCTATTAAAAACCACGCAGATGGGGCAGGTTGGGATCCGCAGCGTGCTGGACACCAGTATGCGTCCGGGTCTTCGGAAAGCGCTGGAATCCCAGCTTCAGGAATACGACGGCATCGAAAGCGAGGCCCACGCCATCGCCAGCCAGCGGGGATGGGAGCTTCCCGAACTGGGCGGCGGCGTGCGGATGATGGCAGGCATGTCCTCACGGATGAAGCTCACCGGCAGCAACACCGACTCCAAAATTGCCGGGATGATGATCCAGGGAAACACCCGGGGGATGATCAAGGGGCTGAAAGCCATGCACCAGTTTGGCCGCCAGGACGAGCAGGTCTGCGCCCTGTCCCAAAAGCTTCTGGACACAGAGACCGCTAACATCCGGCAGATGCAGGGATTTTTGTAAACGCTGTATCTGCGAACAGGCTTCGCCATGAAGAGAAGCGCGTTCCCCTCATGTCCGCAGACGCTTCCGCACGCCGGCCCACTTCATTGAGGTTGGTTCCCTCTGGAACCAATCTCACCCCCGGCGCATAGAATAATAGGAACATGAAAGGAGGGATGAATCTTGTCATCCATCGGATACATACTGGTGCGCGCCTATGCCAGCTACGCGGTGCTTCCCCTGGAGGATGTGGCGATCACCGTCACGTCCCCCGACGGAACCGCCATCGCCATGCGGCTGACAGACCGAAGTGGCCTGATATCGCCCATTGAAATCCCCGTCCCGGACAAATCGGAAAGCTTCCATCCGGATCCGGCGGAGTCACCCTTTACCTGCGTCAATCTCTATGCACGACATCCTGACTATGAGCAGGTGGAAGTGGAAAACCTTCAGGTGTTTGCTGGTGTCACCACCGTTCAGAATCTGGAAATGGTTCCCCTGTCGGAGCTGCCGGATGACCGGAACCGGTCTGTTCAGTTCGACACGCCGCCTCAAAATCTATAGGAGGTGATCCATTGCCCCGCAGTCCGATTCCAGTGGTCCCCCAGCGGATCACCGTACACTTGGGCGCACCGGATGCCTCCGCCGCCAACGTAACTGTAAGCTTTGTGGACTATGTGAAAAACGTCGCGTCCAGTGAAATCTACCCCACCTGGGGAGAAAGCGCCCTACGGGCCAACATTCTTGCCATCGTTTCCTTTGCCCTAAACCGGGTCTATACCGAGTTCTACCGAAGCAGAGGCTATGATTTTGATATCACCAATTCCACAGCCTATGATCAATTTTTTGTGAATGGAAGAAGCTATTTTGAAAACATCTCTCGGCTTGCCGACGAGCTGTTTAACTCCTACATCCGCCGGGTGGGAACAGTGGAGCCTCTGGCCGCAAAGTTCTGCAACGGCACCACGGTGACCTGCGAGGGTCTGAGCCAGTGGGGCAGTCAGAATCTTGCCGCTCAGGGCTACAGCTACATCGATATTCTACGAAGCTACTACGGAAATGTGGAGATCGTCAGCAACGCGCCTGTCCAGAATCTCACCTCTTCTTTCGTCCGGACCCTTCGCCGGGGCTTCACCGGGCCAAGCGTGGTGGTGATTCAGACAGAGCTGAACCAAATCTCCCAGAACTATCCGTCCATTCCCAAAATCAATCCGGTAGACGGAATCTTTGGCGCCCAAACAGAAGCCGCAGTCCGGCGCTTCCAGGAAATTTTTGGATTGGAGCCGGATGGTATTGTTGGTCAGGCGACCTGGTACGCTCTGATCCGGTATTACACCGCCGTACTCAGCCTGTCGGAGCTGCGCAGTCAAGGCATTCGGTTCTATGCAAACTCCTGGGCCAACACCAACCCCATCCAGCAGGGAGACCGGGGCATCAAGGTGGAGCACCTCCAGTATATGCTAAGCGTCCTTGCAGCTTACATTCCGGAAATTCCCTCCTTGGCCGTGGATGGAATCTTCGGCCCAGCCACAAGGAGCGCGGTTCTGGCATTCCAGCGCCGGGCAGGGCTGCCCCAAACGGGGATTGTTAACTTTGACACCTGGAATGAAATCTACGATCAGTTCTCCGGCATCGAAACCACCAGTTTTCTAAGTGTGGAGAACTTCCCATACACTGCAGCAATTCTGGGCACCACACCGCTGCGCACCCGCTACTCCCGCACCAGCACCATGACCCAGTTCCCAGGTGGAAACCTGAGCACCGGGGATCAGGATCCAGTTCGGCAGGAGGTGGTACGATGAGACCTACGGAATCCTTTATCGGTCAGCCCATTCGGGCGCTGCAAACTATGCTTCGCGTTCTCTCCAAAAACGATCCCAGCCATCCAAATGTGATCCCCGATGGAATATACGGGCCGGAGACTATGGCTGCTGTCTCCGCCTTTCAGCGCAAGCACGGCCTGCCAGTCACCGGCGTCACCAATCAGGAGACCTGGGATGCTTTGGTCAGCCACTATCTGCCTGCCCTGGTAGCTGTAGGCCCAGTTCAGCCAATGGAGATGATTTTTTCTCCCCGCCAGGTGATAAAGAAGGGTGACCGCGATTCCTGCCTGTATCTGGTGCAGGGGATGCTGCAATGCCTTTCCGACTTATACGGAAGCGTCGGCGCCCCCTCCCTCTCCGGGATCCTGGACGATGCCACTGCCGATTCCCTTGCCTCCTTCCAGCAGCTATGCCGCCTGCCCATGACAGGAGAACTGGACCGAATGACCTGGAAGCACCTTGCCCTTCAGTATCCCCTGGCGGAGGTTCTATCTGGCAGACTTTCACAAGAATAAAAAAACGGCCCACGGAAATCAATTTTCCAATATATCGCAAAGCACCCCGCAGTCCAGCAGGCAGTTGAACATGATTTTTGAGAGAGGGAGTTTTGAGCCGGAGCGCTGCTTGAACTGTTTAATTAGCCCTAGCGCAAATTTTCTAAGCTGGTTGAGATTTTCCTGAATGGTACTGTTGGCGATTCGACAATAATCTTCAGAATAATGCACATCGAGAAGCCAATGCATTGTTTCCACTGACCACTCCATTCGGGCATGATGAAGCAGTTCCTGCGCCGTCAGACGGCGGCTGGAGATATAGTAATGCCATTGCTCTGTTTTCGTTCCATTTCTTTCAAATTCTGTTCGAATCGCTCCAATACACGCCAGATTCCTCCACTTTTCTTTCCCGTATAGCCAGTCTATATTTGTTGTAACATAAGCTGTACGTGTTTCTATTCGGTCTCTGTTCTTTTCTGTCAAAGAGGTTGTCTCCATCTCCTTTCGCAGAGATGCATCCTGGACATACTCTTTGATCTCCTGCTCCAGTATCGGCTGATTCCCTTTTGCATCCAGCAGATAGTCTCCCTTGCCCTCCACAATTGCCGCAGCGGTCTCCTTCTGGCAGTTCAGAGCATCCGCGACTACCATACAGCCTGCTATGTCCAACTCTTTAATCAGTTCCTGCACAGCGGGGATCTCATTCCTTTTTCCGTCCACGCTCTTTGACGCAAATGTGATCCCAAGCTCTGAGAGCTGTGCGCTGACAATATGGAGAGGGCTGCTGTAGTTCTTCATTCTTATGGTCGAACGAACCGTTTTTCCGTCCAAAGAAACCGTTAGACCACTCCTATCCTGGGGCAGAACACTCGCTGCCCACTTCATGAGGCACCTGTTTAGGGATTCCGGTTTCGCAAGTTTTAGCAGACTCAAAAGCCAAAAGTAACACGGAATATGCTCTATTGCGA